>JAUNHS010000126.1 GCA_030523805.1 Acinetobacter sp.
TCATGAAAACGATGAAATTTTAACGCAGAAAATTCAGGAGATTTTGCAGCGTTATGCAAGTCATTGATATGGTTTGAAATATTCATCATCAAAGCACAATAAAGGGCGGTATCTTCCGCCCTTTTGCTCGTTCAATGGAATTGAAAATTCGGTTCAGCACCTAGCCTTTCAACCAAAATCGCCCCTGTACAATGCGTAATAATGTACCTAAAATCAAGATGGCAATCATCACATTACCAAAGCCAAAAGCAAACCAAGCTAATTTTGCCAAATTTGGCATCGTTTCAATCCAAACCACCGCTCCACTGACCATAGAAGCCAAGCCGAATGAAAAGCCCCAAAAGCCAACACTAAAGCCCTTTTCGGCAATCCACGGCAACATTCGCAATAAAAATAATAATTGCAAAAAGCCATAGCCCCATAAGCATTTAACCATGAAATCCACTTGCCCACCATTGAGCGATAAATACGCCGACGCACCAACAAAAGCAGGGGCAAGAATAATGCCCAAAGTCGGACGAGCCGCAGCATCGGTCATATTTAAACGCAAATGTTGCAATAACACAGGCTCATACACCAACCACGCAATCAAGCCTGCACCGAAAAATAAATAGCCAACATCGTGATGACCGAGCAATGCCAAGGCACTTGCACTGGTGAAATTAGCAGCCACCGCAGGCAAATAAAATGCAGGTTGCACCGCTTGTTCTGTAAAAATATCGCCACGCCACAACGTGCCAATGCGTAAGGTCGCATAACTGATTTGAGCAATAATGCCAAGCCAAATCAGCAATTCGCCTATGCCATGATGCCAACGTGTGAGAATTTCCCCTGCAATAATGGTACAAATCGGCATTAATGCCAATAGTGAAAAACGTAACGGACAATGCCATTCGTCCAACACTTGCTCACGATACGCCACAATTTTATAGGCATATAATGCCAAAAATAACGCCCAAACCGCCAGCGATAAAATACCTAAAGCATTACTTACGATATGTGAAAATGTGAATAAATGACTGGCGTGTTGCCAAGCGAGAGATAATGCCCCTAAACCCAACGCAATCGCAAAATACGCTGTGGGCATAAAAAATGGTTTTGATGTATTCATCATAGCCCCATGTAGCACCAAAAAATGTACATTATTATGGTCAAGATGATTGAAAAATCAAGAATTTTACCGCAATGTATGTATTATTGATGAAATTAAACGCATTTTGAGCTATCCAAAGTATAAAAAATCCGTTATAACTATTAGCAATTTTTACACCTGAATGATGGAAATTTTTCATGGAACAAGTTTGGCAATCAATGTATGACAAGTTTGCAATTTCACAAACCATCACTCTCCCAGATGAAAACAGTTCATTATTGGACATTTATGACCGCAGTATGCAGTTATTTGCCGACCGCACGGCGTTTATTCATCAAAACCACCGTTTAAGCTATGCTCAACTTGACCGTTACAGCCTTGCTTTAGCAAAATATTTACAATCTTTAGAGCTGGAACAAGGCAGCCGTATCGCTCTGATGATGCCGAACTGCTTGCAATATTATGTTGCTGTGATGGGCGTGATCCGTGCTGGGCATATCGTAGTCAATGTAAATCCACTTTATACCGCACGAGAATTGGCTCATCAGCTCAATGATTCTCATGCACAAGGCATTATTCTCATTCAATCTGCTGTGGATACCTTAGCAGAAATTCAACAAGAAACATCAATCCGTCATATTTTTACAACGCAACTTGATGATTTTTATAGTGAATTAAGCCAAGCCGCAACAACTGATGATGGCATTCAAGTGGGCGAATTGGCAGCAATTTCATTGCCACAAGCCATTGTTACTGCTGAACATTTTAATTATCAACGCCCAAATTTAAAACTGCATGATACTTGTGTATTGCAATATACAGGCGGTACAACTGGCGTATCTAAAGGTACAGAACTGAGCCATGCCAATTTAATTGCTAACATTTTGCAATGCGATGAAATGTTTAAAAATGAATTGGGCGGACTGGGAGCGACTGAGCCGAATTATCCGCATTTATGTGCTATTCCGTTGTATCATATTTTTGCATTTACCGTGTGTGCCTTGTTTGGTTTATATAAAGGTCAAGCCAATATTTTAGTGTCCAATCCACGAGATTTGCCTGTATTGATTGATGCGATTGAACAGCATAAACCTGCCCTATTCCCATCGGTAAATACTTTGTATCATGCCTTAGTGCATAATGAACGTTTCCAACAACTTGACCACAGCAGTTTACGCATTGCTATGGGCGGTGGAATGCCTGTATTGCCTGCGACTGCGGAAAAATGGCAACAGATTACAGGTTTGACCATTTTAGAAGCCTACGGTTTGTCGGAAACATCGCCTGTTGCCACTTGTAACCCAACACAACATCGTCATTTTTCAGGCATGATTGGCATTCCTGTGCCATCAACTGATGTGGCGATTTTAGATGATGATGGCAATATTATCCCTGCAGGTGCAGTTGATGATGATGGCGAGCCGATTGCAGGCGAAATTGCTATTCGTGGCCCACAAGTGATGAAAGGCTACTGGAATCGCCCTGATGAAACAGCAAAAGTGATGACTGCGGACGGCTTTTTCCGTTCTGGAGACATTGGCATTATGGATAAAGACGGTTTTGCCAAAATCGTGGATCGTAAAAAAGATATGATTTTGGTGTCTGGCTTTAATGTGTATCCGACTGAAATTGAGCAAGTAGTTACGCATCATGCCAAAGTGTTGGAAGCCGCAGCGATTGGCGTGTTTGATGAGCATTCAGGCGAAGTACCGAAATTGTTTGTGGTGAAAAAGGACGATAGTTTGACTGCTGAAGAGATTTTGAGCTATGCACGTCAGCATTTGACAGGCTATAAAGTACCGAAATATGTGGAATTTATTGCCGAGCTGCCGAAGTCTAATGTAGGGAAAATTTTACGCAAAAACTTGCGTGATGCGTAATTGTATTCAATTCAACCAAAATGCAAATTTTAAGTGGATAAAGCAGACGATGTTTTATCCACTTTTTATTCATATTTAATATAAAAATCATCGCTTTATCGGTGGGATATATTTATATCATGCAGCGATACTGCTATAATCACACGCCAATAACCTTATATTTAAATGGACAAAAAACCATGCCAAACACACACTCACAGCACCCAGCTTTTGAATTTATCCGTCAGCACCATATGCCAGCATTAGGCATAGATGTTGCCCAATACCAACACAAAAAAACAGGGGCAATTCATTATCACTTGGCACACCCGTCCGATGAAAATGTATTTCTAGTTGCCTTTCGCACACAACCGATGGACTCCACAGGCAAGGCACATATTTTAGAGCATACTGTGCTTTGTGGTTCAGAAAAATTCCCTGTGCGTGATCCATTCTTTTTAATGATTCGCCGTTCATTAAATACTTTTATGAACGCTTTTACATCTGCCGATTGGACAGCCTACCCTTTTGCGACACAAAATAAAAAAGATTTTGACAATTTATTAGGCGTATATTTAGATGCGGTATTTTCAGCCAATTTAAATCCATTAGACTTTGCTCAAGAAGGCATTCGTGTAGAATTGGAAAATGACCAAGCCGTTTATAAAGGCGTGGTATTTAACGAAATGAAAGGAGCAATGAGTTCTCCGACCGACCAATTATATCATCAGCTGGCTCATCATTTATTCCCGAGTACGACCTATCATTACAACTCTGGTGGCGACCCAGCCGTGATTCCAGATTTAAGCTATGAACAGTTAGTAGAATTTTATCAAACGCATTACCACCCAAGTAATGCGGTGTTTATGACTTTTGGTAATCGTCCTGTCAATGAATTACATCAGCAATTTGAAGATTGGGCATTGCACAAATTTGAACGTGGCGAAACCTTGCATTCTACGCCAGAGCAGCGTTTAACTGCACCCATTCAAGTGGTTGAATCTTATCGTTATGACAGTGAAGACAGCAAAGACAAAAGCTATCATCAATTGGCTTGGTTGTTGCCACAAGCCAGCGATTTGAAAGTGCGTTTGGGAATGCGTTTGGTAGAAGGTGTATTGCTAGAAAATTCGGCTTCGCCTTTACGCCATTATTTAGAAACTTGTGATTATGCTCAAGCTACGTCGCCTTTGATGGGTGTAGATGATAGCAATTTTGAAATGGTGTTTTATTGTGGTGTACAAGGTTCAAATGCCGAATCGGCCGAGCAATTTGAACAAGGCGTGATGAACATTTTACAAGATGTTGCCAGCAAACCGATTGACCCAGCGTTGATTGATGCGATTTTGCACCAAATTGAATTGCATCAACGTGAAATTCATGGCGATGGTATGCCGTTTGGTTTAAGTTTGATTTTGCATGGTTTAAGTGCAGGCATTCATCATTATGACCCGATTGC
>JAUNHS010000127.1 GCA_030523805.1 Acinetobacter sp.
ATAACAAATCTTCTTTGAAGTGGAGATAAAAGTTGCTGTATTATATCTGAGAAACTTATCACATATCAATACATAAATTAAAAAAATATGTAATTTTAGTATGGTGTAATCATGCTCATCATACTACACAACTTTAAGTATCATATCATTTGTTTAATACATCAAATAACGCGTGTGATAATAATTCACCACGGATACGGTAGCCTTTGCCATTGAGATGGATATTATCTTTAGATGCAAAGCCTGCATTTTTCCATACAAAAACGGAATCGCTAGCACCAGCAATCGTGTACCAATCATAGAATAAGCAATTTTCTTCTATCGCAATACGACGCATTAATGCTGAAAGCTCGGCAGAAATGGTTACAGGTTGTCCTTTATAGCGAGCTTCTTGAGCACTTGTTAATAAGATTGCTGCATCAGGATTGGCAGCACGTACTTGTTGGATCGTGCGGCGTACGGTAGATTCAAAGTTGGCATCAATTTTGTTGGTATATAAAATATTATTAGTTCCCCAATCCAAAACCACCAAATCAGCATTGAGCATTGGGAATTGTTGTGCAAAGTGCTTTTGTTGCACAATGGCGTTAAATGCAGCACCACCCACACCTAAATTGTGATAAATCACACCAGATTGATTTGGGTGGGTAAGATTAATACCATGCAATTCAAATGCTGCTTGAGCATCACCGCCTTGCTTTTGAATAGATAGACTGAGTGATTTATCACTCATGCCTAAATCAAAAGTTGCAGTTTGTGTTGGCTGACCTGCTTGGCTAGAGACATTAATCGTTTGGCTCTGGCTGCCATTGCTCATGGTAAGTTGATAATCACCATCTAATGCACGGAAGAGTACAGTTGCTTGAATATTGCCTAAAGCAGCTTTGGTAAAATTAAATTTTACTTGTGCAAAATGGTCTTTGGTTACACCCACAAACCCTGAAACACCTACACCGATTTTAGGTGGTTGATGAATACTGTTTGCCGTTTTCCATGTGCCTGTAAAGCTACTGGTATAGTCTTCTTGTGAATAAGTTTTTGCAATGGCATAAGGGAAAATCATACCACGCCCAGCATTGCCTTTGGCGTTTTGGAATGCTTGGCGTAAAGGGGCAATTTGCCAACCTGTTTGGATATGTGAATCACCAAAGTGGGCAACAACAATCGGCTGTTGGCTATTGCTTTTCCATTTTTGATATAAACGTCCGAGCGTTTTAGCATTGGCAAATTCAATTTTATTTTGAGCATATTGAATATTTGATGGCCAAGCGGGATTGAACGCAGTAGATGTTGGGTGTGGTGTAAATGTTGGTTGTTGTAAAACCGTACTGTGAGCCACTTCTTTGCTTGAAATTTGAATTTGAGCCTTTTCAAAGCTATTGAGCGGTGTGGTATTTGCCCATGCTGAGCCAGAAAAAAATACACCGAGTGATGATGCAAGTGCAATCGTTGCTGTTGCTTTAGTGTGTGTAAACATATTCATTGTCATCTCTATATGAAAGCCATCTTATGGTAAAGATGGCGATAGGGGGGTAAAAGATTTTATTGTCCTTTGAGCATTGCTTTGCCGTATTTCACAGCAGCATTGGAGTTGGAAGCAAAGGAGTTGTGAGCGTATAAAAATTCACCAATTTGATGTTTTTTCATAAACTCTGGAATGCTTCCTTTGAAGTAGCGATAATCTACAACAAACACTTCATCATAATGAGCTGCTAAATAAGGTGCTAAGGCATTACCAAAAGAGTCTTTAATCATTAAGATTTTTCGCTGACTTTGGTTGCTTGTTTTGATATGCGTAAGTGCATGGTCACCGCCAAGGAATGCACCATAATCATTAGAAAAATCTACATATAGCGTGCCTACTGTACCTTTATTTAGGTTTTTACGATAGACAGTTACTGTTACAGGGTTTGGAATTTTGTAATATTCCAAGGTATCTGGATTTTTGGTTAAGGCTTTATCTTTGGTGTAATTGTACAAACTACCTAGGAACGTTTTTTCTCGTTTCACATGCGTCATTTGAGATAAACTCAGTGGTGTAAAGCCAGCTTGTTGAGCAAATGCGACATAAGCATAATACGCACCAAGCCCTGTCCAGTGGTGGTCGGTATAAAAGTGAATATACTCTTGTTTATGCTGTATGAGTAAGTCATAAGCCGAAACGTGCGTAATTTCAGGGTGAAGTAAGGTTTTAAATAGCTCTATATTTTCCTTTTCTTTGAGTACACCATTATTGACCTGACGTGGTAAGTAAAAATCGCTACCCGATGGAATCATCATGGCGTACATTTTTACCGATGGCCCTAAGGTTTGATGATACAGATTTAATAAATCGGTATAAGGAGAGAGCGTATATTTTGAACCTGCAAAATTTTGCACCACACGACCATTGACGACAATAACGCCTTTGACTTTGTTAAAATCTGCATCATCAATCTGCTCAGATGGATTGGCAGCACCATCTTTTGCCGCATGAGCGACTGCGGCTTGCGGTTGTGGAGCTGGTGCATTAATCACACGAAATTCTTGGTTTTGCACACCTTTTAACGCATTGAGATGATTGGCAAAATCCATCCACATATTTCGTAGTGGAAAATGGTCGTTGTAATATTCTTCAAATTGCTTTTCGTATTTGCCCGATAAAATGCTTTCTTGTGTTGCTTCAGGCTTTGCGGTGAGCGTTCTATTTTCATCGGTAGAAATAGATTGTTGTGGTAAGACCCAAAAGGCAATACCACCGACAATCATTATCGCAACAAAAATTAAAGAGTTGAGAATATACACATTGCTATGTACCTGACTTTGCTCTTCAGGGACATCTTGAGATGGATTGGTTGAATGATTGGGTATATTAGTCATCGCAATCTCCTTAAATTAGAATCTAAAGTAGATAAATGGGTTATATGTGCTACCTACTAAGAGTGCAATAGCACAACCTAAGTAGAGTAAATTTTGTGCAAAATCTGCCATTGCCACCACAGTTGGAGAAAAACGCTTTTGCAAAAATTCCTGCATTTTACGATGTACAGGGAAACACAAAATAAGAGCTAATGCCAACCAATAAGCATTTGAGTTGAGCAAAGAGAAGTCTTCATAATCGGCTAAAGGTGCAGAAATTACACCGAACATAATTTGTAAATGTGTCCACAGCTGATTTAAATCTGTAAAGTAGAAAATCGCCCAGCCGATGAGAATGAAGAAAATCGCATAGCCATGTTGGAAAATTGCAGGTAACTTTTCTAAAATCTTATTGAGTACAAATTTTTCTACCAATAATAACAAGCCAAAATACAAGCCCCAGAAAATAAAGTTCCAGCTTGCACCGTGCCAAACCCCTGTGAGCATCCATACGACTAAAATATTGCGGACTTGCTTGTAGCGATTACCACCTAACGGAATGTAAACATAGTCTTTAAAGAAGCTAGAAAGGGAAATATGCCAACGTCTCCAGAAATCGGTAATAGATTTTGCAGTATAAGGGTGTTTAAAGTTTTCATGATAATGGAAACCAAACATTTTCCCTAAACCAATGGCCATATCGGAATAGCCAGAGAAGTCAAAATAAATTTGCAAAGAGAATAGTAAAATACCAATCCACGCACCGAGTACGGTGGCTGATTCGGCATCTTGAGCAAGTAAAGGTACAGCCAAAGCACCAGCGGTATTGGCAATACATACTTTCTTAAACAAACCTTTACTAAAGCGATTGACCCCTTGATGGAAATCTACCCATTTAAAGAAACGTTCGGTAATTTCATTGGCAATATGTCCATAACGGATAATTGGACCTGCAACGAGATGGTGGAAGTTGGCAATATAAACCAAGAACGATGCAAAAGATTGTTGTGCTTTGACACGACCATACCATACATCTAAAGTATAGGAAATGGACATAAACACATAAAATGAAATCCCGACAGGCAAGGTAAACCCTGGTTCTGGAATTTTAAATCCTGTTACAGCATTGACATTTTCAATGATAAATCCACTATATTTAAAGACGGATAAACAGCCTAAATTAAATAGCATGGTATTGATAAGACCCAATTTGGCAATGGGTTTACCACGATGTTTTTCAATAAATTTACCATTAAAATAATCTACCGTTGCAGACATGAGTAATAAAATTACCCAAAATGGCTCGCCCCATGCGTAAAAGATAACCGATGAAATCACCAAAATCCAGTTACGCAAATATAGTGATGGAACACTATAATAAAGAATGAGTACCAGTGGTAGAAATAAGAAAATAAAAATAAGACTAGAAAAGACCAATTGAATTGCTCCATATCCACGATGATGTCTATCATTTGTGAGCAAAACTGCAAAACTGCAAAACT
>JAUNHS010000128.1 GCA_030523805.1 Acinetobacter sp.
AGAGTAAGTCATCGCCAGCTCTTTATTTTTACCCCCACTTGTTTAAGTGGGGGTTTTATTATTCGTGAATTTCAAAAATATTATAATATTTTTAACCTTCTCTTGTCAGAGAAGGTTAAAATCTGTATTTTTTAATTCTAAAGGATTTATATGAAGAAATTTTTTGTTTGGGCTGCTTGCCTACCCTTAGCTCTGGCCTGTAATTTAGCATCCGCTATAGAACAATCCGGTGGTAATAGAAATGCCTATACTTATAAAACAGATCCTAGCTTAGTATGGTACCCATGTCGTCTAGGTTCTATTTATAATGAGACAACTAAAGAATGCGAAGGAAATCTTGTTAAATTAACATGGGCTGATACACAGGAGTATATTGACAAATATATAAATGCCAAAAATGTTGGCGGATATTCTGATTGGCGTTTACCAACTATTTATGAGCTTGCACAAAGAAGAAATTGTAAATCGTTAACGCCATCATCATTATTTGTAAGTCATGCTAACCCTGAACATAAAGATATTGGCTGGCTGGAAGAAAGAACAGGCGAGTCAGTTCTGACAGAAAATGGTCGAGAGTACAAAACAAGAATTGTGACAATTAAAGTTCCAAACAACGATGGAGGTTATGAAGACGTACCAAAACGTTGTGATAGAGGCTATGGAAGACCAAGGAGTGAAGCTGGTCCAAATGTATGGTCTTTGAGTAAAGACAGTAATGGTATTTGGTATCTAGAAAGAGATTATTACGAAGGGGATGTTATGAAACAAGTAAAAAATCCAGCGGTTATATTGAATGCGGAAATTGTTCGCTCTAATACCAAACCAGTTTTGCATCTAAGCAATAATAAACCATTGCTGACACCAGAGAAAAGACACAGATAGAATTATCTTAAGCAATTTGATAAACCAACACAAATTCGTAAAAAATTATAAGATTGGGCTCTATTTTAACGATGTGATGATATTTTACTTAACAATAATAAGACACCTTATATCTAATTGAAGTATACGGTGTTTTTTTGTAAAAAGAAGGGTAATAGATTACCCTTCCAATTCCGTCCAACGCTCCAATTTTTCTAACACTAACAATTCAATTTCCGCCAATCGCTCACTGGCTTGCGTTGCTGCAGTCATATCTTGTGTAAACCATGAACCATCTGCCAATTTTTCGCTCAATTCACTTTGCTCTTGCTCTAATTGTTCAATTTCTTTCGGCAAGGCTTCTAGCTCACGTTGCTCTTTATAGCTGAGTTTACGCTTGTTTGGTTCAGATTTTTCAGGTGTTCTATTGTTAATTTTTTCATCAATTACAGCCGTATTGTGGATAACTTTGGTTTTATCCACTTTTTCAGCAGTAGGTTTTATCACAGGGCGTTGTGCCAAATAATCTTGATAACCGCCAATATATTCCGCAATATTGCCCTGTCCATCAAACACCCACGTTGATGTAACCACATTATCCATAAAAGCTCGGTCGTGGCTAATTAGCAATAATGTACCTTTATATTCGCCCAATAATTCTTCCAATAATTCCAATGTAACCATGTCTAAATCGTTGGTCGGTTCGTCCATCACGATTAAATTAGATGGTTTAAGCAATAATTTTGCTAATAATACACGATTGCGTTCACCACCTGATAAGGCTTTGACAGGCGTTCTCGCACGCTCGGGAGCAAATAAAAATTCTTGTAAATAGCCTAAAATATGGCGACGTTGTCCATTTAAATCCACATAATCCGAGCCTTCTGCCACGTTATCGGCAACGGATTTTTCTAAATCTAATTGGTTGCGTAATTGGTCAAAATAGGCGATTTCTAATTGTGTGCCTGTTTTGACTGTGCCACCGTGTTCAATTTCGCCTAAAATGGCTTTGATTAAGGTGGTTTTACCGACACCATTATCGCCCACCAAGCCAATACGGTCGCCACGCATCACGATACTTGAAAAGTCTTTAATTAACGCTGTGCCGTCATAATCCACCGATAAATGCTCAATATCAAACACCAATTTGCCTGAACGTTGGGCATCTTGCAAATTCATATTGACTTTGCCTTGTTGGAAACGTCTCGCTTTGCTTTCTTCACGCAAGGCTTTTAAAGCTCGCACACGTCCTTCATTGCGTGTACGTCTGGCTTTAATGCCTTGACGAATCCATGCTTCTTCTTCGGCTAACTTCTTATAAAATAAAGCATTTTGTTTATCTTCAGCTTCTAATTGTTGAGCTTTTAATTCTAAATAACGTGAATAATTGCCATCAAAACTGCGTAAAATGCCCCTGTCCAATTCCACGATACGAGTAGAAAGCGTATCCACAAACGAACGGTCATGCGAAATAAATAGCAGCGTTAAATTCGGTTGGTCTAATAAAAATTTTTCTAGCCATTCAATGCTTTCCACATCTAAATGGTTGGTCGGTTCATCAAGCAATAAAATATCAGGTTGCGTAAGTAAAGCTCGTGCCAACAAGACACGACGTTTACGTCCACCCGACAAATCGGCAAGGTCAGCATCAGGGTCAAGTCCCATTTTGCTCAAAATGAGATTAACTTTATTGTCCAACGCCCAGCCGTCTAATTGGTCAAGCTGATGTTGTAAATCGCCCATACGTTCACAAGCGGCTAAATCGCCTGCAATGCAAGCCTGATTGGCTTGATGATAGGCTTTTAAAACGTGTGCGACTTCGCCTGCTCCTTCAGCGACAATATCGGCCACTCGTCCGCTGTCCATGGGTACATCTTGTGCGAGCATGGCGATACGCACACCATTTTGAATGGCAACTTCGCCACTATCAGCCACTAAACTACCGTGAATGAGTTTGAGTAATGTGGATTTTCCTTCGCCATTTCGTCCAATTAAACATACACGTTCGCCACGTTCTAGGGTAAAATCTGTACCTGAAAGTAATGCTGGGCCACCAAAAGCCAAATGTACATTGCGTAAAGTAATATAAGCCATGATTGTTCACTGTGGAGCTATAGAGATGACAGATTTTACACCAGAATGCCCTGAAATGTTAAACAAAAGTACGTTGAATGAAACGGTATTAGAAAAAAATAATTTGGAACAAACGATTGCCGATTTACAAATTCGTATTGCCTTTTTAGATGATTGGATTGAGCAGTTAAGCGATAAAGTTGCTCAGCAGGATAAGGAATTGATTGACTTGAATAAAAAGTTGCATTTATTATATCAACGTGTGCAGGCGGCTGATTTGAGTGAAGGTATTGCACCATTTGATCCGTTGTTGAATGTACCGCCGCATTATTAAAAATTGGTGCTAAGGAGTTGATGATGCAAAAGATTTTGTTATTAGATATTGAAAATATTGTCAAGAAAGATGATGAATTATTGAAATTGTTCAAAGAGTACAGCAAAATTTATTTGGTCTATGCCACAGGCACGATGAATATTAAATTAGATCATTTATTAACTTTTTCTAAGCATATTCAATCTGGAAAATTGCACATTATCAAAATGCCAAAAGTGGGCAAAGACGCCGCAGATTTTGGCTTGGCTTTTGTCGCAGGGCAATTATCAAAGACACATGACCCTAAACAGTATCACATTGATATTATGAGCAATGATAAAGCCTTACAATATGTGGCGGATTTGTTGGCATTGATGAAATTTTCAGTGCAGAGAATTAAGACATTTAATCCTAATAACTATCTTAATGAATGTATTAAATTTTTTAGTGGAAATCAGCCCAAAAATGAAGTAGCTTTGAATAATGTACTTAAAAGTCGTTTTAATTTAACCGAACCACAAATTCAACAGCTTATTCAAGTTTTAACAGCTCAGCAAATTTTGCATATTGAAGAAGATAGCATAACTTGGTTGCTAACAACTTCACAAAAGCAATCGCAAAATGCAGTACAACTTGATATTCCAACATCTGATGAATTAAAACAAAAATCAAATTTACAACATATTAAACGCTATTGTGATTATTTGATTACATTGAATGCCCGACCTGCGAAAAAAGAGACATTGCTGAAATCAATTCGTAGGGTGCTTAAAAATGAAGATGAACAATTGGTAAGCAATACTTATGATGGCTTGCACGAATGTAAAATTGTAACTGAGCAAAATAATAAAATTGTGTACGATACTGCTCAAATTCAAGCGTGGGCAAATTTAAAAGCGTCTTAAATAGAAATAAAAAGCCCCTAAAACCAGGGGCTTTTTATTGTATCAATGCTTATTGAGCAGATGTTTGATGTTGCTCTAAAATCAATGCAATTTCTTCTTTTGCTGCTGCTTGCAATTGCTGGCGAAGTTGCTGTATTTGCTGTTGAATGGTCGCTTCACTTTCCAATT
>JAUNHS010000129.1 GCA_030523805.1 Acinetobacter sp.
AATGCTGTTTGACTGGCTTGATATTGTGGATTGTCAGGATTATTCGGGTGATTCAGCGATGCTAATTGCGTACGAAATTCTAATTCGCTATACAACTTTTGCAAGGCATCAACATTGGGTGGACTTAATTTTAAATCGTGCCAATCTAGCGATAAATCTAAATCACAAACAATGGTGGCTAATTGGTGGTCTAGTTTCATTTGTTCTAAATTTTCTGCAATGCTTGTACCCACTTTGCCTTTAATGTTGTGTGCATTGGCGATAATTTGTTCTAAAGTGCCATATTCATTGAGCAATTTAGCCGCAGTTTTTGCTCCCACTCCTGGTACGCCAGCAATGCCATCTACGGCATCACCCATAAGTGTGAGATAGTCTATGATTTGATCAGGACGTACGCCAAATTTTTCTATGACTGCAGGCGTATCCATCACTTTTTCTTTAAAGCTATCTTCAAGTTGAATTTGCTCACATACCAATTGTGCCATGTCTTTATCGCCAGTGGAAATGAGTACATGATGACCTTCTGCTACTGCACGCTTTGCCAATGTACCAATAATATCATCGGCTTCTGCACCTGGCAGTTTAAATAATGGAATGCCGAGTGCCTGAATTAAAGCGTGTAAATAAGGGATTTGCTCGGATAATTCTTCAGGCATACTTGGGCGATTGCCTTTATATGTCGGGGAAAGTTGATGACGAAATGTTGGTTCAGGTGTGTCAAAAATCACCGCCATGTGTGTCGGTTGGGTGCGACGCATTAATTTTTGAATTGCATTGATTGCACCACGCACGGCATTGGTGTGCAATCCAGATGATGTCGTTAAAGGGGGTACAGCATGAAATGCACGAAATAAAAAATAAGAACCGTCAATCAATACAAAAGGTGGCATGACTATTTTCCAGCGAATAAGATTGAATAAGAAATGAAAGTTGCTATTGTACCTGTATTTTAATAAAAATAGAGAGAAATTTGTAAAAATGGTGGATTTTAATGTGTGTATTTTTATTGAGCATAGTAGGATTTTATACAAATAAAAAATCACATAAAAGCCGATACTTATCTTGAATACATGATATGAATTGACTATAATCTACCCAAATTAGGGATTGACCTAATGGATGAATAAACAACTTTGGAGTACAACGATGACCGCACAAAAAGGTTTTACCTTAATTGAATTACTAATTGTCGTATTAATTATTGGCATTCTAGCAAGTTTTGCGATTCCACGCTATCAAGACCATGTGGCTCGTAGCCAAGCACTTGAAGCCTTTCAACTGACAGCAGGCTTGCGTACCGATTTAGGCTTATTAGCGATGGAAAAAGGCATTGCAGCTGCACAAAAAGATACAGCAATGAGCGAACAAGCCAAGGCTTTAGAAGGTAAATACATTACAACAGGTGGCGTAACTTTAAATGAATCAGGAGCAATTGTCGTGGCGTTTGCTTCAGGCTCAAACCAAGGTAAAACCATTGAATTAGTACCAAAATTGCAAGATGGACAAATCACTCGCTGGGTATGTAAGAGTGGCACACAAAATGGTATTGCAGATAAAATCTTACCAAGCACATGTAAAGATGATGCCAAAGCAGAAACAACGACAACGCAATAACCATTTGCCACAAAATAAAAAAGACCGTAAGGTCTTTTTTTATGCCTATAGACCCTGTGATTGGCGATTAAATTCACATTTTATATAGCGATTTAAAGCACTTTATGCTATAAAAGACATATTCATACTTTCTTTTTTAAAGGACATCATGATGACTCGTCAAGTAATTCATACCGAAAAAGCACCCGCAGCGATTGGTACATATTCACAAGCCATTTTAGTGGGCAATACCTTGTATTTATCTGGTCAAATTGGTTTAGACCCTTATACAATGGAATTGGTAGATGGTATTGAAGCACAAATCCGCCGTGTATTTGACAATGTAAAAGCAGTATGCGAAGCTGCTGGTGGTACTTTGGCAGATATTGCAAAATTAAATATTTTCCTTACTGACTTATCGCATTTTCAATTAGTAAACCAAATTATGGGTGAATATTTTGCTCAACCGTACCCAGCACGTGCCGCATTGGGCGTGGCTAGTTTGCCAAAAGGTGCTTTAGTAGAAATGGACGGCATCGTGGTTATTGGTGAATAATTCCACAAATTAAACAGCGTTTCATTGCTTAACAAGTGCTACCGATAAGGTAGCATTTTTTTATTCAAAAAAACAATAATAAAAAAGGGAAAAAACAATAATAGTTGTTGACAGATGATAGTAGTTATCAATATTATAAGTTATCTTATTTAGAAATGATTAACGACAAGGAGCGAAAACATGTACGTTTGCTTATGCCGTGGAATTACCGACCAAGACATCAAAAATGCCGTAGAGAATGGTGCAGAATCATTCCGTGAAGTGCGTGATTTGCTAGATTTAGGGACATGCTGTGGACGCTGTGCCCCTGAAGCTCGTGCAATTATTAAAGAAGAAGTGGCACAAATTGCTGCACGCTTATCAGTCGCTGCATAATAAAATGTGGTGATGATTTATCTTTGAAAATTATTATTGAAAAATTACGCATGGAGCGTTCTTTATTGTCATAAGCATGGCAAATTAATCTAAAAAATAGATGACAATCATTTGATATAACCATGATCTATCATTTAGCACAAGGACGTGCAAAATAAGAATGAAAATCATCTGTTAAGTAAATGAAAATTAAACCAATTTATAAATAAGAAATGCTCAAAATACACGCTTATTTTGATAATTACTTCTATTTGCTGTTCAAAAAATTACTAGCTATTTGCTTAAAAATTGTTTAGTATTGCCATCATTCAATATTAACCATGATTCGCAGATGTTTTGATGAAATTCCGATGTTGATGGGTTTCAAAATACAGCATTTGCATTGAGGAGCAAGCCCATGAAAGGCAACCGTGATGTGATCAATCAATTAAACCAAGTGTTGTTTCATCAATTAACAGCAATTAACCAATATTTCTTGCACGCTCGTATGTATAATGACTGGGGTGTGGAAAAGTTGGGTAAGGCGGATTACAAAGAATCAATCCATCAAATGAAACACGCTGATAAAGTGATTGAGCGTATTTTGTTTTTAGAAGGTTTACCAAATTTACAACATTTGGGTAAATTGTACATTGGTCAGCACACTGAAGAAGTGATTCAATGCGATGTGCGTAAAGTACATGAAAACATTGAAGCATTGCAAAAAGCAGTAGCGATTGCTGAGCAAAACCAAGATTATGTATCTCGTGATTTGGTACAACATATTTTGGAAGATGAAGAAGAATATTTAGATTGGGCGAATAATCAGCTTGATTTAATTGAAAAAATGGGTATTGAAAACTTTATCCAAGCAAATGTTGAAGCGTAATTTGTTATAATTCATGCGAATTGAAACACCCTTAGAGCCGATGGTTTTAAGGGTGTTTTTATTGTAAACTTATAATTTTGAGTGTGTGGGGACGATTGCATTATACTTATCGCAAGATTTAGATTTGAGATGATAGGTGAAACTATGAATTTATTTGATGCTATAGAACAACAAAATACTGAGCAGTTGATTGTTAATCAGTGCTTTTTAGATACATCGTATCCAGCAAAAATGCACGCTGATGGCAAAGGAATTGTGATTGATGTGCCTTTTGGGCGTTTATATTATGCACCTTATTATTTTACAACGGCACAAAGTGATGCCTATTTGGACTATTTTTTAGCCTGTGAGCAGATTAATCATCATCAACATGATTGGCAGCATGAGCCAAATATTAATCAATTGGCTTTTAAAAATATTGCATGGCATCAGGATTGTATTCAAATGTATGGCAAAACGCATTTATTGCCCCGAGTTTCTGCGTGGTATGGCGATGAAGGTCGTCCTTATACTTATTCTGGGATTACATTACAACCACACGCATGGACAGCGGAATTGAATGCGTTGCGTGATGAATTGGAAAAAGTGTGTAAACATAGATTTAATAGCGTATTGTTAAACTGGTATCGCTCAGGGGAAGATTATATTAGCTGGCATACCGATGCTGAGCCAGAGTTGGGTAAAAATCCTATGATTGCATCAATTAATTTTGGAGAAAGTCGTCGCTTTTTATTACGCTTAAAAGCACAGCATGATGTTAAATTGGAAATTCCATTGCATCATGGCAGTATGTTGGTGATGGCAGGGGAGTTGCAACATCATTGGCAGCATAGCGTTCCTAAACAGCTAAAAGTGAAAAATAGTCGTGTCAATTTGACCTTTAGGACGATTGT
>JAUNHS010000130.1 GCA_030523805.1 Acinetobacter sp.
TCATTTCCATCAAACGTTGATAATAACGCAAATTATGAATTGTACCGAGCATAGATGCTAACATTTCGCCACATTTCTCCAGATGATAGAGATAAGCACGAGTAAAATTTTGGCAAGTATAGCAATCGCAATGAGCGTCTAAAGGTTGTTCATCATGACGATATTTACTGTTGCGAATCCGCACCAAACCATCGGTAACGAAATAATGACCATTACGAGCATTGCGTGTTGGCATCACACAGTCAAACATATCAATGCCACGCCGCACCGCTTCTACTATATCTTCAGGCTTGCCCACGCCCATCAAATAACGTGGTTTATCGTGTGGCATTTTATTCGGCAAATAATCCAACACTTTAATCATTTCTTCTTTGGGTTCACCGACCGATAAACCACCAATCGCATAGCCATCAAAACCGATGTCCAGCAAACCATTTAAAGATTCATCACGCAAATCTTCGTACATTCCACCTTGAATAATGCCAAATAAGGCATTCGGATTGCCACTTTCATCATGAGCGGTTTTACAACGCTTTGCCCAACGTAACGACAACTGCAATGACTCTTGAGCTTGCTGATGTGTGGCAGGATAAGGCGTGCATTCATCAAAAATCATCACGATGTCAGAATTTAACACACGCTGAATTTCCATTGAAATTTCAGGCGATAAAAACACTTTTGAGCCATCAATCGGTGAGCGGAATGTAACCCCTTCTTCGGCAATTTTACGCATTTTACCCAAGCTAAACACTTGGAAACCACCAGAATCGGTTAAAATCGGCTTATCCCAGCGGATAAATTCATGCAAACCGCCGTGTTGTTTAATCACATCCAACCCTGGGCGTAAGTAGAGGTGAAAGGTATTACCGAGAATAATTTGAGCTTTAATCTCTTCAATATCTCGGGGTAACATTCCTTTGACTGTGCCATAAGTACCGACAGGCATAAATACAGGCGTTTCAATTGTGCCGTGTTGCAAGGTTAAACGCCCACGTCTGGCACGACCCGATTGGGCGAGTTTTTCAAATTTCATAAAGATACTCAATCAAGGCGAAAAAACAGTTCGCTGATACTGGAAAATGCTGTCAAAACAGCAGGGATAAAGGGCGTTATTTTAGCAAAAAAGCAGTGTGTGGGGAATAGTGAATAATTGATTTTGTGATGAATATCACTTGATTGAAAATTATTATTGTTCTATACGTTGGACGTGAAACTCTTGTAAGCAAGCACCTAAGGCACGCAATTGTTCAGCAGATAATTCTACGCCACGCCATGCTTGTGGCGTGCGATAAGATAAATGGAAATAACGCACACCTTTGGCATTTAAGTCGGCAATAATGGCTGTCGGTAAAATACCAATCACATCATCGCCAGCTTGAAACATGGCTAAATCATCGTCATGAATATGTGTTAAATAATGATCAATGTGAATGGGTTCTTGCTGAATCCAAGCAATTGCACCAGCATGACGTGAAATGAAATAAGTTGCCATAAAATATTCCTAATATTGTTGATGTGGCAATTTTAATAGGAATGAATGGTTGTGCTTGAAAATGTAAGTTTACTAAAGATGAGTAGATTACAAATAGTTTGTTCAATCAGCATTCTTGCCATGAATTTTGTAGCTAAAATGCGTTATAATGCACAGATTTTTTTAATTTAGATGACATCTTTATGTTAATGCTTGAATCTTCCCATGTGTATATGCACCAACACGCTGCAGATAAAGCGGCAGCGTTGCAGTGTATCGCAAATTTTTTACAACAAGATGGTTTAACCACAGTAGATTATCTAATTGGTCTGCAACAGCGTGAATCACAATCGGCAACGTATTTGGGGCAGGGAATTGCTATTCCACATGGTACACCGCAAAGTCGCCAAGCGATTGTGAAAACGGGCGTGCGTTTGGTGCATTTCCCACAAGGTGTAGATTGGGGGCAAGGTCAAGTCGTGTATTTGGCTGTTGCGATTGCGGCTCAATCCGATGAGCATTTGCATTTGTTGCAGCTTTTAACGAAAGCCTTGCAAGATGATGTAGAACAACGCATTCGTCAAGCACAAACGGCAGATGATATTTTAGCGATTTTAAATGCGAATGCTGCACAATTAGCCATTCATGAAAGTTTGGTTATGACGCAAGTACAAGCACAGGATATTGATGATGTCTTATATGTTGCTTGTCAGCGATTGAAGCAGCAACAGTATGTTTCTGCAGGCTTTTTAGCAGGTATAGATTTAACTACGGCAGTACAATTGCAAACAGGCATTTGGACGGTCAGTGCAACACAAGCGGTCAAATCGCCTGCTGTGTGTATCGTACAATTGGCTGAAGCCATTCAATTTCAATCGCAACCGTTGTCTTTATTGCTTTGTGTCGCAAGTAATGAGCAAACGGATTTGGATAAATTAAATCATTTATTTGACGTATTTTTTCAGCAAGACATTCAGCAAACATCATCAGTACAAGATTTAGCTCAGCAAGTGGGTGCGGAATTATTACCGACATGGAAAAGTCAATCGGTACGTTTGGCAAATGCACATGGTTTACACGCTCGTCCAGCAACGGCTTTGGCGAATGTATGTAAAACATGGCAAGGTGAAATTTTAATCTCTTTAGATGGTGGTGCAGCAGTTTCGGCAAAAAGTTTAAGCCAGTTATTATCGCTTGGGGCAGTGCGTGGGCAAACTTTGACATTTATGGCAGAGCCAAATACGCCAGCAGAACAGCATTTAGCCAATATCATTCAAGCTGTAGAACAAGGCTTGGGTGAAGATGTTCAGCCATTTTCTGATTTATTAGAAACTTCTCACAATGTTCACTCACAAGCATTACATGAGCCAGCTCAAAACCTTGCTCCATTGATTGATGATGTGGCGTATTATGGTGTAGCGGCATCAACAGGTGTGGCAGTTGCTCCAATTTATAAAGTGCAAGAGCAACACTATCATTATGCGATGACGGCAGAGCAACCAGCAGAACAATGGCAACGTGTACTGCACGCAATCGCACAAGTAAAGCAAGATTTACAGCAATTGGTCGCACAGGCAACGGCAGAAAATATTGCTCAAATTTTTACTGCACACATTGCTTTGTTGGAAGATGATGAATTATTAAATGTCGTCAAACAGCGTATTGACCAGCAACAGGCATCAGCAGAAGCAGCTTGGCATGGGCAAATTCAACAGATGGCAGAGCAACAAGCTCAACTCAAAAATCAATTGTTAGCCGAACGAGCGGCAGATTTACGAGATGTGGGGCATCGTGTTTTAGCTGTATTGTGTGGTGATATTGCACAGCAAGCACCAAATGAAGCATATATTTTAGTAAAACATGATTTAGTGCCGAGCGATGTTGCAAGGCTAGACCCACAAAAAGTGGCAGGAATTATTACTGCTGTGGGTGGTGCAAGTTCGCATAGTGCGATTGTGGCACGAGCTTTGGGTATTCCTGCGATTGTGGGTGCTGGTGCTGCGATTTTACAGATCAATGCAACTGCACAAATTTTGTTAGATGGTGAAACAGGCGAGTTTTTCTGTAATCCAAATTCGCAACGTGTACAACAAGCCATTCAGCAGCAACAATATGAACAACAGCAAAAAGCTCAAGCCATTCAGC
Source organism: Acinetobacter sp. (assembly GCA_030523805.1). Lineage (GTDB taxonomy): Bacteria > Pseudomonadota > Gammaproteobacteria > Pseudomonadales > Moraxellaceae > Acinetobacter. The sequence goes on from JAUNHS010000130.1 coordinate 3,617, forward strand.
ATTGCCATGAGCCAGCAATGACACAAGACGGTCATCAAGTAGAAATTGCGTGTAATTTGGGCGATGTGCATGACACAGCAAAAGCCGTAGAGCAAGGTGCGGAAGCCGTGGGTTTATTACGCACCGAATTAGTTTTTATGGCACATCAGCAAGCACCAAGCGAGCAAGTCCAAGAGCAAGATTATCGTATTGTTTTTGATGCGTTGCAGGGTCGTCCTTTAGTTGTTCGTACTTTAGATGTGGGTGGCGATAAACCCTTGCCTTATTTACCGATGCCAGCAGAAGAAAATCCATTTTTGGGGGTGCGTGGTATTCGTTTGAGTTTGCAACAGCCAGAATTATTACGTCAGCAATTGGTTGCTTTGATTAAAGCCGCTGAACAGCGTCCATTGCGTATTATGTTTCCCATGGTGGGACGTGTGGAAGAATGGCGTGCCGCAAAAGCAATTTTAGATGACGTTGTACAACAATATCCATGCCCACAATTACAAGTGGGGATTATGATTGAAGTGCCATCAGCAGCATTGTTAGCACCTGTGTTGGCGAAAGAAGTAGATTTCTTTAGTATTGGCACAAATGATTTAACGCAATATGTATTAGCGATTGATCGTGGTCATTCACAATTATCTCGTGATGCCGATGCGTTGCACCCAA
>JAUNHS010000131.1 GCA_030523805.1 Acinetobacter sp.
CAGGGCTGTATTAGTGTGATGAGCTGGTACTAAAAATCACCTATCGCTATGGTATACCTGTATGCGTAGTCATGGGCGGCTGCTATAGCGAAGATATTGATGTGGTGGTAGAGGGGCATTGTGGGGTGTTTGGGGTGGCGGTGGGGTTGGTATAAGAATTTTCTTGGAGTTTTTTAAGTAAAATGCAAATAATTTTTTGTTGAATATCAATATGTCCCTTTTTCTTATATTGATAAATAGATTGCTTGTCCACAGACAAAAAATCTGCTAATTCTTTGTCGGTTTTAAATTCAAGTAATGTTTTTAATTGAGATATAATCTCATCTGATGATAAATTTTCGCACATTGGTAAATAAATTATTTACTTTTTAGGAAATTTATTATATCATAGTAGCATATATTTTGAAAAACTTTACATGTATGAAAACCATTAAATTTATTGATTTATTTGCAGGTTTGGGAGGTACTCGTTTGGGTTTTGAGCAAGCCTGTGATGAACTTGGCTTTAAATCTGAATGTGTGTTTACATCAGAAATTAAACCCTATGCTGTAAAAATCTATCAATGTAATTTTAACAATGAAGTTGTATTTGGCGATATTACGCAAATCAATGAAAAAGATATTCCATCATTTGATTATTTATTGGGAGGATTTCCTTGCCAAGCATTTAGTACTGCAGGAAAAAAAATGGGGTTTGATGATACTCGTGGTACATTATTTTTTGATATTGTTAGAATTATTAAATATCATCAACCAAAAGGATTTTTATTGGAAAATGTGGAAGGTTTAGTTACTCATGATAGAAAAAATAATACATCTAAAATTGGCAATACTTTACAAACTATATTAGATACTCTTATGGCATTAGGCTATCAAGTAACTTGGCGTGTTTTAAATGCTAAAGACTTTGGTATCCCTCAAGATAGAAAGAGAGTTTATATTATCGGTCATCAGAATAATCTACCGAGTTTGGATAATTTTGCATTCAGAAAAGCAACTTTTAAAGACATTAAAGAAAGTAATCTACCTAGTATAGATAGTGAATTTACCCATTGTTTATTAAATCTATATGATAATCCTAATCAATTATTAGGAAAATCAATAAAGGATAAGCGTGGTGGTAATAATAATATCCATAGTTGGGATTTAGAATTAAAAGGTAAAATTTCTAATGAACAAAAAGAGTTAATGTCCATTTTGCTAAAAGAAAGACGTAAAAAAAAATGGGCAGAACTTAAAGGCATTGTGTGGATGGATGGAATGCCATTGACATTAGATGAGATACATTCTTTTAATTTGCACATAGAAAAAGAATATTTGAAGTCTATGTTAGATGATTTAGTGTCAAAAAAATATTTAAGATTTGAATATCCAAAAGACCAAGTAATAGAAAATGGTAAAACAAAAAGAGTGTATGCAACGCATTTAGAAAAAGGCTACAATATCGTAACAGGAAAATTAAGTTTTGAACTGAATAAAATACTTGATGATAATAATGTTGCTCCAACAATTGTTGCAACAGAAGCAGATAGGCTAGGCGTACTTGATACGACAGGTATTCGCCGATTATCAGAACGAGAGTGTTTGCGTTTTTTTGGTTTTCCAGAAAATTACCAATCAAACATTAAATATAACGAGCTTTATGATTTGATTGGTAATACGGTTGTAGTGCCTGTGATTAAGGAAGTAGCTAAAAGATTGCTTTAGAGATTTATGGAATTTTGTTGAAATAAGGCTAAATCAGAGCGACCACGATAGGCTTGTTGGGTGGCATAAAGAGCATTCACAAATTCATGAGCGTTGTTAAATACGGGATAACGTCCACGAGAATACCAAGTTGCAGGACGAATATTGTAAATAACTTTTTCGTTCTCTTTCTTTCCTTTGGTCTGAGTTTTTAATGGCCATCTTTTAGATGCACAAGTGATTTCCCAGACCTTTTTAAGCCAAATATCAGCAACGGATAGTACCCCATTTTTGATACGATAACCAAAAATCAGATAATCTGAATTTAAGCGATGTGGATTATTGGCTAATGAAATGCAGTAAGATTCAAAATTAGCAATATCAAAGTTGGCACTGGCATCTCTATCAAAAGTTTTGATTTCTAATAATCCATTGTCATTACCCACAAAATAATCAGGAAATTCTTGCCCTGCGGTTGTTTTATGGATTAAAAAGCCATTTTGACTTGCCCAAACACCAAACCATTCTTCAATTAAACCACCAATGCCGTCTTTGTCTTCAATATTCACGGAAACATCACCAAGGCGGAAGTGTGTTCCGCCTGTTAATGTCTCTTTGATAGAGACTAATTTATCGTAAATTCTAATACTTTCAGAGTGATACATATTTACAACGCCCTAATCTGCTCCATATTCCCTTTAATACTCATGAGCTGTTCAGCAAATTCAGCCAATTTTGCTTTTTCACCTTCTACCACCGCAGCAGGGGCTTTAGCGACAAAACCTTCATTGGCAAGTTTATTTGCAATTACATCATGCTGCTTTTGTACTTTATCCAACTCTTTTTGCAAACGAGCCAGTTCAGCAGTAGGGTCAATCAAACCTTTCATCGGTACAAATACCGTCGCACCACCGACTACTGATGACGATGATAACGGTGCTTGTTCGTCAGCATTTAAGAAGGTCAAACTCTCCACTTTGGCAAGTGCTTTAAATAATGGTTCAATGCGTAAAATCTGAGCTTTTTCATCAGCACTGATATTTTGCAAAAGCACAGGCAATAGGCGTGCATTGCCAAGTCCCATTTCGCCACGAATATTACGCACCGCACCGATGAGACCTTGTAGCCAAGTCATATCCGCTTCGGCTTGTTCGCTCACTTTTCTATCATCACAAACAGGATAGTCGCTTAGCATAATACTGTCGCCACCTTGTCCAATCATCGGGGCAAGCGTTTGCCAAATTTCTTCGGTAATAAATGGCATGAGTGGGTGAGCCAAACGCAAAGCCGCTTCTAGCACAGCCAGTAGCACACGGCGGACTTCCGCTTTACGCTCATCAGACACCGTCTCATCATTTAAAACAGGCTTGGTCAGCTCCACGTACCAGTCGCAATATTCATTCCAAATAAAGTCATAAATGGCTTGAGCGGCAAGGTCTAGGCGATAAGTTTCAAACGCAAGCTGTACGGCTTGTTCTGCCTTTTGTAGGCGGCTAATAATCCACTGTTCAGGCAATTCCCACAACTCAGGGCGAGCAGTTTGCCCAATGGTTTTACCTTCGCAGTTCATCAGCACAAAACGTGTCGCATTCCAAATTTTATTACAAAAATTACGGTAGCCTTCCACACGTTTTAGGTCAAATTTAATGTCTCGTCCTGTATTTGCCAAGGCACAGAACGTAAAACGCACTGCATCTGTACCATAAGCGGCGATACCGTCTGGGAACTCTTTACGAGTGGCTTTTTCAATTTTGGCTGCGTCTTTCGGGTTCATCATGCCAAAAGTGCGTTTTGCGACCAGACTTTCTAGGTCAATACTATCAATCAAATCCAATGGGTCAAGCACGTTGCCTTTGGATTTACTCATTTTTTGCCCTTCGCCATCACGCACCAAGCCATGCACATACACGGTTTTAAATGGCACTTGTGGCGTACCGTCAGCATTTTTGACAAAGTGCATGGTCATCATAATCATACGGGCAACCCAGAAGAAAATGATGTCAAAACCTGTAACCAGTACGCTGGTAGAATGGAATTTTTGCAAAATGGCATTGTCAAAATCAGCTGCATCATCGCCTGTCCAGCCAAGCGTTGAGAATGTCCACAAAGCCGAGCTAAACCAAGTATCTAGCACATCATCATCTTGGCGAAGTGGCACATCAGCGGCTAAATTGTGCTTTTGACGAGCTTCATCTTCGCTGCGAGCCACATAAATATTGCCATTTTCATCGTACCACGCAGGAATGCGATGTCCCCACCATAATTGGCGAGAAATGCACCAATCTTGAATATCACGCATCCACGCCATGTACATATTGGTGTATTGCTCAGGCACAAACTTAATACGACCGTCTTGTACCGCAGCAATGGCAGGCTCGGCAAGTGGTGCAATTTTCACATACCATTGATCAGTTAAAAGCGGCTCTACAATCACGCCAGAACGGTCGCCACGTGGGGCTTTGAGTGCATAAGGCTCAATTTTTTCTAGCCAGTTTTCGGCAGTTGCTTGTTCAACGAGCTTTTTACGAGCAGCAAAACGCTCAAGTCCTGCATAATCATTGGGTG
>JAUNHS010000132.1 GCA_030523805.1 Acinetobacter sp.
GTGCGATATTTTAATTGTTGAATTTCTTGTGTTTGTTGCTGTTGTAATTGCTGATGTTGAGATGTTTGCCGTTTTTCAACAATGGTCGCTTGATAACCTAAGGTTGCAATTTGATCCAAAACACTTTGACGATGCTGGTGAGAATCTAAAGTAATGCGTGCTTGGTGTGTTGTTGGGTGAATAAAAACATGATTGACCGCTGGTAATGCCAAAAGAGCATTTTCCACCTTACGCACGCAACCAGCACAACGCAAACCTTGAATGTTGATGAGTAGCGTTTCAGGAGCATAGGCTTTAAAACCTAACGCATGAACGCAGTGCAATAATTCATCTAAAGCCACAGGTTGTGAGCTATATACAACAGCCGTTTTTTGACTGAGTTGAATGTGTACTTGTTCCACATTAGGCAAGCTCAGCAAGGCACGCTCAATTTTACCTACACACGACATACACGACATTCCGTTAATCACGAAACGCTGTTGATAACGTGTAGGAGATGAAGTCGCAGCCATGATTACATTCGCTTTTTAAAGTAAAAATGCTATTATAACATGCTTAAATAGCGAAAGCATAATACTATATTTTGACAGGGTCATTTTATGAAAGCCGTGATACAACGTGTAAAGCAAGCCAGCGTCAGCGTAGATGGACGCATTGTCGGACAAATTCAGCACGGATTATTAGTGTTTTTGGCATTGGCCAAGCAAGATGATTTGGCACTTGCCCAAAAAATGCTAGATAAAATCAGCAAATACCGTATTTTTGATGATGAACAAGGCAAAATGGGTTGGAATGTACAGCAAGCAGGTGGCAATGTTTTATTGGTATCACAATTTACACTGATGGCAAATACCCACAAAGGTTTACGCCCAGATTTCGCCCCAGCGATGCCACCGCAGCAAGCTGAAACTTTATTTGCACAATGCGTAGAATATGCTCAAACACTATTTCCACAATTACAAACAGGTATTTTTGCGGCAGATATGCAAGTGAGCTTAATCAATGATGGCCCTGTAACCTTTATTTTAGAAATGCACAATGATGTAAATGACTAAAATCATTCAGAATACGCCATGATTGAGCAATGATTGATAAAAAAAAGACAAACTTGTAAGAAAGATATTGAGTATAAGCACGTTATCAGTCATAATCTAGCAGAATGAACTTTAAAATTGCTCATCATCTACAGATTTGTTTTATGCAAAATTATGCTTAGACGATGGTTAGCAAGTAAACACAAAATAGAGGATTCACACATGACACAAGTACACACCATTCAAGGCTCAATCGTTGCCATTGTTACGCCAATGTTTAAAGATGGTGGTGTAGATTGGAAGGCGTTAGAAAATTTAGTAGAGTGGCATATTGCACAAGGAACGCATAGCATTGTTGCTGTAGGTACAACAGGCGAAGCATCTACGTTGGATATGGACGAACATATTCAAGTGATTAAAGAAATTGTACGCATTGCCAATAAGCGTATTCCAATTATTGCAGGTACTGGGGCAAACTCAACCAAAGAAGCTATTGCATTAACTCAAGCTGCAAAAGATGTAGGTGCTGATGCCTGCTTATTGGTTACGCCATATTATAATAAACCGACACAAGAAGGCTTGTACCAACATTACAAAACCATTGCTGAAGCGGTGGATATTCCACAAATTTTATACAATGTCCCTGGCCGTACAGGTGTAGATATGCACAATGATACGGTCATTCGCCTAGCAAGTGTCAAAAATATTGTAGGTATTAAAGATGCAACAGGTGATGTGGCTCGTGGTACAGCATTGATTGACGCATTGAATGGTCAAATTGCGGTATATTCAGGTGATGATGCAACCGCATGGCAATTAATTTTAAAAGGTGCAAAAGGCAATATTTCTGTAACGGCAAACGTTGCACCACACGTTATGAGCCAAGTGTGTGAGTCTGCTTTGGCAGGCGATGCGGCACAAGCTGAACAACTTAACAAAACAGTAGCACATTTACATCAGATTTTATTTTGTGAATCAAACCCAATTCCTGTAAAATGGGCATTGCACGAAATGCAAAAAATTGATGTCGGCATTCGCTTACCATTAACTGTGTTAGCAACAGAACATCGTGATAGCATTCGCCAAGCATTACAACAAGCGGGATTAGCATAAGCTAGTCCCCTTATGCTTTTCACAAAATGAGAATAGGCAATTTCCATGAAAAAAATAACACTGATGAGCTTAACGGTATTGGCAACCACTTTGGTCGGTTGTAGTACGATAGATAATCGCTCTTTGGAATATAAAAAAGCACAGCAACTTGCACCTTTAAATGTGCCAGCAGGTGTAATGCGTGAGCCAACGCCATTGTATCCTGCACCGATTATTGAGCAACAAGCACTACAAAATGCACCACGCTATGCCAATGAACGTGGCAATCGCTATCAACTTCCACGTCCTGTGGCAGCAAGCCAAACGGCTGTAAGTGCTGGCACGGCTTTAACACCACTCCGTCCACAAATGATTTTTGACAGTAGCAAAAATCCATTGTTACAAATTGGTGGCGATACAGCAACGATTTTACGTTATATTGAAGCGACGTTGAGTAGCTTAAATTATAACAGCCGTCATTTGGGCAATGGCGTAATTGCAATTGAAAAAGATGGCGTAAATTATTTGCTTAATTTACACAATGTCGGTGCAACGCATGTACTTGGTGTGTACGATGCAAAAGGTGCATTTGCACCACAAGATGTTGCCAATGAAATTTTAACACAACTTTATCAAAGCTGGCCTGTATAAAGTCTCTTAGTGAATAGTATGACATAACTGTTTGATATTATTCATTAATTGTATTGTTAGGTTCAGTGAGTTTTTATAGGTTTTAAACGATGCAAAAGCAAAATTTACTTTATACGGGTAAGGCAAAATCAGTTTATGAAACTGAAAGTCCAGATCATTTAGTGCTAGTATTCCGTGATGATGCGTCAGCATTTAACGGTGAAAAAATCGCTCAATTAGACCGTAAGGGCAAGGTGAATAACCGTTTTAATGCTTTCATTATGGAAAAATTGGCACAAGCAGGCATTGAAACACATTTTGAGCAATTATTAACACCGAATGAAGTGTTAGTTAAAAAACTCAAAATGATTCCAGTAGAATGCGTCATTCGCAACTACAGTGCAGGTAGCTTGTGCAAACGCTTGGGCGTAGAAGAAGGCATTGCCTTAACACCACCAACATTTGAATTATTCTTTAAAGATGATGCGTTGGGCGATCCAATGGTCAATGAATCACAAGCGATTGCTTTTGGTTGGGCAACTGAAGCACAATTGGCTGAAATGAAAAAATTAACTTATCAAGTCAATCAAGTATTAAGCGAATTGTTTGCACAAGGTGGCATGATTTTAGTGGACTTTAAACTTGAATTTGGCGTGTTTAAAGACCGTATCGTGTTGGGCGATGAGTTTTCTCCAGATGGTTGCCGTTTGTGGGACAAAGAAACGAAGAAAAAATTAGACAAAGACCGCTTCCGTCAAGGTTTGGGCGATGTGGTTGAAGCCTATGAAGAAGTGGCTCAACGTTTAGGTATCAATTTAAGCGATATTTAAGCCATAAAATGATAAAGAACTGTGCTGAAAAGTGCAGTTTTTTTATTTGTAGCAAAGCTATTTTGAGTGATAATTGAATAAAGAGTAAGTATGCAACTTATTGAAACCATTGCCATTATTGATGGTAAGATACAGAATGTTGCTGCACATCAGCAACGATTTGAGCAGGGAAAGGCATTTTTACAGCAGCATTTGCCTGTGCCAATGCCTGTAGCACAATTACAGCAGATAATTCAGATTCCTGTGGCCTATCAGCAAGGTTTGGTGCGTTGCCGTGTGAGTTATGATGCAGTGCAACAGCAAGTAGAGTTTTTTCCTTATCAAGCCAAAAGCATTCAATCTTTTCAGTTGGTGCAAGACGATGACATAGATTATCGTTATAAATATGCCAATCGTGAGCGGTTGAACCAATTATTTGCACAGCGTGGAACGTGTGATGAGATTATTGTCGTCAAGCAAGGTTTGATTACCGATTGTAGTATTGGTAATTTATTATTTTTACAGCAGGGTCAATGGTTTACGCCACATCAACCATTATTGCAAGGCACGCAACGAGCAACTTTATTGGCTCAGCAACGTATTGTGGAACGTCAAATTACTGTGCAAGACGTGGTCAATTATGAACAGGTGATGATGATTAATGCTTTAAATGGTTTTGATGAA
>JAUNHS010000133.1 GCA_030523805.1 Acinetobacter sp.
TGGGAGTTCCCATGTGAGAGTAAGTCATCGCCAGCTCTTTATTATACCCCCACTTGTTTAAGTGGGGGTTTTGTTTTTTGACATAGATTATTTTATGGTATAGAAAATAAGGGATATAAACTATAATAGAGAACTAAAAGGAAATATATGCAAAATACAGTTTACAAGAATGGGCTTAATTGTTTAAATTAATGGTTGCAGGCTATCAAAAATACCTAGAAAGTGATACGCTAGGCTTAACCAATGCCGCCGAACAAGTCAAAACCCTTATACAAGAACATGGTACAACAGGTTTACAAATGGACGGACATAGCCGAGGTACACTCACCATTACTAATGCGTATTCATCGTTATTGAATGATGGTGATGCTGGTGCGTATCCAAACTTACGCACCAACATGGTAGGTGCAGCTGCAAATATTAAACGAGCAGATGCCAAACTCGCTACCCTACAAGGTAGAAATGAGATCCTGACGCATGATCCAGCAAATCCAAACATTAGTACATATCGTTCAACAACCGAAGGAGAAAAGGAAGATATGAGTATTCATTATCAAGGGCATGCAGCCGACCCTATTCATGGCATGATAGGCTTTAACTCAAGCACAGGTGGTACAACTAAGCCCAATAATGTTTTGGGGATTATCAAAGAAGCTGGTAGAAGTATTTTAGGTAAAGAAACCACCGCTCATAACTGCTATGGTGTAGGGAGTGAAGCTTGCAAACAGCAGGGCTTGCTTGAAAACAAGCAACCAATGAAATGGGAGCCTGTCTATAAACTAAAAATCGAGAAAAAATTTAAAAATAATAATCAAAACAAACAGGAGGGTAAATAATGCATCGGCTTAGCATATTTCTTTGTATAGCTTTAACTTTAACTGGATGCCTGCCAAGAGCAATGCAACCACCACCTGATGCATGGGAGTTTTTTTATAAAAATAAGAAAAAAGATACCTCTTTTGAGGTTGTTAAAGGTGATATGATAAAATGTGGTTTTGATAACACTCACGACAATTCCGCATATATGACAGACGATGCTTATATACGAGCAAATCAATGTATGGAGAAATTGGGTTATAAACATAGTGGTCCACTAAAAAGGGGGATTTGTACCCATTGGCTTTATATTAATCAACCTGCTTGTAAGGTTGATTAATATAGTCTTGCTATTAATAAAAGCAGTCAATAAATTAGCTGTGTTACAAGGTAGAAAAGAGGAAGTGCTTAGTACGGATCCTATGATATTTTAAACCTGCTTACACAGAAGCTGAAAAATAAGAGATGCGTATTCGCTTCCAAAACCATTTAGCAGATCCTGTGGGAACGTTAATAGGAATAAACTCAACGACTGGAGGGAGTGTTTCTAAATATGACATCGGGAGATTAAAAGAGACAGCTCTTATTATCCGAGAAGCTGGTAAAGCAGCTTTAGGTAAAGAAACTACTGCTCACAACTGTTATGGGGCAGGTACACCTGATTGCAGCAATACAGGATTGCTTAAAAATGAGCAACCAATGAGTTGGGAACATATGTATAAACAAAAATATGTAATTATACCTAGCAAATTTAACTATAAATGACAGTCAAAAGGAGTGATAGCATGAAAAAATTTCCACCATTGTTAGTAATGGTTCTGTTTATTATTAGTTGCAGTAGTGCATTTCAACCACCACCAAGAGGATACGAAGTTTATCAAAATCGTCATACTAATGATGAGCAAATAAAACAAGATATGCGAGAATGCGGTTTTCCTGATGTAAATGATGAGTTTGAATATTTTCATGCCAATAAAAATGCATATACACAATCAACCATTTGTATGGAAAAAAAGGGTTATGTCAATGGTAGTGGTAAAGCTGGGATTTGTAGTATTGACTCATTTAAGAGTACTGAGGCTTGTCAGCAATATCTTAATAAAGTGCAGAAATAACCTTGTTATACCCAATAAATCCAGAAATTAGCACATATCGCTCAACAACCGAAGGAGAAGTGAAAAATGAAATTATTAAAATTGATGACAGTAACTATTGTTACATTATGCAGTGCCTGTGCATGGAATTATCCTTATTCATGGGCTGCTTACAGATTAGATGGTAAAAAACCTTGGAAAAATCAATCATTAGAGCTTAAAGTAAAAAAAGATATGATAGAGTGTGGTTTTTATAGCACAGATGATAATCCAGACCTAGATATTGATTCTTATGTCAAAGCTAATTTGTGTATGGAGAGAAAGAGATATGTCAAGGAGACACTTCCAAAAGGCGTGTGTTATAGGTATCCTGATAGTTTACATTGTCAGAAATGATACGAATGCCAATTAAACACATGACAATACTACTACAGCCGCTGCCAAATATGCAGACCAAGTTGGGTAAAAGTAGAGATAAGTATTCATTATCAAGGGCATAAATCTGAAATGGCTCATCAATATCAATCAAAATACCAAAAAATACTTGATTATACTTGCATTTCATTGCATATTAGAAGATTATTATTTTTAATGTCAGGTCATAAATATGAGTGATGAAACTGCGTCATCATGGGGAATGCGTGGTTTACGCAAGTGGTTAGGTACGGCACCAGAAACACGAGATGAATTGTTAAAATTAGTACAGGAGTCTCGTCGTTTTTTAGAGCCTGATACCGTTGCGATGCTGGAAGGTGTGTTAGATTTACCTGCGACCAAAGTGAGAGAAGTCATGACACCACGCACAGCAATGATTAGCCTACAAGAATCAGATGCTTTACATGATGTATTACACGTTTTGGCTGATTCTGCACATTCTCGTTTCCCTGTATTTTCAGAGCAACACGCAGATACCGTGGTCGGTATTTTACTGGCAAAAGATTTATTACCTTTTATCACTCGTCCAAATCAAAGCATTGATATTCGTGCTTTAATGCGACAGCCCTTATTTATTCCAGAAAGTGCAAGAACCGATCAAGTTTTACGTTTGCTTAAAAATAACCAAACGCATTTGGCGATTGTGGTAGATGAGCATGGTTCTACAGCTGGATTGGTTACATTAGAAGATGTACTAGAAGAAATTGTGGGCGAAATTGAAGATGAGCACGACGAAGTTCATCAAGAAGATCAATGGATTACCGCAGATTCACAACAAGAAAATACTTGGTGGGTGCAAGCCCTAACGCCAATTGAATATTTTAATGAAACTTTACATAGCCATTTTTCCGATGAAGAAGTGGAAACCGTGGCTGGATTGTTATTACAAGAAATCGGTTTTGTGAATGATTTACAAGGGCAATCTGTGTCATTAGGGCAATGGCATTTTGAAATTACCGAAGCAGATGCCCGTACGATTCAATTAATTAAAGCGGTACGTCATGAGTCGTAATATTCATTATAGTAGCCCGAGTAAGAAGACCAATCAAGCGAAGATTCCTTTGGTTTGGTCGCTGTTGATTGCTTTACTTGCAGGTGGGGTGTTTAGTTTTGCGTTAGCACCTTATCATTATTGGTGGTTGGCGTTGTTATCGCCTGCTGTTTTGTATGCGTGTGTGCATCAGCGAAGTGCAAAGCAAGCCGCTTGGATTGGTCTGGCTTATGGATTTGGTTTGTGGTTTGTTGGGGCATTTTGGCTTTATACATCTATCCATTTATTTGGTGCAATTTCATCGCCTGTGGCTGTGTTGATGGTGGCTGTCATGGCATTCGTCATGGCACTATTTTCGGCAGCACAATTATATGTCTATCGTCGTTTTTTCCCTGAAACACCTTTAGCATTCGCTCCCGTTTGGGTGGTGTTTGAATGGCTGAAAACATGGTTATTTACAGGTTTTCCATGGTTATTTGTCGGTTATGCGTTTACTGAGCGTTTTTTAGACCATGTAGCACCAATCTTTGGCGTATTAGGCGTATCGTTCATTGCTGTATTGTTGGCGTGTGCAGGTGCTGAATTGTTGCGTAAGCGTTGGGTGTGGCTAGTGCCAAGTGCAGTTGTCTTGTTGAGTACTTGGGCAGTTGGGCAGATCACGTGGGTACAACAAAAAAATACTGCACCTTTAAGCGTATCGTTAGTACAAGGGAATATCCAGCAAGATTTGAAATGGCAACAACAGCAATTTTTCAAAACATTGCAAACTTATACCCAATTAAGTGAGCAAGAATGGGGCAGAGATTTGGTGGTATGGCCTGAATCTGCTGTGCCGAGTTTGCAAACATCTATTCCTGAATTTTTTGATGATGTGGGACGTGTCGCACAAGCATCGTCAT
>JAUNHS010000134.1 GCA_030523805.1 Acinetobacter sp.
TTTAAAGCCTTTGCTCGTGCCTTGCGTATGGCGTGTGAAATTGATCCACGTGCAGAAAATGTCATTGCATCAACCAAAGGCAGTTTATAATCGTTTGATGATATTGAAATTTAGGGGATTTTTATGACTCGTATTGCTTTACTTGATTATGGTATGGGGAATTTACACTCAGCGGCAAAGGCATTAGAACACGTTGGGGCAACGGTTGATATTACACACGACCCACGCATTATTGCTCAGGCGGATAAAATCGTATTCCCAGGTGTGGGAGCAATGCGAGATTGTATGCACGGAATGCGTGAAGCAGGCATTGATGATGTGGTACGTCAAGCGGTATTTAACAAACCTGTGTTGGCAATTTGCGTGGGAATGCAAGCCTTGATGGAGCATTCCGAAGAAAATGGCGGTGCAGATGCCTTAGGCATTTTTAAAGGTCAAGTAAAACGTTTTCCACAAATGGACGGCTTAAAAGTACCACACATGGGCTGGAATCAAGTGCATCAGCACGACCCGAGCCACCCAATGTGGAAAAATATTGAGCAAGATAGCCGTTTTTATTTTGTGCATAGCTACTATGTAGAGCCTGAACAAACGGAAATTTCGGCAGCAGGCTGTGAATATGGCATTTCATTTTGCACTGCATTGCACCACGAAAATTTATTTGCTACTCAATTCCACCCTGAAAAAAGTCATACTGTAGGCTTACAATTATTGAAAAATTTTGTGGAATGGGACATTTAAACCCATTCCCTTTAATGGAGCATAACCCATGCCACTCTCAACTTTACACATTCCCCACAGCGAAGCTGCTCGCATTATCAAACGCTTAACGAACCATTGGAAACATAAAATGGACATCATACAACAGGACAATATCTCCATTATTCCCTTTGCTGATGATGTGCAATGCCGTTTAATTGCCGAACCGACACAAATTATTGCTGAATTAACCACCAACAGTCATGAACAATTAGATACTTTTGAAGATGTGGTGTTACGCCATCTCAACCGTATGGCTCATGAAGAGTTTGCTGTCGCATGGCAACGTCATTAAGTCCTGTTTTTTCCTATTTTAACCATGATTAACAAAAAACCACGCATTCCCACAGCGGTCAAAATTCCCGAACATCTGGCTTTTTTAATCGGTTTTCGGGATTATCTGATTGCTCAAGATGTCAGCATTCACACTCGCAATGCCTATTTATCCGATTTAATCCAATGTTCACCAAGCTCAAGCATTCCACTCAATGAATGGCACAGCGTAGAAGTGGGCGATGCCGTGATGTATTTGACCAAATTAGGCAAAAGTCCACGCTCTATTGCTCGCACCTTGTCGGCATTACGTCAATTTTTTAAATTTTTGCGTTTACAAAATTTGCGTGATGATGACCCCGTCAGCAAGCATCGCATTCCCAAATTAGGGCGTGTATTGCCCAAAGATTTATCGGAAGATGATGTTACCGCATTATTGAATGCACCCAATATTGAAGATGCTCTCGGTTTGCGAGATAAAGCCATGCTTGAAGTGCTGTATGCCTGTGGTTTGCGGGTGTCTGAATTGTTGCATTTGCGATTAGATTTTATCAATTTAGAACAAGGCTATTTACGCACACTCGGTAAAGGCGATAAAGAGCGTTTAGTGCCATTGGGTGAAAATGCGATTTTGTGGCTACAACGCTATTTGCAACTTGCTCGTCCCAAATTGTACCGCTCTACCAATGATTATGTTTTTCTCACACGGCATGGCGGCATTATGAGTCGGCAAAATTTTTGGTATGCCATTAAGCGTTATGCCTTACAAGTGGGCATACAAGCAGAACTATCGCCACATACTTTACGCCATGCCTTTGCCACACATTTACTCAATTATGGTGCAGATTTGCGTGTGGTACAGTTATTATTAGGTCATCAAAGTTTATCTACCACACAAATTTATACGCACGTGGCTCAGCACCGTTTGCAACAATTGCACAGTTTACATCACCCTAGGGCGTAAAATAACGGTATGATTACAACATTGCTCCTGCAATGCACGCATATTCAATATGTGAACAACCCATTTTTTGCAAGGCTTGGCTCAATGCCCACAATGATGCACCTGTTGTTACCACATCATCAATCACTAGCACACGGCGATAACGCTTCGCCCAACGCTTTTGTTGCTTAATGATACGAAATTGTTGATCTATATCTGCCAAACGTTCGCTACGGCTTAACCCTTTTTGATGATGTGCGTGAATACGTTCTATCGGTTGCCAAACAGGGCATTTTAAAACTTTCGCCAATCGCTGTACCACAACCAAACTTTGATTAAAACCACGCTCTGCCAAACGTGCATCAGAAATTGGCATGGCAACAATGGCATCTACTTTGGGTAAAGGCAATTGCAATATGAGTTGAGCAAATAGACTAGCATAGCCCAATTGCTGATGATATTTATATTGCAACATCATGCCATCAAGAGGATAGCGATAATAACACGCAATATGTATAGTTAAATTTTGGCGTTGAATTTGCGTTAAAGCCCACGGCAAATGCTGCCAACAATGCCGACACAAACCTGCATATTGCGATGTATCACTTTGGCACAACATACACGGCAAACTTTGCTGTAACCAACGTCGCCAAAAAGGTTCAATCTTGGCTAAAGGTTTAAATCTCGCCATTTTACCTTGCTGTGCCGACCATGCCACATTAGACATAAGCATACTTTTCTGCATTCGGTAGCCAGCGTTGTATTAACAATTCCGCCAACTGTGGGTACTGCTGCAACAATACGCCTGCCGCTTGGTGGGCATTTTGCAATAAATGCTCATCTCGCTGCAAATCTGCCACACGGAAACCGACTTCGCCAGTCTGATTTGTGCCTAATAATTCGCCTGCTCCACGCAATTCCAAATCCTTTTCTGCAATCACAAAACCATCATTGCTATCTTTTAAAATGGTCAAACGCTCCTGCCCGTGTGCAGACAATGGATTTTTATACATCAACACACAAAAGCTCGCTTTCGCCCCACGCCCCACACGTCCACGCAACTGATGTAACTGCGATAAACCCAGACGTTCCGCATTTTCAATCACCATAATAGACGCATTCGGCACATCAACGCCCACTTCAATCACGGTCGTTGCAATCAAAAGCTGTAATTCATTATCCTTAAAGGCTTGCATAACTGCTTGTTTTTCATCGGCTTTCATCTTGCCATGCACCAAACCGACACGCAGCTGTGGAAAACGCTGACACACGTCAAGATAAAACACTTCTGCGGCTTGTGCGTCCAGCGTTTCCGATTCATTCACCAACGTACACACCCAATACGCCTGCTTTTGCTCCATGCAATTTGCCACCACACGTTGCAGCACTTCTTCACGACGATCCACTGCCACCAGCACCGTTTGAATAGGCGTGCGATTGGGTGGTAATTCATCAATAATTGAACTGTCCAAATCGCCATACAAATTCATTGCCAAACTGCGTGGAATCGGTGTCGCACTTAAAGCAAGCTGATGTGGCATAAGTTGTTGATTTTTATCTCGTAATGCCAAACGTTGTGCTACACCAAAACGATGTTGCTCATCAATCATCACCAAACCGAGCTTGGCAAATTGCACCTGCTCTTGAAATAAAGCGTGCGTGCCAATAATGAGTTGTGCATGACCTTGCTGCATATCATCAAGCACTTTTTGCCGTGCCTTGCCCTTGATTTTCCCCACCAACCACGCCACTTGCACGCCCAACGGTTCAAACCATTTTTTGAAATTTAAATAATGTTGCTCTGCCAAAATTTCCGTCGGAGCCATGAGAGCCACTTGCCAACCTGCTTCCAAGGCATGACACGCTGCCACTGCTGCCACTAACGTTTTGCCAGCTCCCACATCGCCCTGTACCAAACGCAACATCGGTACATTTTTGGCTAAATCTTGGGCAATTTCTAACGATACACGCTGCTGGGCATTGGTCATCTGAAATGGCAAACTGGCTAATAATTGTGCTTTTAATCGCTGGCTTGGAGCAATCGCAGGGGCTTGAATTTGTTGCACATACTGACGACGTTGCAATAAACTCACTTGATGAGCGACCAATTCTTCAAAAATCAAACGTTGCTGTGCAGGGTGCGACCCTTGTAATAACAGCTGCATATTCGCTGTTTTAGGTGGTTGATGAATGAAATATAAGGCTTGTTTTAAATCATAGCCATTGCTGAGTTGTTGTGGTAATA
>JAUNHS010000135.1 GCA_030523805.1 Acinetobacter sp.
TCTTGGATAAATGCTTGTAATGATGGATTATTTTCCGCAGCTTTGGTCGCCAATGGGTGTTCTGCTGCCACAGCCAAATAACTCACGCCCATCAAGGTATCGGCACGCGTGGTAAACACAGTTACGCTGTCTTGATAAGCACTGTCTTGTGGCGAATGGAACGTAATATCCATACCTTGTGAACGCCCAATCCAGTTGCGTTGCATGGTTAAAACTTGCTGTGGCCAGCCGTCTTTTAAGGTGTCTAAATCGTCCAATAATTCTTGTGCATAATCGGTAATTTTAAAGTAATACATTGGAATATCACGTTTTTCTACCAACGCACCCGAACGCCAACCACGACCATTTTCCACTTGTTCATTGGCAAGTACGGTTTGATCTACAGGATCCCAGTTTACAGTGGCTAACTTACGGTAAATTAAGCCTTTTTTGTACAGCTGAATAAATAACCATTGCTCCCAACGGTAATATTCTGGCGTACACGTGGCAAATTCTCTGTCCCAATCCACAGCCAAACCTAAACTTTTCAGCTGACCACGCATATAGTCAATATTTTCAAAAGTCCACTTGGCAGGGGCTACTTGATGGGCAATGGCTGCATTTTCTGCAGGTAAACCAAAAGCGTCCCAACCCATCGGTTGTAGTACGGTTTCGCCTTTTAAACGATAAAAACGGCTGAGTACATCGCCAATGGTGTAGTTACGCACGTGTCCCATGTGTAATTTGCCACTTGGGTAAGGGAACATTGATAAAATATAACGCTTTTTGCCTTGTACCGTGTCGGCAACTTTAAAGGTTTTACGGGTTGCCCAGTCTTGTTGCACTTGTGGCTCAATACTGCTGGCTTGGTATTCGCTAGAAAGAATATTGGTCATAATCAAAAATCATAAAATTTAACAGGAATAAACGTTTTATCATAACGCAAAAACCGTTTAAAGTGAATGAAATAGCATAAAAAATCATGCTTTTTTCTGCGTCAGTTACGTTATAATAAGATGGTTGAATTGAATGCTCATCTTGATTTGCATTCATCTAGCACCCTTGGCATGATTTCACATAGGCAAAGCACCATGAGCGAGCAACAGAACATTGCAACCACGCCCTTACTAGAAGAACCGACACCACCAGAAGATTGGGAATGCTGTGGGAGTGAATGTGGCGATTATTGTATTTATGAAATTTATCGTCGTGAGAAAGCTGCGTATGATGCACAGCAAAAAGCCTTGCAGGAAAGTGAAACCAAATAATTTGAGCTAAACCGTCAAAAAAATATGAGTTTTATCATTTAAACATTTGAAAACAATGGCTTACCACATAATAATGCAATCATTTGCTGGCATAAATGCTGTGGATTTTCTTGGCTCATGCCTTTGATGGCTTGGTCTATTCTTAATAATAATGCAGGAAATTGTAAAAAAGTGTGGGCTGGCAAACGTCGCAAAGCCGATTGATACAATGAGATTTTATTTTTCCAAATGCCAAGCTGTATTGCATTGTGTGGTTGCTCATACAATTGCATCAGTAAACGAGCTTCACGGCTTAAACTCCATAAAATCAAACTCATGGCTTCGCCAGACTCTTGTAAATAGCGTAAGATTTTGATACTTAAAGCAAAATCAGCTTGTAACACAGCATCGCTTAAATCATAAACATGATAACGTGATTGGTCTTGCAAGCATGAAATTAAATGCTCTACATCAAATAAGGTTTGCTCTGGAAACGTATCGCTCACACGAATTAAACTATTGCGTGCCGCCAATAAATGATGTTCATGATGTTGCAACAGCCATTGCCAAGCGTCGGGTTGCAACTGTATGCCAAGTTGATCGGCTTCTCGTTGTAAAATGGCTTGTTGTTCTTTGGCATAAGTGGCTTGTAGTGGCACAATCACGCCATTGGCTTCTACCGTTTGAAAAAAAGCCGACTTTAAGCTGGCACTTTCTTGCTTGGGTAAAATAATTAATAATAAATTGTCGCTGTCTTGCTGTAAAAATTGCTTGAGTTGCTTTAAGCCATTGGCATCGGGTTTAATATTGCCATGCACTTCCACCGCAAGGCGTTGAGCAAAAAGCGAAAGACTATCTAAAGCACTAAACACCAATTTCCAATCATTCACACTATGAATATCAAAACGTTGGCGTTCAATTTCCTGCTGTTGCCAATGCTGACGAAAAGCATCAAGCAAATTTTGCTGTAATAACGCTTCTTCGCCATGCAGTAGCCATACGCCTTGAGCAGTGTGTAGGCGTTTTAACGCAGAAAGATAGTCTAATTTCATTGTAATAATTTATGTTCAATATGCGATGATTGCCCGATTAAGGCGTAGCATGTTCACTAGATAACGGTAAATTTGGTAAACGTTTATTGAAAACTTGCGTACTAATTTGTTGAGCAATCTCATCAATCATAATTCGCTTGAGATAATCTTCTTGCTGATTTTCCGTATTCACCGTTTCTACATCGTATTGATAATTACGATAGCTTCGCACGGTACGCACTTGGGTTAAAGGTTGCCCTTGTGCATTTTGAATGTAAAAACTGACGTTTAAATTGAGTAAAATTTCGGTCAATTTACCATTCAACTGTTGGCGACGGAATTGATAATCCACAATTTTGAGTGTAGGAGCGTTGCCATCGTTGAGTTGCACGCCTGAGCCAGCGAGATGGATTTTGAGTTGTTCTTCTAGGGCTTGGTGCTGTTTGGGAATATCTAGGCGTAAAGTGATTAAGGTGTTTTGCCCTTGTACTTGCTGTTGCTCTGGCGAAGTTACGCCTTTGAGATGAAAACCACACGCTGTAACGAGTAATGAACAGCTGAGAATGGTCGCAGTGTGAAGTAATTTGTGCATAACATAAACTCAATCAATGGGAATTTTGCCTGGCATTTTACCTGTTTTTGGGGCATCATTGCAATGATGTCATTGCTAAACTAAAAACTTATGCCGACAGTCTGCCAGTTGAATGATAAGAAAAAAAGGACGTTCATTACTTTTTTAAAATATTTGTCTATTTTGTCTATTTTATCTATAATGCACAAAATGGACAATATTAGGAGTAATCATGCTGATTTTTACTGCCACCGAAGCCAAACAAAACTTTGGTAAATTGACCGATTCTGCGATGACTCAGCCTGTGTGCATCACACGGCAAGGGCGTGTTATCCTTGAAGTCATGACACCTTATGACAAAGAACAGATGATTGCCAAAGCTGTTGAACAAGCCTTATTTGAGCGTTTTGTGAGTGAAGCAGTGCAGTCTTATGAGCATTACCAAAAGACAGGACTACACGCAAACGCTGATGATGTGGACAGCTGGATAGCAAGCCTGAGTCCTGAACAAGAAGGTGAGCTGCCTGTATGCCACAACTAAAATACACTAGGGAAGCAATCAGTGATTTGGGGCGTATCAGTGATTTTATGAAAAAAGTAAGTCCTGATCAGCTTACAGATGCCTTGCAAACGATTCAAAACGGCTTAAAGCGTCTTACCATATTACCAAATATTGGTAAGTCAGTAGCATACGAAACTTTGCCAAACTTACGACAACTTTCAATCAATTATGGCAAGTCTGGCTATATTGCTTTGTATGTCTTTGATGAAGAAAATGATGAAGTGGTGATTGTGGGTATTCGCCATAAACGAGAATTAGAATTTGAAATTTTGAGAGATTAGCCCATAGTTATTTACAGTCATTTATAGCCATTTACAGTCATTTAGGCAAGAGCGAAAATAAAAAAGGAAGTTAGCGATGGATTGTTTCTAAAATTTCATATTGTTTAGGGGGAAATGATGGTTGTATTGTATAAATAAAAAGGCGATAGTAATGTTCATTTGATTGCATTCAAAATCTATGTGCAGGAGTAATCATGACCCTAAAAGATGTTTTCATTGCCTTGCTTGTCATTATGATTTGGGGCGTGAATTTTTGGTTTATGAAAATTGCGTTGGGCGATGTCCCACCATTGGTATTGGGATTATTACGCTTTTTATGCGTACTGATGCCAGCAATTTTTTTCATCAAAAAGCCAAGCACATCGTGGAAATTACTCATTGCCTATGGCTTAACCATTAGCTTTGGGCAATTTAGTTTTGTATTTTTGGCATTATCCCTTGGTTTTGCGACAGGGCTTGCTGCATTAATTTTACAAACGCAAGTATTTTTAACGGTCATTTTTGCCAGTATTTATTTTAAAGAAAGCATAAAAATACATCAGCT
>JAUNHS010000136.1 GCA_030523805.1 Acinetobacter sp.
GAATAAAATTGAGCAGTTAATAAACACCCCATACCCACAGGCCCAGCACCGACAATCGCAATCGCATCGCCTGGTTTGACATTGCCATATTGCACGCCAATTTCATGCCCAGTCGGCAAGGCATCGGATAAAAATACCGCCGTGTCAGTGTTCAAATTGTCAGGCAATAAATACAAAGAATTATCCGCAAAAGGCGTACGCACATATTCCGCTTGCGTGCCATCAATCATATAGCCCATAATCCAACCGCCCCCTTGACGGCAGTGAGAATACAGCTGCTTTTGACAATTTTCGCATGAACCACAACGGCTCACACACGAAATAATCACTTTATCGCCCTTTTTAAAATTTTTAACAGCAGAACCCACTTCTTCTACAATGCCAATACCTTCATGCCCCAAAATACGCCCTGTCCATTCGCCTGTTTTTTCTCGTGCGGTGGCTTCAATTTCAGGATTTTTACCTTTCCAAATGCCCAAATCCGTGCCACAAATCGTGGTTTTGGTCATGCGAATAATGGCATCGGTCGGCTCAATGATGGTCGGTACTGGACGCTGTTCAAAACGAATATCATTTGCCCCATAATAGGTCATGGCTTTCATGGTTTTGCTCATGGTCTTTACTCCATTTTTGTGAAAGAAAATCGCTGATTTTGATTTAAAATTAGCACATCATATAGGCGATTGTAAAGTGCAAAAGGTGTAAAAAATTAAATAAAAATCATGATGTTATAGTGTATCATTTGTTTGATAAGTTTTGATTTGACGAATGTGTGCAATGCTGTTTAAACTGCTGTAAATGTTGAAGATTTAACGCTCCCAAATGCTGACCACAAACATTTTTAGAATGTCCTGATTTTAACGCAAGCGTGTAGGGCAGCCCACCTAAATGATTGCCTGCTTTACGCATAAAAACGTTGGCATCGCTACTGATTTTTAGGTTGGGCAGTTGAATTTTGTGCTTTTTTAAAAATTGTTCAGCGTGTTGGCGGTCTTGGTCGGTATTGATGAGTAGCACTTGCCAATGTGGATTTTGCTGTGCGAATTGTTGTAGCATGGGCAATTCTTTGACACAAGGCGGACATTCTACACTCCAAAAATTGACCAAAAGCGGCTGTTGAATGTGGCGACTATTAATGAACTTTTTGCCATCTGCTGTGGCGAGATGAAATTGCCATTGTTGTACGGTAGGTGTTGGATTTTGAGCAAAAAGTGTGCTAGATAAACAGAATATTAAACTAAAAATGAAAAAATAACGCATGATGGTGTTCCTTAAAAAGTGAAGTTCAATGAGCAAAACAGGCAGGATTTCTCCCACCTGCCTATTCAAATTAAAACGACATTGCCAAGCCACCATAAACATAACGCCCACGATTTGGCCCCCACAAATGCGTTACATCTTCTTCGCCATCGGCATTAATCCATAAAAAACTCTCACGATCGCTTTGCGTATAATCCAACACATTATCCGCACCCACGAACACTTTTAAGTGCTTATTCACTTGATATTGCCCACGCACATCCACCGTTACAAAAGCAGGGCTTTTATCCAATTTTGGGCTACCATCAAAATTATAACGATGTTGCTGACCTGAACCATCATCATGGAATTTTTGCAAATTCATCGGTCCAGTCAGCGTTGCACGAGCGAATAAATCCCAATTGCCTTGAGCATAATTCAGCGTACTAAATGCACGATAATTTGGACGAGCAAAACTCAACGTCCCCGCAGGGAATTTATAACGAAACACTTCTGCTGCAAGTGAAACATTGACCGCAGGTGTAAGTTGATAGGACATATTGGTGTCCAAACCTTGCACCGTTACTGCTTCAGGGCTGCTGCTAAATACCGTAATCGGATTGCCTTGAGCATCTTGCTGTCCAGCATCAAGCAAAGCAAAATTTTTAATGCGATTAAAATTATACGATGATGTGATGGCAAAACGGTCATTGGCATAATGCAAAGCGTAACTTAAATTATGCGAAATTTCAGGTTTATTGAGCTGACGTTCAATGCGAATGGTATCCAAAATGCCGTGATCTTGCTCAAAAAAGCTGGTCGGTGCTCTAAAGCCTTGCCCCAAACTCAAACGGCTAGATAAGCTATCATTATGATGATACAAGGCATTAAAACGTGGCGAGAAAATAGAGCCAAATTCATTATGATGGTCAAAACGCAAAGATGCTTTCACTTCCAGTTGATCATCAAGCAAGGTGCGATAACCTTGCACAAATACCGCAGGCACACGGTAGCGATAATTATCCACGCCACGCACGGCTACGCTATCAGCCGTTTCGCCATGACTTTTTAAATCTTCATAACGATAATTTACACCTGTAGTCAATGTCCAATGCTGAATAGGTTGTTGATAGCTGATTTCGCTATAATATTGATTTTGATCGGCTTTATAGATTGAGCCTTCATAAAAGCTATCTTGCTTATGCTTTGCTGCACCAAACGCCAAACGTAAACGCCCACGTCCAATATCCTTTTCACCTGAAATGGTCGCTTGATAACGATTGGTCTGAATCCATTCACTAAAACCTGTTTTCCCTTTATCATAAGGCATAAATGAACCGTCCGTTGGATTAATCCAGCCATTTGCCAGTGGCGAGCCATGTTGCCCACGACTAAAATCAAAAGGATTGCCTGTACGACTGGCTTTGATGGCAGCATAATCACGCCCTAAAGCACCACCGCCACGTTCTTCATCAACATAGTCAAACCGACCACGCAAATCAAACCCGAGTACATCATCACTATACCAACCTGCACCGAGCAATAAACGCTGATAGCCTGTAAATTCGCTGATTTTATCGCCATCATTATCTACACTATCATGCTGATGATAATTGACATTCGCCGTTATAGCATTGTTTTCATTCAATTTTTTTGCTACATAGGCATCAGCTTGATAGGCATTAAAATTCCCCCCTTGTAGTTTCACTTCTACTTGGTCTTTGGTCGGTTTCTTGGTTTGTACGCTGACCGTGCCTGCTAAGGCTTCAGGAGCAATCAAACTCGCCCCTGCACCACGAGCTACATCAATACGTTCTACACCAAAAGTGCTGACGCTGTCCAAGCCATAAGCAGATGACACAGACGAATAAATCGGAATGCCATCAACCAACAAGGTGGTGTATCGTCCTGGTAAATTATTGAGCAATACATTACGCACATTACAAATAGAACATTCTACTTGCACGGCAATGCCAGGGCGTTTATCCACCGCTTCATTTAAATTGCTTGCTCCAGTGCGTTCAATGCTTTGGGCTTTGATGGATTCGGTCGCCACCACTTCTGCGGATTTGAGCATACCTTGCCGTAAATCTACCGCTTCAGCATGGACAACAATCGTTTCTAAATTTTTAGGTTTAGTTGAGCTATTTGCCCACGCCATTGGGCTGATTAAGCCACAAAAAATTAAACTGCCAATATAAGGTAGGCTTGATGATGATTTCATAACACAATTCCTTACAAAGATAATGGATTAAATTATACCATAAAGTAAAATCAATTGTTACTTATAATATATTAAATAATAATTATTATCAATATGTAATTTAAGAAAATGAATTGTTTTAATCTGAAGAGCGATGTGCTTTAGCGTATGATGATGGAAAAATCATGTTTTAATGATGGTTTTACATTGAGAAAATAGGGGAATATTGCTATTATTTCCCCTACATTTAGAACAATATCACGGTGCAATCATGTCTTGGCTGGCTTCTCTCAAATCTGTATTTAATCCATCAACAGAAATCAACGAAACACAACTCCAAAGCATTTTACAGAACTATTCATTCCAGCAGCACGCCCTAGCCGAACGGATTCAGCAGGTACAAATTGAGCAAAATACTTTACAGCTCAGCTTATTTATTTATAGCGATGAAAAAGATCAACTGCAAAAATTGCATGATGATTTAGCTGAACAATTACAAAGCTGTGGCGTAAAAGAATTGAATTTGCACGTTGTGGAAAAGAAAATGCCACAAAATACTCAACATCATGACACGCAAGA
Organism: Acinetobacter sp.; assembly: GCA_030523805.1. Lineage (GTDB taxonomy): Bacteria > Pseudomonadota > Gammaproteobacteria > Pseudomonadales > Moraxellaceae > Acinetobacter. Next base: position 4,022 of record JAUNHS010000136.1, read on the forward strand.
CACAGCGACACAGTATGACCCCAATAATCCACCAATTACCAAAAAAGCACCATTACAGCAGAATGTTCCTGCTCATCCACGTATTAAAAATGTGATTGTGGTATCGTCAGGCAAGGGGGGCGTTGGGAAATCTACCACAACGGTCAATTTAGCATTAGCACTCAAACAGCAAGG
>JAUNHS010000137.1 GCA_030523805.1 Acinetobacter sp.
ATTTTCCACTTCTCTGCAAAATATTACAAAAAACCTGATTTTAGCACTATTTTATCAGCAAGATTTGCATATACAATATAAACAAGATCAACAATGAAATTTCACATTTGGAGAAACAATGAGTATTCGCATTACAGGTACAGGCATTTACCACCCACCACATCGCATTAGCAATGAAGAACTCGTGGCAAGTCTAAACGCCTATGTAGAACGCTACAACCAACAACATCACAGCCAAATAGAAGCAGGCGAAATGACCGCTCTACTTGGCTCAACAGCAGAATTTATAGAAAAAGCATCAGGTGTAAAATCACGCTATGTAGTTGAAAAAGATGGTGTTTTAAATATAGACCGTATGCGACCACAATTAAGCGAACGCAGCAATGACAGTTTATCACTCCAAGCTGAATTTGGCGTAAAAGCCGCAGAGCTTGCCATGCAAAAAGCAGGCGTAACGGCACAAGAGATTGATGTGGTGATTTTAGCGTGTTCAAATATGCAGCGTGCTTATCCTGCCGTGTCTATAGAAGTGCAGTCAGCCTTGGGTATTCAAGGTTATGCGTATGATATGAATGTGGCGTGTTCATCAGCCACATTTGGCTTAAAGCAAGCACACGATGCAATTCAATGTGGTGCAAAATGCGTGTTATTGCTCAATGTAGAAATCACATCAGGACATTTAGATTTTACCCAGCGAGACAGCCATTTTATTTTTGGCGATGTTGCTGCCGCAAGTATTATTGAACGCAGTGAAAGCAAAGCAGGTTTTGAAATTGTAGATAGCGTTTTACATACTGAATTTTCTAATAATATTCGCAATAATTTTGGCTTTTTAAACCGTGTGGAAGATGCGACACAAGGTTTATTATTCCGTCAAGATGGTCGCAAAGTGTTTAAAGAAGTATGTCCGATGGTGGCAAAAACCATTTCTACACAGTTAGAAAAAAATCACTTAACAGCCGATGAGATTAAACGCTTTTGGCTACACCAAGCCAATGCCAATATGAATGAATTGATTTTAAAATACATTGCAGGTAAAGATGTAGATGCAAGCCGTTCGCCAATTATTTTAGATGAATTTGCCAATACATCATCAGCAGGCGTGATTATTGCCCTAGATAAAACGGCACATGAAGTGGAAACAGGCGAATATGGCGTACTGTGTTCATTTGGTGCAGGTTATTCTATCGGTTCGGTGCTATTGAAAAAAGTCTAAAGTGCATCAAAAAATGTGGGAGCGTGGCGATTAATCCATCGTATAATCCACCGTATCGTGCTGGAGATACGCTACGTTTGTACACAAAACTGTGTAGAAAAAGATAGTTTTTGTCATCAACAAATGGCGAAAATCATGACATAATGCCCAAAATCAAATAAGGAATCTACTATGAGTATTCGTATTACTGGTACTGGGCTTTATACGCCACCCGACCGCATTAGCAATGAAGAATTAGCCGACAGCTTAAATGCTTATGTTGAACGCTACAATCAGCAATATGCCGCAGAAATTGCCGCAGGGGAAAAACAAGAATTACGTCCATCTACAGCGGAATTTATTGAAAAAGCATCAGGTATCAAATCACGCTATGTGGTTGATAAAGCTGGTATTTTAGATATAGACCGTATGCGTCCAAACTTGAGAGAACGTAGCAATGACGAACTTTCTATTCAAGCAGAAATGGGCGTTGCTGCAGCAAAAGCAGCGATGCAACAAGCAGGCGTAACCGCAGAAGATATTGATATTGTCATTTTATCGTGTGCCAATGTACAGCGTGCATATCCAGCTGTAGCGATTGAAATTCAAGCAGCTTTAGGCATTCAAGGCTATGCGTTTGATATGAATGTGGCGTGTGCCGCAGCGACGTTTGCCATCAAACAAGCCTATGATAATTTACGCACAGGCGATGCAAAATGTGCCTTGGTGATTAATGCTGAAATTATGACAGGTCAGTTAGACTTTACATCACGAGATACTCACTTTATTTTTGGTGATGTCGCAGTTGCCACGATTATAGAAAACACCACCAGCAAAGCAGGTTTTGAAATTTTAGATAGCCATTTAGAAACGCAATTTTCTAACAACATTCGCAACAATTTTGGCTTCTTAAATAGCAGTGAAAATGCTGTGCGTGATGACCGTATTTTCCGTCAAGAAGGGCGTAAAGTGTTTAAAGAAGTGTGTCCAATGGTGGCAAAAACCATTTCTACACAGTTAGAAAAAAATCACTTAACGGCTGATGATGTGAAACGCTTCTGGCTACACCAAGCCAATGTCAATATGAACGAATTGATTTTAAAATATGTGGCAGGTAAAGATGTAGATGCGAGCCGTTCGCCAATTATTTTAGATGAATTTGCCAATACATCATCTGCAGGGGCGATGATTGCTTTACACCGTACAGCAAATGAAGTGGATACAGGCGAATATGGCGTGATTTGTACCTTTGGTGCAGGCTATTCAGTTGGTTCTATTTTAGTGAAAAAAGTGGCTGCAGCATAAATTTTGTTTATATTTTATTCTGTAAAATCAAATTAGCCAACGTGAAAAACGTTGGCTTTTTTGTGGGTAAAATTTTTTGTCATTTTACCGAAAAGAGCGTTACAAAATCTTTACAATCTAAAAAAATCGCTTTATCATCAAAGATATCTTTAAACTTTTTTACATGGACTGAAAAGGTGATTGCAATGAGTACGATTACACACCATGCAGAACGAAACCGTTTTGAAATAAGTATTGATGGCTATACGGCATATCTCAGTTATGTGGTAGATGGCGATCGCTTGATTTACGATCACACCATTGTGCCAAGTGAGTTAGGTGGTCGTGGCTTGGGCAAAGCACTTGCCCAATATGCGTTGGATTATGCCGCGCAGCAAGGGAAAAAAGTTGTGCCTGCGTGTTCATTTGTTGCAGCATTTATTGAGAAAAATCCACAATATCAATCGTTATTAGTTTGATTTTTAAGTAACACATTGTTTAAGTAAAAAATTGGTGAAATACCATGACTGCTTTAAATACGCTCCATCAGCCCCCTTTTGATGTTTTAACCGACGCTGAACGCAAAGAACTTGCACAACATAGTACGATGGTATTTTTGCCAGAAGGTGAGAATTTGCCAAGTGCATGGCGTGGCGATACTTTTGTCATTATTAAAGGCAAACTCCGACAAAGCAAAGACGATGAACTCATTGCAGGTTTACATACGCACGATTGGTTTGTATTTTCTGACGATGATTTTAGCACCAGTGAAGAGTGCTTACTGTATCGTATCAATGGCGAAGGTTTACGCACGATTAGTGAAAAAAATAGCACATTGAAAAATTTGCTTTTTGCTGATTTATCGGCACGGCTTTCTACACAAGCCACTCGCCACGATTATCGTGAAGGGCGTTCGCTGTTGCACAAAGCAATTGGCGACATGGGCGAACATATTAAAGCACCGCATTTTGTTGCAGAAACGACAAGTATTCAAGCTGCTGCAGCGATTATGAATGAACAGCACGCCAAGCATGTTTTGGTGAATGGTGCAGATGGTCGGGTGGGCGTATTTACACAAACGGATATTTGCCTAGCCGTAGGGCGTGGTGCAGATTTATCGCAAGCGATTGCACCATTGACGAATTTTACCATTAGCACCATACATCATGCCCAAGAGTTAAGCGAAGCCTTGCTGATTATGACCGAGCAAAAAATTCATCGCCTACCTGTGGTGGACGATTTAGGTCAAATTATAGGCGTGCTTGGGCAAAGTGAATTATTGAGCTTTTTAACCAACCATTCAGGTCTGATTAGTAGCAAAATTGACCAAGCCAGCGATATAGACGCTTTATCGTCCTGTGTGCAAATGATTGGTAAATTAATCCGTCATCAAACCGATACAGGCGTAAAAATCCACGCCATTTGCCGTACGGTGCAAACTTTAAATGCTCAAATTTTTGCTAAACTTTGGCAGCTGATTGTGCCGAATGACGTGTATCAAAATACGTGTTTGTTTGTGATGGGATCGGAAGGGCGTGGCGAGCAAATCATGCGTACCGACCAAGACAATGCGTTAATTATTAAAGATGGTTTTGTGTGCGATGAATTGCCGCAATACGCCAAAACTTTTAATGATACGCTGGCAGACATGGGCTATCCATATTGCGATGGTGGCATTATGCTGTGCAATGA
>JAUNHS010000138.1 GCA_030523805.1 Acinetobacter sp.
TAATCGTGAGTGCGATGGATACTGATGATGTACCGTGTCCAATGCCATTCCCAAGTGCAATGCGTGAACAGGAATTAAAACAGTTGTATGACGGTTGGGAATTGTTAGATTATCGTGAAGAGATGGGCGAATTGCACAAAACTGATGAACAAGGCAATCGCATTAAATTAAAGTTTGTAACCATGTTGGCGAAAAAGCTGTGATGTTTTAATGCGAATAAAATTGCGAATAAATAAAATAAAGAGCAATCAGCAAGCATATAGAGATATTATAATATGTACTATATGCTTGATATTTAAATTATTTTTACCCAAAACGCAATCAAACACGACCCCTAAAAACAAAAAAATCCCACCATTAGGCGAGATACAATCAATATCATGAAAATGGTGGCTATGACTGGACTTGAACCTGTGACCCCAGCATTATGAGTGCTGTGCTCTAACCAACTGAGCTACATAGCCATTTCATGCGTATGTTTTTTGCTTTTAAGGTAATGATTTCATCATCACAATAAAAATGGTGGCTATGACTGGACTTGAACCTGTGACCCCAGCATTATGAGTGCTGTGCTCTAACCAACTGAGCTACATAGCCAAAAAACGTAGCGTATTATGCGTGAATGAAATGCTTTTGTCAAGGACTTTCATACATCATCAGCATAGCATTTTATATAAATGGATAAAATATGTGAGCCTATAAGCCGGGTTCTGTCTAGGACGATCATTCATCTAGGCGTACAATCACTCATACGCTCCAGCAACCTACCCAAATCCAGTGCGGGTCACACCATCGGATTTCTATTTGGTCTTGCTTCTAGTGGGGTTTACCATGCCATGTCCTGTTGCCAGTCATGCGGTGTGCTCTTACCACACCCTTTCACCCTTACCTGCACTTGCGTACATCGGCGGTCTACTCTCTGCTGCACTTTCCGTCGGCTTACGCCGCCTAGGCGTTACCTAGCACCTTGCCCTATGAAGCCCGGACTTTCCTCCCTTGCTTTAGTCCGAAGACCTTCACAACAGCGATCGCCCAGCTCACAGGCGTGATTATAACTCATTTTATCGCAGTATTCTAGTCAGCCAGCGGATTATTCAGGATATTCAAAGCGATAGCCCACGCCATACACCGCTTGAATCCATTCATGCTCACCTTCGCTCAAATCCATAATTTTACGACGTAAATTTTTGATATGGCTATCTACCACACGGTCGGCAACGTCAAAACTATCAGGATTGACATGGTCTAATAATTGCGAACGTGAATACACTTGCCCGACATGATTTAAGAATAACTCTAGCAAACGATATTCCGTCGGTGTTAGGTTCATGGTGTGTTGCTTATAAAAAATGCGTTGCTGATTTTCATCTATACGGAATAAATCTGTATCAGCTTCACTGGTTTTACGCTCTAAACGGCGTAATACAGCTTGCACACGAGCGACCAATTCTTTCGGGCTAAATGGTTTGCATACATAATCGTCTGCTCCCATATTTAAGCCAAGCACTCGGTCTATTTCTTCTGTGCGTGCAGTAACCAAAATAATCGGCACATCACTCTGCTCACGCACTTTACGGCAAATGGTTAAACCGTCCATGCGTGGCACCATTAAATCCATCACCATTAAATGCGGTTTGCGTTGTAAAAAACTGTCGTAAGCGTCTTGTCCATCGTGAAACATGGCGACTTCATAGCCTGCCGCTTCCAAATAATCTCGCACCAAATGTGCCAAATCAACTTCATCTTCTAACAATAAAATATATTGTGTCATTGCTGTACTCTCAAATGATGTGCATAAAATTAGGATTTGCTTAAATCTACCACAGGAAAACTTAAACGACAACGTAAACCACCTAAAGGCGAATGAGCAAAACTCAACGTACCACCTAAAATATGTGCAATTTTACATGATAATGCCAAGCCCAAACCACTTCCCCCTGTACTACGAGTGCGTGAATCATCTACACGATAAAACCGCTCGCCCAAGCGTGCCAACTGCTCATCATCTACACCCAAAGGACTATCATCAACATAAAGCACCCAATGCTGTTGCTCTATATGGCTATGAATGTGGATTTGCCCTTCTGGCAAGGTATAACGTGTAGAATTTTGCAATAAATTCACCACAATTTGCTTAAAGCGATCTACATCTACATGAATCATGGCATCTACACCATCAAGCTGTATCTGTAATTGCGTTTGTGCAAATTTATCATGAAATTGTGCAACTTCTTGTTGCACCAATGCCCATGCCGATACATCGCTGGCATAGCATTTTAATTGCTGCACATCGGCTTGAGCCAAATCTGCCAAATCTTGTGTGAGTTTTTTCAAACTTTGCACTTGGCGTTGCATCGCTTCAAAATGCTCTGGTGTTGGTTTGCGTATGCCATCTTGCATGGCTTCAATCTGTGCTTGCAATACGCTTAAAGGTGTTTTCAACTCGTGTGATGTATCTGCCACCCACTGCCGACGTGATTGCTCATGCTGATCCAAAATGTGTGCCAACTGATTGACGGTTTGCGATAAATCGCCCAATTCATCATTGCGTTGGCTATGTGTGCGATATTGATAATTGCCTTTAATCAATTCCCTTGCTGCCACCACCAATTGCTGAATGGGTCGCTTAAATGACATCGCTAAAAATATCGCCAACACCAAGCTAATCAAGACCGAAAGTGCGGCAATCATCAATAAATTTTGACGTTGGTTACTAAAAAAGCTAATACTTTTGGCATCATCTTGACGGAGCGTTGCTTTTAAACCCAAGTAGCCCACCACTTTGCCTTTATAATACAAAGTACGATACGAAACATCGCCAATCGGTGCAAAATCGCCCACAATAAATTGCTTATTGGCATCGTATAACGATAAACGTGAGCTTAAGCCCAAACGGTCAGGAATGGAAATAAAGGCTTTTTTATCGCTTTTCACATTCATATTGCTGTCGCTATTTTGCTCAGCATTGACGTGTGGCTGAATTTCTTCGGCTAAATGATGTGCATTCGGCTGACCATAATCAGGTTGTAATACTTGCATCCATTTAGAGTTTTGCTTCAATGGAAAGCTCAAACCTTCAAAAGGGTGATACGCTGTAGGTAAATTTTGTTGCCATTGCTTCAACTGTGCAGGGGTCAAACGCTGCATTCGCTCTGGCGGTGGTGCGACTGGCACGCCATTTTGCTGTCGTTGTGGTAATTGCTGGGTAGATTCTTGTTTAAAAATCACTTGCTGTAAAGCAATATCGTATTGTCGGCGTAGCCACCAACGTGAAAGTTGGTCATAATCTTCTGGGTCGGCTTGCCCTGTAACTTCTAAAATTTGCCCTTGAATGGCATCGCCCCAATCGTGGTAATAGGCGTAAATATCTTCTAAATTATCTACAAAATGATCTAATTTTTCCATTTCTACATCGGCAACATAGCGTGCAAAATTTTTCTGCATATTATTATGTTGTACAAATAAACTCATGCCTGCCGTCAAAAGCATCACAAATAGCACCGCAGAAAATAAGCGTGTAGCAATGGTAAAGCGTATTTTTTTCACAAAGGTTGCCTGTATTGTAAGATTTTTTGTATTGTACAAAGAAATTGTGTAGCGAACGTGGATAATATTTCCGATCTTTCACCGAAGTCACTACAACCCATCTACATTCGCATCATAGAGCATACATGATTTCTCCATGATTATTGATTATTCTTATTGTACCTTAAATCTATCCTGTGAGAAATTGATATGAACATTTTTACTAAAATTGCTGTGATTGGTACAAGCGTATTGGCTTTAGGTGGCTTGGTAGCGTGCCAATCTACACATACACCTACTGCTGGCGAACGTCCGATGATGAAAGATAAAGCTGAACGTGGCGATATGCGTGGCGGTCATGGTCGTGGCGAAAAGCATGAAGGTCGTGGACGTGGTGAACACGGTGAGCGTGGTGGCAAAGAGCGTATGACTGCTGAACAACGTGCGGCTTTTGATGCTCAAGTTAAACAAGCCTGCTTGGGCAAAGAAGGTCAAAATGTAAGCATTACGCTTAATGGTCAAACCATTCAAGGTACTTGCACCATGAAGCTACAACCTACTCCACCTGCAACAACAGCTACTCCA
>JAUNHS010000139.1 GCA_030523805.1 Acinetobacter sp.
ACTGCTTCAGCCAAGCCCACAGTTGGTCGTCCTAACAGTTGCGATAAGGTTTTATCTTCACTAAACAACGCACCACGAGACGCATCAACATCAGATTGAGCCAACAAATGTGCTAAACCTTCTGGCAAACCCGCTTGAATTAATGCCGCTTGATAATCCGCCTGTGGAATATCTACATAAGGAATATCTTGACCGCTTTGCTTACTAATTTCAGCTGCCAAATCGCTTAAAGTATAAGCTGTATCGCCTGCTAATTCATAAGTTTTATTGTCATGACCTGCTTGCACTGTGACATTGGCTGCAGCTTCAGCAAAATCTGCACGCACAGCTGACGAAATTTTACCATCTTTCGCCGAACCGTAAAATGCCTTTAAATTCAACGCAGCAGGCACAGATGCTGTATAATTTTCTGTGTACCAGCCATTTCGCAAAATGGTATAAGTCAAACCTGATTGCTTCAATGCATCTTCAGTCGCAATATGTTCACCTGCCAATAAATCAACAGTATTATTACTCGTTGCACCCAACAAACTGGTATAAACAATACGTTTCACACCTGCTTGCTTCGCTGCATTAATCACATTTTGATGTTGCTCAATACGCTGCCCCACTTCACTACTTGATACTAACAGCAATGTATCCACACCTTGCAATGCTTCTACTTGACCATCTACTTTAGAATAATCAAAAGCTCGTGCTTCCACACCTGAAATTCTGCTCGGATTACGCACCAATGCGACCACATTCGCACCTTGTTGCTGTAATTTTTGCAATGCGATTGCACCGAATTGACCTGTTGCACCTGTTACTGCGATTGTTTGAGTAGTCATTTTTTCATCTCTCTTTATGTTGGTTAAATATTGAAATGCGAACCATATTATTCGCATTCCTTGTGTTGATGAGTGTATGATACACTTTAAACTAATTTTTAGTAAGTACTTACATAAATGTAAGTTTTAAAATATTTTAGCACTTTTAAATAAGTTATTGTTTTATAATAAAAAATAAATTAAAAATTTTCACTTATTTTTTATGCTATACTAATGATAAGTAAGTTTTAAAGCATTTTTAACATTCATTAGGCGAAATTATGAACGATACATCATTATCTCATCATGTCATTGCACAACAATTACAAACAGGTTATGTGCTGGCTTCTGCTTGCCCAAGCCGACAAATTTTGCAACATCTCACCAACCGCTGGGGTGGTTTGGTGATTGTGGTTTTAGGGAGAAGTACGCAACCACAGCGTTTTAGTGAAATTCGTAAAGCGATTGATGGCATTAGTGAACGTATGCTGGCTCAAACCTTACAGCAACTTGAACAAGATGGTATGGTACATCGTCAATCATTTCAAACTGTGCCGCCACACGTTGAATATCATTTAACCGAATTTGGTCGGCAAGCCGCAGAGCGTTGGTTGGAATTAGTGGGTTGGCTGGAGCAAAATTTGCCTGAGATTTTAGCCCATGTACACAAAAATAATCATCAGTGATAACATTTTCAAACGCTTTCACTTGCCAATTTTTTCTATAATTGGCATTAAATCATTATAATTTTTGAGTTTTTTATGCACGCAACACAGCGAATTGATGCTTATTTAGACTTTGCAACTATTCCAACCTTACATTATTTTTTGCATTTTATAGAACATATGCAACAAACGGACATCATTCGTCTGTTTGGTTTGTCTCGTTTTAAAATTCCAGAATCTATCATTCACGCCTATCCACAAGGGACAATTCAGTATTGCCACGTGCAACCTGCACAGCAAGAAGCGTTTAATGACTTATTGGCACACAATTTAGCACAATATACAGCTGTAGATTTGCACTTACATTTAAACCATTTTCATGCGTTTGAAATGTTTCCACCCCTATTACAAATTATTGAGCACTATCAAGCACATATTCAATCGGTCAAACTTTATTTTTATGATGATGGTTCGGAAGGCGTTGTTAATCTACATCATATTTGCCAACAGCTTGAAGACATTCCACATGTGATAGAATATGCCAAACAACATCATTATGACTTTTTACGACAAGGAACAGCGTATAGCGATTTAAAAGCTATCGGTCGTTACTTGTGGCAACATATTTTCCCAAGCGAATATCATCTGTTTAATAGCGAATTGGTCAAACAAACACCGATTTTACAACAACTTATTCCACATTATCACGATATGGATTTTGAGCGTGTACAGCATTTAAGCAAAGAACAAAAAGACATCTTTTATCAATTATGTAATGTGCAATCGCAAAAGATTGAGCAATTAGTCCAAGCATCTCATCAAATTACATTTATCGTCCTTACAGGCACAACATTGTTTGATATGAATGAACAGCAAGAGCAATTTTTAGAACGCATTCATACCCAATTATTACAACAATATCGCAATGCAAATATTGATACTCAGCAAGCTATTATCTGCTTCAAAGGACACCCCCATTCAGCACACATCAATCAACGTTTAAAAACTATATTTGCTGATCGTATCGCTTTTTTACCCGATGAAATTCCACTAGAATTATTTTTTATTGCAGGATTAAAAGTACAGCACATGGCAGGATTTGCAAGCTCAAGTTATTTTAGCTGTCCAAAACAAGCGATTGGTCATGTTTTTTTCTTAAGCCAAGATGAACATGGTTTTATTCCACAATATATCGCTCAAGGACAGCACAGTCTCAAGCGAATTATGCTAGATTTAGCCTATGTACAGCCCCATCAAGCACACCATCATCAGCAGTTATTTTCTCATTAAAATGACAATTTCAACACAATCTATATGTATGAATACTGCTTATTGTGCATTTTTTCGGTTATAATCATCGCTATTATTTTTCCCAAAGAAAATTAGAGTTTTTTATGCGTTTATCTCTTTCCTGTGCCGTGTTGGTGTTATGTAGTAGCACGGCATTTGCCCAAACCAATACCGTTCAACCACGCTATTTCAGCTGGAATAATTTGACAGTAGATGCCAAAGCCAACCAAGCCGCAGCCATTAAAGACCCTTTTGAAAAGTTTAACCGTAAAATATTTAGCTTTAATGATGTGCTAGACCGACATATTGCCAAACCTGTTGCAACGCAATATAAGGAAAAAATCCCTGAAGATGCTCGCAGTTCATACCGTTCATTCCGTAAAAACTTGGGTGAACCGTGGAATGCTGTCAATCAGCTTATACAAGGTAAGCCCGTGCGTGCCTTAAAAACGCTTGGACGTTTTACCATCAACACTTTAACCAGTTTAGGTTTTGCCGACCCTGCAAGTCGCATTGGCTTAACGACCGAAGAAGAAAGTTTGGGGACAACTTTGGGCTATTATGGTGTAAATACTGGCCCTTATGTGATGTTACCAATTTTAGGGCCAAGTACTTTGCGTGATTCTGTCGGTTTAGCAGTAGATAGCCAAGCTCAAGCAGGAAAATATTTGCTTAAAAATCATGATGTTGAAGATTGGTCTTTAACAGGTCTAACTGCTGTGGATAAGCGAGCAGGTTTGTTAGACGTAGAACAATCTTTACCTGAAGATCGTTATGCTGCCATTCGTGATATTTATTTACAGCGTACAGCTTTTGTCATTGCAGAGAAAAAAGGCGAAGCGGTAGAAAATGCCTTTGTAGATGATATTTCTGATGAAGTAATAGATGATACGCCAAGTGAAGAAAGCACGCCACAGCAGACCGCTCCAACAGCTGAAACGAGCGAAGTGCCAACAAGCGAAGAGCATGACATGAAGTAATTCATCTTTGGTCTATTTGCGTATATTTTCAAGGCAAGCCGTTGGCTTGTCTTTTTTATATAAACTTGTATAATAATTAAACATTTTAAAACACAACTTTCAATTTCACTTTTGGGGGTATCATGGACTTATTACATCGCCTACACCACATTCCTATTCATCATTTTCACTACAAATTACTCTTACTCATTGGTTTAGGCTGGCTGTTTGATGCCATGGATACAGGATTAATTTCCTTTATCATGACCGAATTGGCGAAAGATTGGGCATTAACCGCCCCACAAAAAGCATCAATCATCAGCATTAGCTTTATTGGCATGGCGATTGGTGCAATTTTCGCAGGTAAAATGGCTGACCGTTTT
>JAUNHS010000008.1:0-14108 GCA_030523805.1 Acinetobacter sp.
AGCAAAACGTTTGCAACAGGCTCAACAAGCGAAAACGGTGAGTGAATAAGCTCATACTACTGAGCTTTTACTCAAGTTAAAGTGAATGACTTGAGTAAAAGCAATACAAGCAGTTTTTTATTCCTATAATATCACTGATATAGTATCTGTCTTATGAACACTCAAACCCAATTCGCCGTTATTGGCAATCCGATAGAACATTCTCGTTCGCCACAACTTCATCATGCTTTTGCTCAAGCGATGAATATTTCTTTGAACTATAGCAAAAGGCTTGCTACTTTAGACGATTTTGAACAAAGTGTACGCCAGTTTTTTGTACAAGGTGGCAAAGGCATGAACGTTACCGTGCCATTTAAAGAGCAAGCCTTCATCTTGTGCGATGTGCTGACGGAACGAGCGAAAATTGCCAAAGCGGTCAATACTTTATGGGTGGAAAATGGTCAATTGTATGGCGATAATACCGATGGCGAAGGTTTGGTGCAAGCCCTAACTGCTTTAGAGCAAAAGCTCAAATCAGCAAGAATTTTGATTATTGGTGCTGGTGGAGCGACTAGGGGAGTGATTTATCCATTTGCCCAAGCAGGTGTACAGCATATTACCATTGCCAATCGTACGTTGGCTCGAGCCGAGCAATTGGTTGCAGATTTACAACCTTATGTTGGGACAATGCAATTACGCAGCTGTGATTTAAATGCACTTGCAGGGCAGTATGATATGGTGATTAATGCGACATCTGCGAGCTTATCTACAGATAGTCGTTTAACGCTTCCACAGGATTTACAATTCAATTTTTCCTATGAAATGGCGTATGGTAAGGCATCAGATTTTTTACAGCAGGCCGAACAGCGTCAAATTCCTTATGCTGATGGTTGGAGTATGCTTGTTGGACAGGCGATAGAAGCCTTTGCAATTTGGCATGGTGTGCGTCCAGCTTTGGCAGAATTTTTGCATATAGAGCATTAAAACACACAAGCCCACAATCTGTGGGCTTATTTATTTTTTAGAGATGAAGTAGGCTAGAAGTATTGCACCGATAAACCCAAGAATGATTAAAAACATACCGAAAGAGTCATTGCTATCTACAAAATAATGTACACGGAGTAATAATGAGCCAATGATGTCCCATAAATCATCAATCCATTTAATATTCATCAAGCATTCACCATTAAGCATGGACAGTATAGAAATAGTATAAAAATATTAGAAATAACGCCCAATATAAAATGACGGCTGCCATTATGCCTGCCAATACATCATCTATTAAAATACCAAAACCACCTGATACATTCTTATCTACCCATTTAATCGGAAAAGGTTTGATAATATCAAAAAAACGGAATAAGGCAAAAGCAAGGGTAATTGCAATGAGTATTTGTGTATTATTTAAATGAAACGCTTCTGGTTTAAGATAAACAATAGGCAATAAGGCAATCCACATTCCTACCCATTCGTCCCATACGATGTGTGGATCGTCATGTACATTCATCAAATCGGACGTTTTACCGCAAATATAACTGCCGACCAAAGTAGCCACAATCGTTATGGCTAAAAATCCCCAAAACCCCAAATAAAACATCGGTAGAGCAACGATTAAACCACCTAATGTTCCCCATGTGCCTGCCGCACGTTTAGGTAAACCTGAACCTAAACCAATGCCTAGCCAATAGATACACTTTTCAAATGGCGTGGCTGTTTTAGGACATGGCGGGCAAGGGTTGGATTTTCTGACATCTGGTTTATGATTGCTCATGTTTATCTTGCTCATCTGTTTTTTTATCTAAAAAAGTCAAACCTAATAGTGCCGATTTCATCTCATCATTACCCACAGATATATTCCAGCGGCTCTCCAAAAATGCCAATAACGCCAAGCCCCTTGATTTGATTTCATGTGCCGTCCATTTATTATATTTTGACACTTCAACTTCAGAATGCGAACCCTGACGATAGCCACGTCTTTTTTCTTCGCCGTTTTCATCAAATTTTTGAGACTTTTTCTCCTCAAAACTGCTATTTTGCAAACTACTGTTAATACTCAAAGACAATGGTAATAAATTTCCCAAAGACCCACGCAGTCGTCTTTTTTCATCATCTGAATAATCTTTGAAATCCTGCCAATCTTCATCTTTGGGATGTTGTGGATAAATATGCTCAATAGACACTTTGTCTTTCTCATCAGGTTTGACAAAAGATTTCCATTGTATTTTCTCATCGCCATTTTTTGCAAATAGCGAATATTCATACTCATATAAAAAATATTTTAATCCATTCCAATCATAAAATCCTTGGGTTTTATTAGTGATATAATCCATAAAAATTTCTGTCTTAAAGACAGGACTCTGCTTATTTGGATTCAAAGTATCGTTTAATTGATTGGTAATCTTCTCCACAAGCTTCTTCTGAATATTTTCTTCATTATTTTCTTCACTATTCTCCTCTCGTCCTTTGTGCTCGCAGGCAATTTGATGTGCCAAGTTATAAAATGGGCTTTCTCCTGAATTAGACTGTTTGCGATTTAATCTAAAATGCACGAAAATAAACCGCTCAATCTGTTTTAAAATAGACACTCTATCATTAGCATTTAAGCCACTATTTTTTAAAAATAAAGAGACAACCAGCGGTCTAAAGTACATAAATCCCAACCGATTTAATTTATCTAGCCATAGTTTTTCATTGCTAGAGTGATTTTGGCAATCTGTGGGAAAATGTATGTTATACCAATATTGGGATAATACTTTTAAATTATTAACACAGTTTTTTAAATCAGTTGGATTTAAGCCTGTATTATTATTTTCATTATATTGATAAACACTATCGGCAGTAAATTTTTTATTTAAAAAATAATCAATATAATCACTGCCTTTCTTTTTGGTATAATCAAAATACACTATCCAATAGGCTCTTAAAAATTCATCGTCATTTAGCGGCTTATCTTTATTGCGTCCTAACTGATGATAAATTTCTGACCATGCGTCATTCACCGTTTTAGTTAAATTTATTTGATTATCTAACAATAGTGTGTCATTTTTATTATCATATAAACTGATTAAATATAAAATACGGTTTTTGAGTAATTCTAAATGAGACAACTTTTTACCACGATTATTCATCGTTTCAAAAGCGACAAATACATTAAAATCATCACTGATTTCATACACATTAAATAAAAAATGGTTGGTGATTTTATCAAATAAATCAATAACAGCACTTTCACCGTTTTCTTCAGAAATATCTTTGATTTTATCGGTAAAAAATACTTTTGCTCGCTCTAAATTAGCAGTATAAAAGGTCTCTTTACTATTACCATTTTCTTCACAATGAAAAATTGTTTGTTTCAAAAAATTAAAGCTGGGATTATCTACTTCATAACCAAACTTATAAGCAGTTGAAATATTTTGTGGGTCTTTTTGATATAAATAATACGCTTTGATTTCTGTTAGCGATTTGTCGCCCAATTTAATATTAGGATTATGCTTTTCAAAAAACTCAATCACCGCTTGAATAAAAATTACGCAAGTCGTCAAACGCTGCTGACCATCAACGATATGAAAAGGCGAGCAATGCTTAAATAGCCACCGCTCATTATGCCATTTTTCGTGTTCTTTATCATTGATAGCTTTTAAAGATAGCACGCCTGTATAATGATTTTTGCCTTTAGGTAAGATTTGTGCATCTTTAAAAAAATCGTGTAACTGGGTTTCTTGCCAAGCATAACCACGTTGGTAGTTCGGTATTCTAAAAAGCCTATTTTCAAATAAATCACACAGAGATTGTAATTCATTCATTTTTTATCATTCCTTTTTAAAAATGCTGCCAACCATTCACATGAAAATCAACTTTTTGCTGATGATCAAACAAATGCAAACCTTGCTCGGCAATCACTTCGCCAATGGCAAAAATCTGATTGGGATAAAGCTGATTAAATTCGGCAAATTTTTGCTTACTCATGGTCAAGCACAATTCATAATCATCGCCACCATTCAGCTGATATTGCCAACGTTCATGTGGTGCTAATGCTTGTAACATTGTATGCGTCGGAATTTTATCCAAATCTAAAATTGCACCCACGCCACTTGCGGTTAAAATATGTCCTAAATCTTGAGCCAAACCATCGGAAATATCAAGTATCGCATGAGCAAAGGTGCGTAATTTTTGCCCTAACGCCACTTGTGGTACAGGCATATCTAAAGCCGATTGCAGCGGTGTGGACTGCCCATTTAAAATCTGTTGCAAAGCAAGACTGGCATTGCCAATTTCGCCACTAACACAAATCACATCGCCCACTTTTGCTCCACTGCGTAAAATCGCTTGCCCTTGTGGCACAAAACCAAGTGCTGTTACGGAAATGGTCAAAATCGGACTTTTGGTGGTATCTCCACCGATAAGCTCTACGCCATAATGCTCACAGCATTCTCGCAAACCACGACTAAATTCAGTGAGCCAAGCATCATCAGCATCAGGCAAACTGAGTGCCAATAAAATTGCATAGGGCGTTGCTGCCATCGCTGCCAAATCGGAAAGATTTACAGCAACGCTTTTCCAACCAATCGCATAAGGCGATGTGTGTTCTGGAAAATGCCGCCCTGCGACTAAGGTATCAATACAGCTGACCAATTGTTGCTGCGGTGGAATATCGCTAATTGCACAATCATCGCCAATGCCGAGAATGGTGTGTTCATGGCAGGTAGTGGCGTGTTTAAAATGATTGTGAATTAACGAAAATTCCGCCATAGTTTTGCCCAAGTTATTGTGATTGATAAACTTTATGATTGTGCTTGCTTTTCTGCACTGCGTAATTGCCCTGCCAATTTGTCCAATACACCGTTGATGTATTTATGGCTGTCTGCACCACCAAAATGCTTGGCAAGTTCAATTGCTTCGTCAAGCACCACACGGTAAGGGATTTCTAAATGATCACGCAATTCATACGCCCCTAAGCGTAAAGTGGCTAATTCTACAGCATCTAAATCTTTGGTATTGCGATCTAATACCGTATTGAGTAAGTCATCAAGTTGTTGATGTTGCTGGATAATTTGCGTTAAAAGCTCGTGATAATAATTTAAATCCACCTTGTGCATGGCATTTTCGGCACGGGTGCGTGCTTCAATTTCATGGGCTGGATTGGCACTCATTTGCCATTCATAAATGCCTTGCACGGCAAAACGACGTGCTTTGCGTTTTGCTGCATAAATGGCTTGTGGGGTACGATGTTGAGACATAATTAAATCGCCTTTAACAAATTAACCATTTCAATTGCAGTCAATGCCGCTTCCGAGCCTTTGTTGCCTGCTTTTGTGCCTGAACGTTCAATCGCTTGCTCAATGCTGTCGGTGGTTAATACGCCATTAATCACTGGCAATGTTGCATCTAAAGCCACTACGCCCAAACCTTTGGCACATTCGCCTGCGACAAAATCAAAATGTGGCGTGCTACCACGAATGACTGCACCTAAAGCGATAATGGCATCAAATTTATTGCTTTGAGCCAATTTTTTGGCTACAACTGGCAATTCCCACGCCCCTGGTGCATAAGCAACGGTAATATTTTGCTCTGCGACGCCGTGGCGTTTTAAGGTATCAATCGCACCTTCAAGCAAATGATCTACTACAAAACTATTGAAACGACCCACTAAAATCGCATATTTTTCTTGTTGAGCAAGGTGTAATACACCTTCAATACGTTGAACTGACATTTTTCATCACCTATTCAATTTCATCAAAACATCTATAGATTATACTTCAGAAAGTGAAGCAACATAATCTACAACTTCTAAATTAAAACCTGATAATGCGTTAAAGCGTAAAGGCGAGCTTAATAAACGCATTTTTTGTACACCGACATCACGCAAAATTTGAGCACCAACACCGATGGTTTGGTATTGTTGCGACAATGCGGCATTAGACTTTTTCGGTTGTGTTTGCTGTAATTGCGACAGGGCATCGCCTAAATCTTGCAATTGCCCTTGACCAATCCACACAAACACACCACGCTCACTTTGTGCAATGGCTTTTAATGCACGGTCTATATTCCATGCACTTTCGCCATCTTTGTGCAATTTTAATAAATCACGTGTGGCATTGAAACCATGTACACGCACGGTAGATACGCCTTCGTTTGGATTGCCTTTGACCAATGCCACATGAATATCAGGATTGCCAAATTCACGGTAACGGTACAATTCAAATGCACCATATTCTGTTTCAATGTGCTGTTGGTCTATACGCTCAATGGTTTGCTCATTGGTCATACGATAATGAATTAAATCGGCAATCGTACCAATTTTTAAACCATGTTTTTCAGCAAATTTTTCCAAATCTGGGCGACGAGCCATTTCGCCATCATCTTTAATAATTTCACAAATGACCGATGCTGGCTCTAAACCTGCAAGGCGAGCCAAATCACAACCTGCTTCGGTGTGTCCTGCACGGTGCAATACGCCACCAGGCTGTGCCATTAACGGAAAAATATGCCCAGGTTGTACAATATCGCTTGGTTTGGCGTGTGCAGCTACTGCCGTGCGAATGGTATGAGCTCGCTCGGCAGCAGAAATGCCTGTGCTAATGCCATCAGCGGCTTCAATAGATAGTGTAAAGTTTGTGCCGTGCTGAGCACCATTTTGATGCACCATTAACGGCAAATCTAACTGCTGACAACGCTCACGGCTTAAGGTTAAACACACCAAGCCACGGGCATGGGTAATCATAAAGTTAATATCTTCAGGGCGAACGTGCGTTGCCGCCATGACCAAATCGCCTTCATTTTCACGGTCTTCATCGTCCATAAGAATGACCATTTTGCCTGCACGCATATCGGCAATGAGTTCTTCTACAGTATTCAGTGGCATAATATTATGTACCCAAAAATATCAAATTAATCAATCAATTAAGCAATTTCACTGCTTAAAATGTCATCACGGAATTTTTGCACCAATTGGCTGGTTGCAGGGGTAAGCCCAACAATCAAATACGCCTGACGCAATAAAGAATTGCTCGGATTGTCCAACTGCTGCAATTTATATTCTTGCTGGATTGCTTTGAACAAATCTGTTTTTAAATAAATGCTGGTGCTATAGGTCTCGGTATGATGTTTTAGCAACTGTTGTGTCGCTGAAAAAGCATCTAAATTCATAGAACCGACCATCATCGCAATGGCACTATGTGCAGGCGTGGTCCAATTGCCTTTTTGCAAATGAGCATTGTGCAAAGTTTCTAACAGCGAAATCATCACAGCATTAATCATCAATGCACATTCTGCAGCTTGCGAAAGGTTGCTTGGAATGCTAATGGCCGCTCCTTGCTGATGGAAAATGCGATGGATTTTGACTTCATCGGTTTCCATGTGGAAATGTTTGGTTACGGCTTGAATAGTACGCTCTAAAAATAAATTACAAATTTGGAAGTACGGTTGTTTCAACGTCGTACTGACGATGGAAATTTTATGCGTTTCAAGCCATTGGAATGTAATTGCAATGCGATGGTCATCGTGCATGGTTGGCTGCGTTTGCTGAGCGTGCAAGTCATAATCTTTCAACAAGCTGGTTACTTTTTCTTGTTCATTAAACAGCGCAGTTTGTAAATTTTCTATCTGTAATGATGCTTGATCACGGAATTGTAAGAAATGGGCATATTCATGACGTGCTGGACGCATAAAGTAATGATAGATAATATAAATGCCTAAATGGAGGACGAGAGAAAGTAACATAATCCACCAAGTGTATAGAAATACTTCACTGATACTGGTTTTAATCAATGATAATTCAATACGACCAATTGGCAAATCATTATATTTGACTTCACGAGAGAGTAAATCGTGGCTACGTGTTTTTTGTGTGCCAGCAGAAACAAGCAAATGTTGTTCTTCATCTAAAATACGAATAGATGCAACATTGGGCAAAGTAGCATAGCGATTGGCAATCAATGCCAAAGAAATTGGATTGATATAACTCAAATCGGCTCTTACATCATTCTCCATTTGCGTAATGAGAACTTCTCCGTGTTGAACACGGGTTTTTCCTAAATAATGTAGCGTAGAATATAAGAGCAATCCTGCATGGCACAGGAAACTGAATAACAGTACACAGGCAAATAAAACCTTTTTGGGTGTATTCACGATACGTCTTCCACAAAAGTCATCAAATTAAAATATGATATATTATAGTCTATTGTCAGCTGTCTGTATTGTTATTTTTATTAAGGAGCGAAAATTTCTGCAAAAAAATAAGCTGAGATCGTGAAATATCTCAGCTTATGTGATTGCCTACAGCGGAATTTACATATTACCGTCTAGTAGATTTTCTAAACTACCTGCAGCAGGTTCACGTGTTTCGGTATCACGCTGTGGTGCTGGGGCAGCAGGTGTTTGCTTTTTAGGCTGCTCTTTTGGTGCTTGTGGTGCAGGAGCAGGCGTTGGACGTGGTTTTGGTGCTGGCGTATCAGTAATCATCTGATCTGGCAAGTCTTCAAAATCACGATCACGATTGACAGGTGCAGGTGCAACAGGTCGGCTCGTTTTTGGTGCTTCGGTACGCGTGGTGCGTGTCGTGTTGCTGGTATTGCGAGTAGATGTATTGTTGCTTGGCGTTTTGCCGTACAATGAACGTGCCATCGGTGGAATAGATGACGAAGCAACCACTTCTTCTGCTTTACTTTCATCAACTTTACTTTCACGAGAAATCGGGTCTTTGGCATTTTTATCCAATGTTACCCAGCTTGAAGGCGTGCCTTTGAGTGCTTTAGCCATGTAGTTTGCCCAAATTGGTAATGCGGCAATACCACCGTATTCTTTACGACCCAAAGTAGATGGTTTGTCAAAACCAACCCATACCACGGTTACAAGCTGACCGTTAAATCCTGCGAACCATGCATCTTTGGCATCGTTGGTTGTACCTGTTTTACCACCCAAGTCGCCACGACCTACTTTTTGTGCTGCACGACCTGTACCTACACGAATTACATCACGCAAGATACTTGCCATTTCATAAGCAGAGCTTGATTTGAGAATACGCTGTGCTTGCATATACTCGCCTTTAATCTCTACTTTATCTAGCGTTGGTTCATTGTTGTCATTCGCTGTTTCAGCAGCATTTTTGGCTTTTACATCTTTAGCTGTTGCTTTTGCATCTTCAGCTTTTTCGTCTGCTTTGCTATTGAGCGAACTATGCTGTTTTAAATATTTGGCATTGATTTCTTCATTTTTAGCAATACATGGAATACACGCATAAGCAGGCGTTGCCTTATAAATTTCTTTATCATTAATATCGGTAATACGCTTGATAAAGTAAGGCTGTACACGATAACCACCATTGGCAAACGTTGCATAGCCTGTTGCCATTTGAATTGGCAATACTTGTGGCGTACCCAACGCAATGGTGTAGTTGCGTGGAATTTGGTCTTCTTGCAAACCAAAGTCAATAAATAATTGACGAGCTCGCTCTAAACCAACGGTACGCAACAAACGCACGGATACAGTGTTACGAGACAAATACAAGGCACGGCGTAACGACATCGGGCCAACATAGCGACCATCGGCATTTTTTGGCGACCAGCCACTAATGGTAATACGACTATCGCTCACCACACTATCAGGGGTCATACCACGTTCTAAAGCCAAGGCGTAAACGAATGGCTTGATAATAGAACCTGGCTGACGCCAACCTTGCGTTGCACGGTTAAATTTAGAATGGAAATAGTTATAACCACCGACCACAGCGACTACCGCACCATCATTCGGGTGAATAGAAATCAGCTGACCTTGTACTTTTGGAATATGCACTAAATACCATGACGTTTTGGCTTCATTATTGGCACGCAAATAAACAATATCTTTTGGCTTCACCAATTGAGCCACGCTACGCACACCATACACTGCATTGGCACTACGATGCACCAAGGTTGGGCCACGATGAACGGTAACTTTCTTACCATCTTGCATTTCTGCTGTAAATGAACCACCACTGACGCTCAATACTTTGGCAGGATAACTGTTGCCATACGGCATAAATTGCTCTAACGGTTTATCGTGAGCTTCTACACCATGCCAACCATGACGACGGTCATAATCTTCCAAGCCTTTTTGTACCGCTTGTTCGGCATAAGTTTGGCGAATACTGTCAATGGTAGTATAGACTTTATAGCCAGAATCAATGGCGTGTTCACCAAAATTCATCACCAATTCATTACGCACCAACTCAGCCACATAAGGGAAACGGTTTGGCACATCTCGTGTAACCATGTTGAGATTAATTGGTGCAGCAATGGCTTCGTCATATTGAGCTTTATTGATATAGCCCAATTGCAACATACGACCCAAAATCCAGTTACGACGCTCTAAAGCACGTTCAGGATTATTCACAGGGTTAAATTTAGACGGTGCTTTGGGCAAACCTGCAAGCATTGCCATTTCTGCGATGGTCAGCTCATCTAATTTTTTGTTGTAATAAATTTGTGCTGCAGCGGCAATGCCGTAAGCATTTTTACCCAAGAAAATTTTGTTTACATAAAGGGTTAAAATTTCTTCTTTTGTTAAATTTTCTTCAATATGGCGAGCCAAGAAAATTTCTGTGAGTTTACGCTTTAACGTACGGTCTGGCGTTAAATAATAGTTTTTCGCCACCTGCATGGTAATGGTAGAACCACCCGTTTGCACATCAGAACCTGTAACACTTTCGCTTAATGCACGCCCTAAACTTTTGAAGCTAATCCCACCGTGTTCAAAAAAGGTAGAATCTTCCGCTGCCAAAAAGGCATGAATAAAATGCTGTGGAATTTGCTTATATTCCACAGGTAACGATAATTTTGTACCAAATTCAGCAATCAGCTGTTCATCTGCCGTATAAATTTGGAGTGGTTTGAGTACAGGAGCTTTTTTAAGCGTACTAATATCTGGGAGTGATGGTGCAATATACAAATGCATACCATAAAAACCCATAGGAATAGAAAATATCCCCATGAGTGAAGCAATAATCACAGGGTGAGTTAAACGAGAACGAATTGACTTTTTCTTCATGATAATATGTTTTGCATACGCATTTCGCAAATAAAACATGATAAGTATAAAACGATTAGCGATAGAATTGTTAGATTTTTTTAGAAAAATTGCATAAAATATGGTTAAATACTGTTTTTAATATAGATTTGTCTCTCAAATTGCGTTTTAAAATGCACAATAAATCACATTTGTATCTGTCATGCTGTGCATCGCTTCATGTCGCATGATGAAAAATAAACAAGGAAAAGTTGTGAACATTCCATTTTTGTTTCGTGCTCCACCTAAAATTGTTGCCGTTGCATGGGCATCATCTACTTTGCATATATTGAGCATTCGCCAGCAGCAACAGCAATGGCTTGTTGATGATTATCAGCAATGTACTTTCGCTTTACCATCTTTCACATCGCATGATACACCGCATGATGGCAATGAGCCAACATCGGCATCGTGGCATGATGATTGGCATAGGTTATTTGCCCAAGCCGTAGAAGAAATGGCAGTGCAAATCGCATCGCCTTTGCAGGTGGTTGTGGCGTTGCCTGAGCGTATGGTGGTGCGACAATGGTTGAATATTTCACCCGATTTGCGTGATGATGAGCGAGAGCAAGAAATCCAATTTTTGCTTGATGAGCGATTGCCTTTTGCGATTGATGACGCTTATATGGACTTTTGTGAAATGACGCACCCACAAGATGAAACGCAAGGCAATGTGCTGTGTGTGGCAACTTTGCAACATCATGTGCAACAAATAGTGGCGTGTTTTAAAGCGGTAGGCTGGCAGGTGCAAGCGGTGGAAAGTGAGCAATTTGCCTTGGAGCGGAGTTTGTCTTTTATGGCAGATTATTTCCCTTTGGGCGTGCAAGATGTGTTAGTTTTGCATTTAGATGCCGATCGGGTGTTGTTACACGATTATCGTCATCAGCGACCACAGGGGCATATTCATTATTTTCGTGAACATAGCATTGCTTCACCATCACAATTTGGTGAAATGTATGCCGAAGCCTTGCGAGCATTGCAATATTATCAATCATCATCTCACGCACAAGCCATTCAATATGTGCTATTGGCTGGGCGATATGCCAATGCAGAGATGGTGCAACAATTGCAACAGCAAGGTTATCGTGTAGAATTGGCAAATCCAATCGCACAAATGCACTGTGCCGAGCAAGTCAATCAAACCCTGTTGTATCAAAATGCACCACAATTATTACAAGCGTGTGGTTTGGCGTTGCGAGCGTATGTATGAACATCATGAGCCGTAGAATTAATTTGTTACCATGGCGAGAGCAACGTCGCCAACAGGTACAACGCCAATTTATCGGGCAAATGCTGTTGTGCGTGAGTATTGCCATTGTACTCAGTGTGGTGGCGTATTTCTTTTTACAGCAACAACTGCAACAGCAACAAGGCATTCAAGATTATTTGCAACAGCAACATCAAAGTTTAGACCAACAATTATCCAGCGTGCATACAACGGAAGATAGCCGTCAGCATATGTTGCAAGTGATTGCCGCAATAGAGCAAATTCAAGGACAACGCCCAATCTCGGTACGTTTGATTGATGAAATTGCACGCACTGTGCCTGAGCAAGTGTATTTAACTCGTGTGCAACGCATTGCCGAAAAATTTCAGTTTGAAGGGCGTGCCAAAGACCCTGAAGTGGTGGCAGATTATTTACGACGTTTAGATGCATCTATTTGGTTTAGAAATGTTTTTATGCAATCGTTTGTGCTAAAAGAACAGAGTGTAACGACGCAACCGAGTTCACTTTCGCCACGCATAGAAGAGCAATATGGCTATTTTGTGATTACCGCAGATGTCGGTGAATTGGCAAGCAATGCACCTGTAGAGCCGACAGCAAATACATCAAACACAACAACGCCAACGCAAGGAGCAAATCATGCACGATGATGACGATGATTTACCACCTACAGCGTGGCAGCGTTTTACACAGCATTTAACGCAATTTCAGCAATTGGATTTGCAGCAGTATGATACATGGTCATCGGGTGTACGTTGGCTGGTGAGTATATTGAGTGCAATCATTATTTTATTGTTTGTAGGTTTTGTATTTTTACTTCCTAAATATCAGCAATTGCAAGAAATGCAACAACAGCAGCAACAGTCGCTACAAAGTTTACAAGTGAAAGATGCGAAATTACGCAATGCTCAACAAATCCAACAGCAATTGGCACAGCTGGAACAACATTTTCAACAGGCGATGTTGCAATTTCCACAAGCCAGTGAATTGCCTAGCGTGTTAGAAAGTATTCATCGTGTAGGGGCTACGGCAGGTTTGCAAATTACCAATTTACGCTTGGAAAATGAAGTAGAACAAGATGTTTTGATTGAGCAAGCCTTGTTGATTGAAGCGACTGGTGGCTATCATCAATTTGGGCGGTTTGTCAGTGAATTTGCTCAATTGCCTCGTGTGATGGATTTGCAAGA
This sequence comes from Acinetobacter sp., assembly GCA_030523805.1. GTDB lineage: Bacteria > Pseudomonadota > Gammaproteobacteria > Pseudomonadales > Moraxellaceae > Acinetobacter. Next base: position 13,432 of record JAUNHS010000008.1, read on the forward strand.
TTTTGATGTGGTCGCACAAATGCAAAGTAATTCAGATTTGCCATTATTACATTATAAAATGACGGCAAAATTGTATCGTTATCGTCCATTGGACAAAGCGACAGATCGCCAAAACACAGGGAAGTAGCTAATGGTTATGACGATGGTGAAGTTATATCAAGCCTTGCAAAGGGTCAAATATGGGGGCAGTATTTTGCTTGTATCATTGTGTTTGACGGCTTGTCAGGAGCAGTGGCAAACAGCAACGTTGCACGATGTGCAACAGCAAGTGAAAAATATTCGCCAGCAAACGCCACCTGCATTGCCACCATTGCCTGAATTTCACGCTGCACCACAATATGATTATGCTGCACAAGGTTATCGTTCGCCATTTTTAGCGGCATCATTGGCAAAAGAAGTGCGTACAACGCAAAAAATCCAACCCAATATGCAACGTGTCAAACAAGCCTTGGAATATTTTCCTTTGGAGCAATTGCTCATGAAAGGGACAATGCAACAAGGTGGGCGTAGGGTGGCTCTGATTCAAGCTCCAGATGGACGTGTGGAATTGGTCGCCAAAGGCGATTATTTGGGATTGCATCATGGGCAGGTGCAACACATTAGTGCCAAGCATTTGGATTTGGTAGAATTAATAAGTGATGGGCGAAGTGGTTATATGCAACGTCATCGGCAATTAT
>JAUNHS010000008.1:14208-25012 GCA_030523805.1 Acinetobacter sp.
GTAGAATTAATAAGTGATGGGCGAAGTGGTTATATGCAACGTCATCGGCAATTATTGTTATTGCAAGCACCGAGCAGTCCGTCTAGCCTAGTGCCGACAGCGAATGTTGCTACACCATCATCAGCAAAATAGGATAAAAGGAATGAGATTTCAATCAGTCATTGTGCGTAGTTTATTGGCAAGTGCATTATTGGGTGCGGTGGGTATCAATCCTGTGGTGGCACAAGGCATTCAAAGTAGCAAGCAAAATAAAATTTCATTGGATTTTCAAGATATTGGCGTACGTCAAGTGTTGCAATTATTGGGCGAATATACGCAAACCAACATTGCCGTTGCCGATAGCGTGCAAGGGAATATTACGCTGAGTTTGAAAAATGTAACGCCAACGCAAGCCTTAGATACCGTACTGCAAGCCAAAGGTTTGGCAAAACGCAGAAATGGCAATATTTGGCTAGTTGCCCCTTTGGCAGAGTTTAGCAAAAGTGATGATGAGCAACGCAAAATCAAAGCACAAGCACGCCCTGTAGAGCAAATCAAAACGGAATATATTCGTCTGCATTATGCACAAGCCAAAGACATTGCTCGCCTAATGACCGAAGCCAAGCAAAACCAAGCCTTGAGCCTTTATCGTAGTGCCAGCGACCAACCACAAATGCAACAAACCATTTTAAGCCCAAGTGGGAGCGTGAGTTTTGATGAACGCACCAATACTTTGATTGTGAGTGATACGGTACACAATTTACAGCAAGTACGGCAAATGCTGACGCAGTTGGATATTCCTGTGCAACAAGTTTTGATTGAAGCACGCATTGTACGAGCCAGCACCAATTTTAGTAAGGAATTGGGCGTAAAGTGGGGCATTTTTACATCTCGGGATAATGGTCGCTACACTTTGGCAGGTAGTGATACCACGCTGTGGGATTTGCGTGCAGGTGGTGGCGATATTCGTAATGCCAGCATAGAACGCCCCACTCATTTAAATGTAGATTTGGGTGTTGCAAATAGTGCCGCAGGGAGTATTGCGATTGGCTTGCTTGGTTTGGAAAATTTTGTATTAGACCTTGAGCTTTCTGCTTTGCAAAGTGATGGTTATGGCGAAATTATATCCACGCCAAAAGTTTTAACGGTAGATAAGCAAAAAGCCAGCATTGTTACAGGACAAGAAGTGCCGTATCAATCATTAAGCCAATCGGGCAATACGTCCAGTACCACAACATCATTTAAAGAAGCCTTGCTCAAGCTAGACGTTACGCCAAGCATTACGCCGAATGGTCAAGTTCAAATGCAATTGCAAGTAACCAATAATACTGCTGCAGGCTATGCACAAAATGGTGAAATTATCTTAAATAAGAATGAGTTAAATACTAATGTATTGGTCAAAGATGGCGAAACTATCGTGTTGGGTGGCGTGTATGAACATATTGAACAAAATACGCAAACCAAAGTACCATTCTTTGGTGATTTGCCTGCCGTTGGGCGATTATTCCGTAAAAATTTGAATAGCAATGACAAAAGAGAGCTATTAATTTTTGTTACACCTAGAATAGTTAATGACACACGTTCACTAAATGCGATAAGATAAGCAACTAGAGAATATAACAGAATTTGAGGTGCTTTTTGCCAAACAATCGTAGCCAAATGAGATCAAATATATATTTGGTCGGCCCGATGGGGGCAGGAAAGACGACAATAGGCCGTCATTTAGCCGATTTACTTGGGCGTAGTTTTGTAGATAGCGATCACGAAATTGAACGTAAAACGGGTGCAAGTATTCCGTGGATTTTTGAAAAAGAAGGCGAGCAAGGTTTTCGTGTACGAGAAACAGCCACATTGCAACACTTGGTAGAGCAAACATCATTGGTGGTGGCAACAGGTGGTGGCGTGGTTACACAAAGCAAAAATCGCCAACTTTTAAAGCGTAATGGCGTAGTAATTTATCTTTATACGCCAGTGAAAATTCAGCTTCAACGCACACACCGAGATCGTAACCGTCCATTATTGCAAGTGGAAGATCCTGAAGCGAAATTGCGTGAATTATTGCAAGTGCGTGATCCTTTATACCGTGAAGTTGCCGATTTTGTGGTAGAAACCAATCAAGGCGATGCCAAAGAATTGGCAAATAAAATTATCCAGATGATGGGTATGGAACGTGGTTTATATCGCTAAAATAGGTTAGAATAAGCCATTTTTGGCAAATTCATGAACAATGTGAAGAAAGAAAACAATGCAAACCTTATATGTTGAATTAGGCGATCGCCGTTATCCGATTTTTATTGGTAGCCAGTTGAATGTGGCGGAATTGCTTGCACCTTATATTCAGGGTAAGCAAGTGATGATTGTATCCAATACCACCGTTGCACCGTTGTATTTGGAGCATTATAAAACTGCATTGCAAAGTATCGGTAAAACGGTAGGCGAAGCGATTTTGCCTGACGGCGAACAATATAAAGATTTTCAACATTTGCATTTGATTTTTGATGCCTTACTTGAAGCAGGATTTAACCGTGATTGTACGGTATTGGCTTTAGGTGGTGGCGTGATTGGCGATATGGCAGGTTATGCTGCAGCGAGTTTTCAGCGTGGTGTAGATTTTGTGCAAGTGCCAACCACATTGTTATCGCAAGTGGATTCTAGCGTAGGCGGTAAAACGGGAATCAATCACCCTTTGGGTAAAAATATGATTGGTGCGTTTAAGCAGCCGCAAGTGGTATTGGCGGATATGGCACAGTTGGATACCTTGCCTGACCGTGAATTATCCGCTGGTTTAGCTGAAGTGATTAAATACGCTTTATTGGGCGATATTGAATTTTTAGTGTGGCTTGAAACGCACATGGAGCAATTGGTGGCACGAGATGCGACGTTGCTTGCAGAAGCGGTGTATCGTTCATGTCAGCATAAAGCTCGCATTGTGGCGAATGATGAAAAAGAACATGGTGAACGTGCTTTATTGAATTTGGGTCATACGTTTGGTCATGCGATTGAGTCGTATATGGGCTATGGCACATGGTTGCATGGCGAAGCGATTGCCGTGGGCATGGTGATGGCAGCAGATTTATCGCAACGTATGGGCATGATTAGTGTGGCTGATGTAGAGCGTGTGAAAGCCATTTTCCGCCGTGCCAATTTGCCGACACGTTGCCCTGAAATTCCGCTTGATGACTTTTTAGCCTACATGAGCCACGATAAAAAAGTATTGAATGGGCAATTACGTCTCATTGTATTAAAACAACTGGGTCAAGCCTTTATTACCAAACAATTTGAGCTTGAACAGATGAAACAAAGCATTGTCAAGGTACAAGCCGAAGACTAAACCAATATGCTGTACCGAATGATAGGTCTTTTATGAAAAATATGATGCAACAATTTCCGAAAAATCAAATTTATTGGTTAATCATGGCAGGCATTTGCTTGTTATTTACCTTTATTTTTTATTTGATGACGGATACCAAAGAACTCACCAAAGCCGAAAAGCCGATTGAAAGTGATGCAACGGAAGAAATTCAGCCAGAGAAAGTCGCTGCAACAAAAACACTAGGTGCTTTAACCAAAGAAGTGAAACCTTTAGAGTTAAGCCAGCGTGTAGTTGCGGTAAATAGCGATCACGGCCCAGAATTTCGTGGTAATTTATTCATCAAGCAAAATTCATCTAAATGGGTAGTAGAGCTATTCCGTGCTACGGAAGAATCGGTGATTCGTAGTTATTTGCAGCACCACAAAGATGTAAAAGATTTGGTGTACTTACGCTTGAGTGGCGAAGGGCAAGATGAAACTTATGTCATGTTGTACGGCTTAGCAGATAACAAAGATGGTGCTGTATCATTGTCGCAACAATTAGCACATTTAGGCTTGCCAGCGTCGGTTGCACCACAAGTGGTGCAAGTCAAGAGCTATGAAAAATGGGTCAATGAAGTCGGTAGTGATGAATTGGGTAAATCAGGCAATACGCGTGTACACAAAGTGGTCTTACGCCCTGTTTCTATTCCTGTAGAAGTTCGCCAACCAGCAACGACAAGCACCAATACAACAGATGCGAAATAATCGCAGAAGAGAATGAGCATAATTTACAAAATGCTCATAAAAAGAAACAAAATGTAGCACCAAAACAATGCAAGCGATTTTAAATGCACTGTTTTGGTGCTTTTTCTATGTGGGAGATGTTTGATAGAAGATCGCATTGCACAAAAAAGGACATCATAGAGAAGATGTATATTTATTATTGCTGACTATACACAAAACAATGTACAAAAAATTCACTATGCGTACATCAAAAAATCTAGTGTATTGCTTGAATAAAACACAAAATTTAAAAAAATATCAAAAATAATAAAAAATTGGCACGCTTTTTGCTTTTACCCATAAACCAAATTGATTTTTTCAATGATTACTGACGAAAGAGAAGGGTTCGCTATGCAACAGCAATCGCCAAATTTGATAGCCCCTCAAGGCTTATACCAACCAGAACAATTTAAAGATAACTGCGGTTTCGGTTTGATCGCCCAAATGAAGGGTCAGGCAAGCCATCATTTAGTGAAAACCGCCATTCATAGTTTAAGCTGTATGACGCACCGTGGCGGTATTGCTGCCGATGGTAAAACAGGCGATGGTTGTGGTCTTTTATTGGCAATGCCGAAAGCCTTTTTCCGTGAAGAAGCAAAAAAATTAAGCGATATTACCTTGAGCGAAATTTTTGCAGTCGGGACAGTGTTTTTAAATTTAGATGAAACTTTAGCTGCAACGGCTCGCCAAACTTTAAATAAAGAAATTGAAAAAGAAGGTTTAAAAGTATTGGCATGGCGTAAAGTGCCTGTCAATGTGGATATTTTGGGCGAAATTGCGTTACAGTCATTGCCACAATTTGAGCAAGTGATTGTGAATTGTCCAATGGGCGTAACGGAAGTTGAATTTAACCGTAAATTATTCCTTGCTCGCCGCCGTGCTGAACAGCAGTTGGTGAATGATCCATTATTCTACGTTACAACTTTATGCTCAACCGTGATTAGCTATAAAGGCTTGATGATGCCTGCTGCGATTGCGGATTTCTATTTGGATTTGGCTGATGAGCGTTTAACATCGCACATCGTGGTGTTCCATCAGCGTTTCTCTACCAATACTTTGCCACGTTGGAATTTGGCTCAACCGTTCCGTTATTTGGCACACAATGGCGAAATTAACACCATTACGGCAAACCGTAACTGGGCAGTGGCTCGTACACCAAAATTTGAAAATCCATTATTGCCAGGTTTGACCGATTTGTATCCGATTGTCAATCGTACAGGTTCGGACTCGTCTAGCTTGGATAATATGCTTGAGATTTTAGTTGGTGGTGGCATGGATTTATTCCGTGCATTGCGTATGCTTGTTCCACCTGCGTGGCAAAATGTGGCAACTTTAGATGCTGACTTGCGTGCATTCTACGAGTTTAACTCTAAACATATGGAAGCGTGGGACGGTCCTGCGGGCTTGGTAATCCAAGATGGTCGCCATGCGATTTGTATGCTTGACCGTAACGGTTTGCGTCCTGCACGTTGGGTCATTACTAAAAATGATTATATTACTTTAGCATCAGAGATTGGCACTTGGGATTATCAACCTGAAGATGTGGTGTCTAAAGGGCGTGTTGGTCCAGGGCAAATGTTGGTGGTGGATACGCACACAGGCAAAATTTTAGATACTAAAGATGTTAATCAGCATTTAAAAACCATGCGTCCGTACCGTGAATGGTTGCGTGAGCGTGCAGTCAAATTACCAAGCAATGCACAGTTGGAAGAGCAACTGATTGAGCAAGGTTTACAAGGCGATGCGTTAAAATCTGCTCAAAAAATGTTTATGGTAACTTTTGAAGAGCGTGATCAATTATTGCGTCCGATTGCGGAAAGTGGTCAAGAAGCGGTTGGCTCTATGGGCGATGATACGCCAATGGCGGTATTGTCTCGCCAAGTGCGTCATGTGTCGGACTATTTCCGTCAGCAATTTGCTCAAGTAACCAATCCACCGATTGACCCATTGCGTGAAGCGATTGTCATGTCGCTTGAAACCTGCTTCGGTCGTGAGCAAAATGTATTTGAACAAAGCCCAGAACACGCTGAACGTTTAATCGTTTCTAGCCCAGTCTTGTCTAATTTGAAAATGCACCAATTACGCACGTTGGAGCGTGATGGTTATCGCTGTGCTGAAATTGATTTGAACTATGCAGTGGAAGAAGGCTTGGAAAATGCCATTAGCCGTATTTGTCAAGAAGCGGCACAAGCGGTGCGTGATGGGGCGACTTTAATTGTGTTGTCGGATAAAAATATCCGTGAAGGTTATTTGCCTGCCCACGCTGCGATGGTAACTGGAGCAGTGCATCATGACTTGATTGCACAAGGTTTGCGTTGCGATGCCAACTTGATTATTGAAACAGGTTTTGCTCGTGATCCACATCAATTTGCCGTATTGCTTGGTTTTGGTGCAACGGCGGTATATCCATATTTGGCGTACGATGTGTTGCATGAAATGGTGGCAAAAGGCGAATTATTGGGCGATCCTGTCTATGCTCAAATGAATTTCCGTAAAGGGATTAATAAAGGCTTGTTGAAAATCTTGTCTAAAATGGGTATTTCAACCATGGCTTCATACCGTGGTGGTCAATTATTTGAAGCAGTGGGCTTGTCTAAAGCGGTGGTGGATAAATGCTTTATTGGCGTGCCGAGCCGTATTGAAGGGGCAAGTTTTAGCGATTTGGAAAATGACCAGAAAAAATTGGCAGAATTGGCGTGGAAAACACGCAAGCCGATTGATCAAGGTGGTTTGCTCAAATTTATTTTTGATAAAGAATATCATGCGTTCAACCCAGACGTGATTAATGCCTTGCACAAAGCAGTACGTTCAGGCAAATATGAAGATTTCAAAGCCTATGCGGAAATTGTCAATACACGTCCGATTGCGACCATTCGTGATTTATTCAAGCTGAAAACGGAAAATTCTATTCCACTAGAGCAAGTGGAAAGTGTGGAAGATATTTTGCCACGTTTTGACTCAGCGGGAATGTCATTGGGTGCGTTGTCGCCTGAAGCTCACGAAGCGATTGCCATTGCCATGAATAGCATTGGTGGGCGTTCAAACTCTGGCGAAGGTGGCGAAGATCCTGCACGTTATGGCACGATTAAAAACTCAAAAATTAAGCAAATTGCATCAGGTCGTTTTGGTGTAACGCCTGCATATTTAACGTCTGCTGAAGTATTGCAAATTAAAGTGGCACAAGGGGCAAAACCTGGCGAAGGCGGTCAATTACCTGGGGGTAAAGTGAATGGCTTGATTGCACGTTTACGTTATGCCGTTCCAGGTGTTACCTTGATTTCGCCACCGCCACATCACGATATTTATTCAATTGAAGATTTGGCACAGCTAATTTTTGACTTAAAACAAGTCAATCCACAAGCGATGGTTTCGGTCAAATTGGTGTCTGAACCTGGCGTGGGAACGATTGCTGCAGGTGTCGCTAAAGCCTATGCCGATTTTATTACCATTTCAGGTTATGATGGTGGTACAGCGGCTTCGCCATTATCATCGATTCATCATGCAGGTTCGCCGTGGGAATTGGGCTTGAGTGAAGCTCATCAAGCCTTACGCATTAACGATTTGCGTGGCAAAGTTCGTGTGCAAACCGATGGTGGTTTGAAAACTGGTTTAGACGTAGTGAAAGCCGCCATTTTAGGGGCAGAAAGTTTCGGTTTTGGTTCTACACCGATGATTGCATTAGGTTGTAAATATTTGCGTATTTGCCATTTGAACAACTGTGCGACAGGCGTGGCAACACAGCAAGACCAGTTGCGTGAAGAGCATTATATTGGCGAGCCTGAAATGCTGATTAACTTCTTCCGTTTTATCGCTGAAGAAACACGAGAATGGTTGGCGGCGTTGGGTGTGGCTTCATTGAAAGATTTGATTGGTCGTACCGATTTATTAGAAATCTTAGATGGCGAAACCGAAAAACATCAACATTTAGATTTAACGCCATTATTGGCATCGCACCCAGCGGCAGATGGTAAGCCACAATACTGTGAAGTGGAAGGTAACGTGCCATTTGACAAGGGCGAATTGGCTGAAAAAATGTTCAATGATATGAAAATGGAAATTGAACATAAAACAGGCGGCGAATTTAGCTACCGTGTGGGCAACTGCGACCGTTCAATCGGTGCGAGATTGTCGGGCGAAATTGCTAAACGTCATGGCGATTTGGGAATGTCAAACAATCCAATCGTGTTGAAATTGACAGGTACAGCAGGTCAATCGTTAGGCGTGTGGAATGCAGGTGGTTTACACATCAAGCTAGAAGGCGATGCCAATGACTATGTCGGTAAAGGCATGGCAGGTGGTCGTATTTCTATTTTCCCACCAAAAGGTTCGCCATTCCAAACGCAAGAAACTGCGATTATCGGTAATACCTGTTTATACGGTGCGACAGGCGGTAAATTATTTGCTGCAGGTACGGCAGGCGAGCGTTTTGCCGTGCGTAACTCTGGGGCATTTGCCGTGATTGAAGGGGCAGGCGACCACTGCTGTGAATATATGACAGGTGGTATTGTTACCGTACTGGGCAAAGTGGGGCATAACTTCGGTGCAGGTATGACTGGTGGTTTTGCTTATGTGCTTGATTTAGATAATGATTTCGTGGATTATCACAATCCTGAATTGATTGATTTAACACGCATTTCTACCGAGTCAATGGAAGAACATCGTAATTTCTTATTGAATATTCTTGATGAGCATATTGCGGAAACAGGCAGTGCTTGGGCGTATAAAATCCGTCATGAGTTTGATTTCTATAGCCGTAAATTCTGGTTGGTTAAACCAAAAGCCGCCAATTTACAGAGCTTACTCAACAGTACACAAGCCGACCCACAATAAGCAACGCAAGACATCAAGCAAGGTCTGCTACGGCAGACCCAGCGTAGGAGAAAGATTATGGCTAAAGAACGTTTAAATAATGACTTTCAATTTTTAGATTTTGAACGTCAAGACCCAGACAAAAAAGAATTAGACATTCGCACCACGCAATTTGTGGAGATTTATCAACCGTTTAGCAGTGAAACGGTTACAGAACAAAGCCATCGTTGCCTAGCGTGTGGCAATCCGTACTGTGAATGGAAATGCCCTGTGCATAACTACATTCCAAACTGGTTAAAACTGGTTACGGAAGGGCAAATTTTCCAAGCCGCGGAAATGTGCCATCAAACCAATACCTTGCCTGAAGTGTGTGGACGTGTGTGTCCACAAGACCGTCTCTGTGAAGGGGCGTGTACCTTGGGCGATGGTGGTTTTGGTGCTGTTACCATTGGTAATGCTGAAAAATACATCAACGATACCGCATTTGCGATGGGCTGGCGACCTGATATGTCGCACGTGAAATGGACAGATAAAAAAGTTGCCATTATCGGTGCTGGGCCAGCAGGTTTAGGCTGTGCAGATATTTTGGTGCGTAATGGCGTAAAACCTGTGGTGTTTGATAAACGCCCTGAAATTGGTGGTTTGCTGACATTCGGTATTCCAGAATTTAAAATGGAAAAAGACGTGATGAAACGTCGTCGTGAAATTTTTACCGAGATGGGCATAGAATTTCGCTTAAATACTGAAATTGGCAAAGATATTACCATTGAGCAATTATTAGCCGATTATGATGCTGTCTTTATGGGTATGGGAACATACAACTACATGAAAGGTGGTTTTGCAGGCGAAGATTTAGATGGCGTGTATGATGCCCTAGATTTCTTGATTGCCAATGTTAATCGTTGCCAAGGTTGGGAGCAAGACCCAAGCGAATACATCAGCGTACAAGGCAAAAAAGTGATTGTGCTTGGTGGTGGCGATACAGCGATGGACTGTAACCGTACATCAATCCGTCAAGGAGCATCGAGCGTCATTTGTGCGTACCGTCGTGATGAAGAGAATATGCCAGGCTCTCGCCGTGAAGTGAAAAATGCACGAGAAGAAGGCGTTGAATTTTTATTTAATCGCCAACCGATTGAAATTGTAGGCGAAAATGGCAAAGTTACAGGCGTAAAAGTGGTAACAACACAATTAGGCGAACCTGATGCCAATGGTCGTCGCAACCCTGAACCTGTGGCTGGCTCGGAAGAAATTTTAGCGGCTGATGCGGTGTTATTGGCATTCGGTTTCCGTCCTAGCCCTGCGGATTGGTTCGCTCAAGTGAATATTGAGCTAGACAAATCTGGGCGTGTGTTAGCCGCTGAGAAGCAACAATACAAATTCCAAACATCTAACCCCAAAATATTTGCAGGGGGCGATATGGTGCGTGGTTCGGACTTGGTGGTTACAGCGATTTGGGAAGGTCGCCAAGCAGCTGAAGGCATTTTAGATTATTTAAATGTCTGATTTTTCGGTATAATACCGTCGCATCAGCATGATTTTACAGGATAAGGCACGCTTAACGTGCCTTATTTTTTCGTATGATGTTGATGAATTTTGACGACCAGCGATAAGGACAAATGATGAAACTCAATCTAGGCATATTTTCCACACGAGATATTGATATTTACGACAGCGTTTATTTGCAAGATTATGTGCAATGGCAACAGCAACAACAGCTCATCGCATTGCATTTAGATGTGTCGCTTTTTGAACAGGATTGCCCACGCTTTCGTGAGATTGAGCAAATGTTGCAAGTAGATTTTTTGCACAAGGCACATCAGCAATGTATGGCAAAAATAGCGGTAGCAGCAGAATGGCAACAATTTTTACAGCTTTATCAATCACTTGCTGATTTGTTGCAACAGTATCATGGTGTAGATGTGCATCATAGCGAACA
>JAUNHS010000008.1:25112-26920 GCA_030523805.1 Acinetobacter sp.
CGTTGCTGTAAAAAGGCAATTTGCTTTTGCGTTGTCGTTTGTAGCATTTCATCTACACGTTGCAAAAATTCTTTTTCATATTCTTCGGCACTAATTTTACCGTCTTGGTTAAAATCACTGCGTTGATATTGTTGCTCACGCATTTTGAGATAATCGCCCAAACTCACACGTTTGCTATTATTTTCAGTATAAAGTGCCAAAAAGCCTTGAGCATTGTGCGTTGTAGGCATGGCAACCAATGGCTTTAAGCGATTTTTCAAACTAGCATTGTCCTTTTGCTGAGCATCTTCTTCTACCGTGGTTTTGCTATCGTCCGCATCCATATAGCCGTCTTTATTGCTATCATAACGAGCAAAAGATTTTAAGCCCACGCTTTGAAATTCATGTAAATCAATCGCTTGGTCTTTATTTTGGTCTATAGAATTAAAGCGAACGTGCGTTTGCTTGATTTGAGTATCACGGAATGCACTCAATTTTTGCTGATCTTTGACTTGATGGCGAGTAATAAACGCATCTTGCGATAACGATTTTTGTGTACCAAAAATATGCTTGATGTGCTGTTGAATGCTCTGATCAAAAGTCTTTTGGCTAATTTCTTGTGCATTTTCCCCAGCAAATTTCAAAATAAAACGCAATCTTGCATCATCTAACGGTTCATCTACAGTAGAAAGATAAACAGGATTGCTCATTGCTGCTGTAGAAATTAGTCCAAGCATGATGGCAGTCAAATACGGTGTGAAACGCATGGTTTGTCCCCTTTGAGAATGATAAAAATGAAGATATTTTATACAATGATTGTATATGATGATAATTATCACTTGCAATCACTATTTGCAAAAATTATGATGTTGCAATGATGATTTTTATCAATCATTCCACACAAATTGTTTCATTTTTTGAATAAGACGAGCGACACATGACACAAACACTGACTTTAACTTTAGAATGGTTTTTAAACCCAGACCATTTACCGATGATTGCAGGCATTGAAACAGGGGCGTATGCCGAGCAAGGCATTGAGTTACGCATGATTGAACCTGATGACCATTATGACGGTTTTACCGCACTGCAACAGGGCGAGATTGATTTACATGTCAATGAACCGATTCATTTATTTGAGCATTATCACCCTGATATTTGTGCATTAGGCTGCTTTTTTGAAACCGATGGTGGCGTGTTGATGCGTGCCGATCGTATGCAAAAATTGCGAAATGGCGAGAAAATTCGTATTTGCACACCAGCGGCAGAGCCTGAAACCAATCGTATCGGCTATGAAATTTTAAAACGCTATGTGGCAAAACACGGTGGCGATTTACAGCAATCGCAATTAGAATTTATTTCTGCAGGTTTTCATCATGTGGATAATTTATTGGGCGATGACAGTTTAGACGGTGCGTGGTTGTGTTTTTACAATTTTGAAGCGATAGAAGCACAGCAAAAAGGCTTGGATTTTGTCTTTATTGACCAAAAAGAAAGCCCGTATCCGAATTTTTCGGCATTGGAATTTATTACATCACGTCAAACCTTAGCCAAAAAGCAGGCATTAATTCAAACCTTTTTAGACATTACTCGCCGTATGACGCAGCATTGCCAAGCCAATCCAGAATTAGCGAAGCAGTATTATTATGCGTACAGTAAAACGCAAGAAGATGATTTGATGAATGCCATTATTTTGGATACCTTGCCACGTTTAGATGCGAAAATTCAAGCTGATGCACAGCGTTGGTCGGCTTTGCGTGAGATGTTGGCGGAGATTGATTTAATTCATTTACAAGATGAGCAATATCAGTCAATTTGGCAAGATTTAG
>JAUNHS010000140.1 GCA_030523805.1 Acinetobacter sp.
AGTGTGTTTTGTCCGCAATGTCAGCCATTAAGGAAGTGATAAAAAAGCGATTGAATGTTGGTTCAGTCGCTTTTTAATAGTGATAACGGCATTGTAAAATAATGATTTGCGTTTCCGTAACTTCGTACACTAAACGATGTTCTTGATTAATCCGTCTTGACCAAGCACCAGTTAATTGGTGCTTTAATGGCTCAGGTTTGCCAATGCCTTCAAAGGGTGTGCGTAAAATAACTTTAATTAATTCATTAATTTTTTTTACGCATTGCTTATCGGTTTGTTGCCAATAAAGATAATCTTGCCAAGCATCTTCCGTCCATGCCAATATCATAATTCAATAAGCTCATGCTGTTGTACACGACCTTGACGAGCTTGTGCGATAGCACGAGTTAAACGCTCAGCATTGGTTGGACTAGCCAATAAATATTCTGTCGTATCAGGTGTAGGTAATAAGCTCAACATATAATCAGCAACACTTAAACCTTGATTGGACGCAAGTTGTTGAATATATTGCTCATAAACTGGGGGAATATCAATAATCATCGCTAATTCCTGTCATTGTTATCATTTATCTTCACTTTAAAATAATAGCATAATCATATTTTGCAGACAAGAGTGGCGATTTCATCAACAAAAAAGCGATTGAACTCATCAATCGCTTTTTATATTTTTGCCTAAAATTACGCCAATTTTGCCCCTGCAGGAATGGCATCATCAAGTAAAACCACTGTCAGCTGACCATCTTTTTCAGCAGATAAAATCATACCTTCTGATAAACCAAACTTCATTTTGCGTGGAGCAAGATTGGTTACGCACACCACCGTTTTACCTGTTAATTGCTCAGGTTGATAGAATTTCGCAATACCACTAAACACGTTGCGAGTCTGTTCTTCGCCCACATCAAGCGTAAATTGCAACAATTTATCTGCACCTTCAACCGCATTACACGCCAACACTTTTGCGACTTTCATTTCCACTTTAGCAAAATCATCAATGCTAATCACGCCTTCTACATTTGCTTTTGCATTTTGACTTTCCGCTTTTTTCGCTACAGGTGCAGCTGCTTGCAAAGACTCTTTAGAATCTTCCACCATCGCATCTACCGCTTTTTTATCCACACGCTGCATTAACGGTTGGAATTGAGCAATCGTGCCTGTCAAAATCGCTTTACGAGATTCAAAATCAAAACGTTCTAACTGTAAGAACGCCTGCACTTGCTTTGCCAACTCAGGTAAAACTGGCGATAAATACACCGCTAATTGACGGAATAAATTTAAACCGACCGAACAAACTGCTTGTACTTCGGCTGCATTGGCAGGGTCTTTGGCTAATGCCCAAGGTTTTTTCTCATCAATATATTGGTTCGCTTTATCGGCAAGAGCCATGATTTCACGAATTGCCGTACTAAATTCACGCTGTTCATAATGGGCGATAATGCTTTCGCCTGCTTGGATAAATTCATCTACTAAAGCAGGTTCAGCACATTCTGCGGTTAATTTATGGTCAAATTGACTATTAATAAATTTGGCACAACGGCTGGCAATATTCACCACTTTACCAACCAAATCCGAATTGACTTTTTGAATAAAATCATCAAGATTTAAATCCGAATCTTCCACTTTATCCGACAATTTAGATGCAAAATAATAACGCAAATATTCAGGATTTAAATGCTGTAAATAGGTTTCTGCCTTGATAAATGTGCCACGAGATTTAGACATTTTCTCGCCATTAACGGTTAAAAATCCGTTTACAAACAATGATGTAGGCGTACGATAATTTGCACCGTGTAACATTGCAGGCCAGAATAAAGCGTGGAAATAAACAATGTCTTTACCGATAAAATGATACACTTCTTTATCCGAATCTGCTTTCCAATAATCATCAAAATTCAGTTCAGGGCGTTTGGTTTTGATGTAATTTTCAAAACTTGCCATGTAGCCAATCGGTGCATCAACCCACACATAAAAATATTTATTTGGTGCATCAGGAATTTCAAAACCAAAATACGGTGCATCACGGCTAATATCCCAATCTGCCAAACCTGCATCAAACCATTCATCTAATTTATTGGCAATAGACACAGGCAAACGTCCAGCATCTCGTGTCCAGCCTTGCAAATATTGCGTAAAGTTCGGTAATTTAAAGAAATAATGGTCAGATGACTTTTCTACAGGCGTTGCACCACTTAATGTTGAGCGTGGGTTAAGCAATTCTGTTGCATTATACGTTGTACCACAGGATTCACAACTGTCGCCATATTGGTCATCAGTTTTACATTTTGGGCAAGTGCCTTTAATAAAACGGTCTGACAAAAACATCTGTTTTTCAGGGTCAAACAACTGCGTTACAGGACGTACAGCAACATTGCCAGCCGCTTGATTTTTAAGGTAAATTTCTTGTGAGCGTTGTTTATTGGTGTCGCTATGTGTAGAGTCGTAATGGTCAAAAGCAATGCCAAATCCTGCAAAATCACGCTCGTGTTCTTTTTGTACATTGGCAATTTGTTGCTCTGGGCTAATGCCATTGGCTTCAGCACGCAACATAATCGCTGTTCCGTGAGCATCATCGGCACATACATAAATCACGTCATGCCCCATTGCACGCATGGCACGCACCCAAATATCCGCTTGAATATAACCGAGTAAATGCCCCATGTGGATTGGCCCGTTGGCATAAGGTAGGGCGTTGGTAACGAGAATTTGACGTGCTGACATGATAAATCCCAAAAACTAAAAATAATCCGTTATTTTACCTAAAAAGTTATCGTTTTGATAGAGTGTATTGGCGTGAAGATGGGAAATGGTGATAGAAATCTACGGCAATATTGATGCGTAATTGGTGCGTACAGATGACGATAAATGACCATTTTACACACAAATTCAGGCAATGAAGTCATCACGGTAAGGGAGTTGCTTTGTTATAATGGCATTTTATTTTTGAGTGAGAACAACATGTATCCTTTTTTACGATGGGGCAAGACCATTGTTCAGAGTGTGTATCAAAATTATCGTGGACACAGTTTAAATTTGTATGATACCAGCGAAATTGAAATGTATGCCAATCCGAGCGATATTGATAATTTTTTAGAAATGAACAATGGACGGATTTTTACATTATTTGACTTGGGACGTATGGATTTTGCCATTCGCACAGGTTTGGGCAAGCAACTTTTGAAGCAAAAATGGGGGCTTGTGGTAGCAGGAAGTAGCATTCAATACCGTAAGCGTGTGCGAATGTTGGATAAAGTGAAGATTAAAACACGTTTGCTAGGGATTGATGAACGTTGGATTTATATTGAGCAAACCATGTGGGTCAAAGGGCAGGCGACTTCGCACGCTTTATTGCGTACAGGAATTACCAATATTAAGACGGGTAAAGTGATTGCCACGGCTGATGTTTTTCAAGCGATGGGGGTGAGTGATTTTGATTTGACCTTGCCTGATTGGGTTGAATCATGGGCAGATGCGGATAAGTTAAGACCTTTTCCACAAGGGGAATGATGGAAACAAAAACGCATTAACCTTTCAATTAATGCGTTTTTTACTTTTCACATGATGATTAATATTCAATCACCACTTTCATCGCTTTTGTTTCCGCAGCGTGCTTAAACACATCATAAGCCTGTTCAATCTCATCAAACTTAAAATGATGCGTTGCCAATTTATCCATCGGCAATTTACTGCATTCACACGATTTGAGCAACATTCCAGTAGTATTGGCATTTACCAAACCTGTAGTAATGGTTAAATTCTTAATCCACAACTTCTCTAAAGCAAAGCTTACAGGCTGACCATGCACGCCTACATTGGCAATATTACCACCTTCTTTCACAATGTTTTGGCAAATATCCCAAGTCGCAGGCACGCCCACTGCTTCCATCGCACAGTCCACACCACGACCACCCGTAATTTCCATCACACGAGCCACTACATCTTCCGTGCCTGAATTAATGGTATGCGTTGCTCCCATTTCTTTTGCCATTGCCAAACGGTTATCGTCCAAATCCACCACAATCATGGTCGCAGGTGAATAAAATTGAGCAGTTAATAAACACCCCATACCCACAGGCCCAGCACCGACAA
>JAUNHS010000141.1 GCA_030523805.1 Acinetobacter sp.
TAAGCGTGTTTAAATTCGCATTCATCTATTTTTATGTGGATTTTTTATGCAAACAGATCTTACAAAATGTCCGATTTATTACAATCCAGATAAACTACATTATCAACCAATTTTCTCACCACAAGAACTCTCCTATTTAGAAGCATTAAATCATCATTCAAACAGTGAATATTTGATGCAACCCCAAAGGAATATAGAAGCATTTTCTATGGAATTTGCCTATACATCTGCCTTGCTTGAAGGCAATGCTTACACGCCGTCAGAAGCCCTAGTTTTATTACAAATGGGCTTAACTGCCAAATCTGAGAAAAAGCTGGGAGATGCTTTAACGATTAAAAATTTGCACGAATCTTTTCAATATTTAACCAATGCAGCTGTGAATGAAAAAAATAATAACCCAACAACTTTTATCAATGTATTAAAACATGCTCATCATATTGCTTCAACCCTTTTACTAGACCAAACAAAACACGGCACAGTAAGACAAAATACAATCTTTTTAAAATCAAACAGGTATATCCCATCATCTATACCAGAACAGTTAGAACGTGGTTTAGAGACGATAATTGAAACATATCATCACATACAAAATCCCTTTGAACAAGCAGTGTATATCCATCAAAATTTATCTTATTTGCTCTATTTTAGCAAACATAACAAAAGAACAGCCCGCAATATGTGTGCCTATACACTCATGCTTGCTAAAAAAATGCCAATTTTATTTACAGAGAAGAACTCTCCACGTTATGCACAAGCAGTCAAACACTATTGCGAAAGTGAAACTGCCGATTATTCATTATTTAAATTATATTTTATTCATGCTTATGAATTCGCTTGCTCAAGAATGAACGCTCATGCCGTAACACAAGCTCAAGCAATGTGTAAATTTTATGAATAAGCATACTATGCTAGTAGCAAACAAAAAATATTTTCTAGTTATTTTAAATGCTCAATAACGATTGATATAAAATTCATACGTTGATTTATTATACAAATTAACTTATGATTTCTCTCATTTTTTAACCACACTAAACACACTAGACCAAAGTATAATTCAATCATATTGAACAATTAATCATCACTCATAATTTTTACAAAATTATTTTCCATATTAAAAACAATATCTTATAAAAATAATCATTTTAAAGAATGGATTTTAAAATAACATTTTTAAAATAAATACTGAGCATAGCTTGAAAATATTAGATTATTTTTTTAAAGTCATTTATGATGATTTCAACTTCAACTAGCTGTTCAAAATCAGCATGAGTATAACGCCCTTTCGCTCTATACCCATGATGAAATTGGACGTAACTATAGCCCTTTGGTTTAATAAAAGGAAGAGACTATGACTTATCAATCAGCTTTAGAACACGTTCGTAAAGTTAAGGAAAAATTAGGCGGTACTTGGCACGCTATTCGCCCAGAAGATGCTGCTCGTATGATTGTACAAAACCGTTTCCACACTGGTTTGGACATCGCTAAATACACCGCTGCAATTATGCGTAAAGACATGGCAGAATATGATGCTGACCCAAGCAAATATACGCAATCTTTAGGCTGCTGGCACGGTTTCATCGCTCAACAAAAAATGATTGCCAACAAAAAATATTTTGGCACAACCAATAAACGCTATATCTACCTTTCTGGTTGGATGGTTGCAGCATTACGTTCTGAATTTGGTCCATTACCTGACCAATCTATGCACGAAAAAACTGCTGTACCAAAATTGATTGAAGAAATCTATACTTTCTTACGTCAAGCAGATGCGAAAGAATTAAACGATTTGTTCCGTGCTTTACAAAAAGCTGAAGCAGCTGGCGACAGTGCAAAAGTAAAAGAAATCGAGTCTCAAATTGACAACTTTGAAACTCACGTTGTACCAATCATTGCTGACATTGATGCTGGTTTCGGTAACGAAGAAGCAACTTATCTTTTAACGAAGCAAATGATTGAAGCTGGTGCTTGTGCAATCCAAATTGAAAACCAAGTATCTGACGCTAAACAATGTGGTCACCAAGCTGGTAAAGTAACTGTTCCACACGAAGACTTCTTGGCTAAAATCAACGCTGTACGTTATGCGTTCTTAGAGCTTGGCGTAGATGAAGGTGTAATCGTTGCTCGTACTGACTCTGAAGGTGCAGACTTAACACAAAAAATCCCTGTAAGCCGTGAGCCAGGCGACCTCGCTTCTAAATACATCAGCTACTTAGAAACAACTGAAATTTCTATTGATGAAGCGAAAGAAGACGAAATCTTAATCAAGCGTGATGGTAAATTGCACCGTCCTACTCGCTTACCATCAGGTTTATATCAATTCCGTGAAGGCACTCAGCACGACCGTGTAGTTCTTGACTGTGTAACAAGCCTACAAAACGGTGCGGACATGATTTGGATTGAAACACCAACTCCAGACGTTGCTGGTATTGCTGGCTTTGTAAACGACATCAAAAAGCAAGTACCAGATGCGAAGTTAGTGTACAACAACTCTCCATCATTCAACTGGACCATCAACTTCCGTCAGCAAGCATACGACCGTTGGGTTGCTGAAGGTAAAGATGTATCAGGTTATGACCGTGCGAAATTGATGGATGCGAAGTATGACGACAGCGAATTGGCTCGTGATGCTGATGAAAAAATCCGTACATTCCAAGCAGATGCTGCACGTGAAGCAGGTGTATTCCACCACTTAATCACATTGCCGACTTACCATACTGCAGCACTTTCTACGCATGAGCTTGCAAAAGGCTACTTCGGTGATGAAGGTATGCTTGCTTATGTAGCTGGTGTACAACGTAAAGAAATCCGTGGTGGTATCGCTTGTGTGAAACACCAAGCAATGGCTGGTTCTGACATCGGTGATGATCACAAAGAAATCTTCTCTGGTGAGAATGCGTTGAAAGCTGGTGATGCTAGCAAAAACACCATGAACCAATTTGGTGGCTAAGCAGCAAAACTTACTGAAAGCTAGCTAGATTGTTTAAAAATCCCTATTCAATTTTGGATAGGGATTTTTTATTGTTTATCATTGTACAAATGAAATCATTCAAAGTTATACAATGCTATAAAGACAAAAACATTCATTAAATTTTACACATAAAAAAGCCCATCAATTTATGATGGGCTTTAGAATTTGGCTCTCCCACCTGGGCTCGAACCAGGGACCTGCGGATTAACAGTCCGTCGCTCTACCGACTGAGCTATGGGAGAATATGCAGTGTATTATAAAGATTTTTACTGCAACGTCAAGCAATATTTATTAAAAATGCTATAAAAATCATTTAATTGTACTTTATTTATGCACTTACATCATCTATGGTGCAGATGTGCAAAATACAAGCCTATACGCATTGCATAACCGCATAAACAATAACCATCGTCTTACACAATACTTTTCAACTCAATTATGCTATACTGAACCATATTTCCAATTCCTTTGAAGTAGCATACGATGAAAAAGAATACCCAAAAAGCAGTAGCAAAACTTCCTTTTGCTTTCCCCACTGCTGAACAACAAGCAAATCAAGAGCAAGCGTATAATTTAGCTCGCCCTAAACCTGAAAATTATGCGGATCGCACATGGCCACCACCACGTGGTACACGTCGTTCTATGGGTAAGCGTTAAATTAATATAGGGCATCATTACTATGCCCTATATTTTTACCATGTCAGTCTAAATCATAGTATATAACATTGATAACGCACTACAGTCAATGTGCTTGGACGTACATCTAATGCCTGACGAGCAGCATAATCACCCGTATTTTGCAGATCCATCAAACCGACCGATACACTAGATTTACCCACTTGTACACCCTGTTTCATGGGTTGGCTTGTTTGTGGATTTAAAATTTCTCGCTGTTCAATCACTTGAATACGATAATCATATTGCTTACCCAGCACTTGCTTACAAGCCTTTTGCAATTTTTGCTCATTTACCTGCTGATTGCGTGCTGCTAGCGTATAAGATAAACGTGCCGATTGTGCATCTTTCTGCTCAACTTGATAGCCTGTTATACCATTATATGCTTGTGGCATACTCTGACACGCTGTTAAAAGCAATAATGATGAT
>JAUNHS010000142.1 GCA_030523805.1 Acinetobacter sp.
GCAACTAAAATACCACTCACCCACGGATTTTCCATAATTTGAAATACATGCTTTTTGATAATACGACGTGTATGGTCTTTTTTCGTACCATACATCATTTCATTCATAATGGTTTTCAGTGTAATCAACTCTTCTGTTACCACTTGAGCAAATACTTGCGACACTTCATCTTGACGTTTCATAAACGCTCCTTGAATATTGTAAGTGCTAATGCGTGGCAAAATTGGATAAACCCATGGGAATGTACGTTTTTTCGTCCATTTAAATAATTGTAAATATTTCACAGGCTTCGGCTCTAAAGGATTGAAAACCATATAAATCGCAATCCAATTGGTTAAAAAGCCCCAAATCGCTGCCCAAAATGGTACAGTCCAATGCCATGGAATAATAAACCACAACACCATTTGTACGATACCAAAATAAAAACCAATCACTGCACTCACATGCCAAATAAAATTAATCTCTTTTTTTCCAACTTTTAAAAACATCTTCACCATCAAGCGACGGTCATTTTCCATTTTATTCACAATCATTTCTCGCATATCCACGAGATGTTCTACATTTTCACTTAATTCCTGCATTAAATCATTGAGTATATGTGGTAATTCTTGTTGTGCATAGGCATAAATGCGGCGTTTAATCGCATAAGGAAAAGCATCCCAATTGACATTTCGCTCTTGCATTACTTCATCAATGAGTAAATTTAACTCATGCTTGACTTGCTGCTCTACAAAATCTGCCATAGCCTGTGGATCCATCGCATCTAAAAATTCGTGCAATGAACCAATTTTTGATAAAGCATTGTCTGTAATAATCCCTGAAATGCGTCCTGCTTTGCGTGGCACAATCCCCTGCCAACCTAATGGCAATGGCCCAAGGCGAATCCCCCAAAATTTGATTGGATAAAAGACCATTTTTAATGCCATCCACACGTGCAACCACGTTACGAGAGCAGTTACAGGAATAATGCTCACCGCGGCCCAAAAGTTTGGCTGTGCAATAAATTGTTGTATGGTTTCCAACCAAGTATTTAGCATGCTATGCCCTAAAATGAATGTTACAAATAATGCTTCTTTATCATTTACATCAGCATTGTCGTCATTTTTAGTGTAACAAAAAAATAGCTCATTTACTTTATTAAAAAGTAAATTTTATATCAAATATAGTGAAAATATAGCCCAAAGATTTCTTTATATTCTTGATAAAGAAACCTTTGACGCTTTTACTATTTACTCTATTTCAGATTCAGACACCTGCTCTATATTCTGCTCAAGTGTTTCCACCTGCTCATCAAGCAATTCATCATCTGTACCGTCAGATACCGCTTCAATAGACACCACACCGACTAAAGTTTCATCATCAGCTAGACGGATTAAACGCACACCTTGTGTATTACGCCCTGCAGTTGCCACTTCAGCCGCACGAGTACGCACCAACGTACCACCATCGGAAATCAATAACATTTCCTTGCTTTCATCAATCGCTACTGCACCCACCAATTCGCCATTACGCTCACTGGTTTTAATCGCAATCACGCCTTTACCACCACGTTTTTTGGTTGGGAAATCATCGACTGGCGTACGTTTACCATAACCATTGGCACTCGCACACAGCACTTCGCCTGTTTCAGGGACAACCACTAAAGACACGATACGACTTGCAAATGAACTATCATCATCATTGCTATCGTCATTATCATCATCGCTGATGTCTTGCTCGTCTTCATCTGCCATCGCTGCTAAAGACACACGCATACCACGCACACCTTTAGCAGTACGTCCCATCGCACGCACGTCAGTCTCAGCAAAACGAATTGCCTTACCTTCATTGCTAAATAACATGATTTGCTGCTGACCATCGGTAATCGCTACACCAATCAAGGTATCACCATCAACCAAATCAATCGCACGCAAACCATTAGAACGCACATTGCTAAATTGCTCTAATTCCACACGTTTTACCGTACCTGATGCAGTCGCCATAAACACATAATGATTTTCTGGGAACTCTTTCAACGGTAAAATCGCTGTAATGCTTTCATCAGCTTCTAATGGCAATAAATTCACCATCGGACGACCTTTCGCCCCACGAGATGCAATCGGTACTTCATACACTTTTAAGCGATACACCTTGCCCACACTGGTAAAGCACAATACCGTTGCATGGTTAGATGCCACAATCAAATGCTGAATATAATCATCTTCTTTCATGCTGGTTGCCGATTTACCACGTCCACCACGACGCTGAGCTTGATAATCCGACAACGGTTGCGTTTTGGCATAACCTGTTTGCGACACGGTTAAAACCACTTGCTCTTCAGGGATTAAATCTTCACGGCTAAAATCAACACGAGACTCAACAATTTCAGTACGACGTGCATCGCCATACTGCTGAATAACTTCAGCTAATTCTTCACGGATAATATTCATCAACAAATTAAAATCACTTAAAATCGCTTCAAGATGTTGAATTTCCGCCAAAATTTCTAAATATTCAGCTTGTAATTTGTCTTGCTCCAAACCTGTCAAACGGTGCAAACGCAATTCTAAAATCGCTTGCACTTGAGCAGGCGACAAATGATATTTATCCCCCACCACACCAAACGGACGATTTGGATCTTCACCTTCAATCTCTTCTGGGCGTATCGATTGCTGACCTGCTTTTTCAAGCAAGGACAATACGCCACCTGCTTGCCACTCCCCTGCCAATAAACGCTCTTTCGCTTCGGTCGGATTGGCAGATGTTTTAATGGTTTCAATAATTTCATCAATATTAGAAATCGCAACCGTCAAACCTTCTAAAATATGCCCACGCTCTCTCGCTTTGCGTAGCTCATAAATGGTACGACGTGTAACCACTTCTTGACGATGATGAATAAATGCCGCAATAATATCCTTTAAATTCATTAACTTCGGTTGCCCTTTATCCAAGCACACCATGTTAATGCTAAAGCTACTTTCTAATTGCGTATTTAAAAATAAATTATTGACAATAATTTCAGGATTTTCGCCATGCTTTAAATAAATGGCAATTCGCATACCTTCCTTGTCGGATTCATCTTGCAACAAGGAAATGCCTTCTAATTTTTTCTCTTTGACCAATTCAGCAATGCGTTCAATCGCTTTGGCTTTATTGACTTGATACGGAATTTCCGTGAATACAATGACCGTACGTCCGCTTTTTTCATCTTGCTCTAAATGGTATTTACCACGAATATGTAAACGCCCTTTCCCTGTGCGATACGCATCTACAATCCCTGCTTTACCATAAATCACGCCACCTGTTGGAAAGTCTGGGCCTGAAATATGT
Organism: Acinetobacter sp.; assembly: GCA_030523805.1. Lineage (GTDB taxonomy): Bacteria > Pseudomonadota > Gammaproteobacteria > Pseudomonadales > Moraxellaceae > Acinetobacter. The sequence continues at coordinate 3,310 of JAUNHS010000142.1, forward strand.
TGCATTAAACCTTCAACGCTAATTTGCGGATTATCCACATACGCCAAGCACGCATTGACCACTTCAGTCATATTGTGCGGTGCCATATTGGTCGCCATACCCACGGCAATCCCTGCTGAACCATTGACCAATAAATTTGGAATGCGAGTTGGTAAAACCTGTGGAATTTTTTCCGAGCCGTCGTAGTTATCTTCCCAATCTACTGTATCTTTTTCTAAATCTAACAGTAAATCGTGAGTCATTTTTTGCATACGGATTTCGGTATAACGCATAGCCGCAGCACTATCGCCATCAACCGAACCGAAGTTCCCTTGACCATCAACCAACAAATAACGCAAGCTAAAATCTTGTGCCATACGCACGATGGTTTCATACACTGCACTATCGCCATGTGGGTGATATTTACCAATCACATCGCCCACCACACGAGCCGATTTTTTGTAGGCTTTATTATAATCATTGCCCAATTCGTGCATTGCGTACAACACACGGCGATGCACAGGTTTTAGACCATCACGCACATCTGGCAAAGCACGAGAGACAATAACGCTCATGGCATAGTCAAGATACGAGTGTTTTAACTCATCTTCAATGGCAATCGGTCGGATTTCCGATACGCTCATGCGAACTCCTTAGGTTAAAATATCATCAATAAACAATACTTTAGACACTTCAATTTTTAAACAATATTGCACCGATTATAACATATTTTCTTGCAAAATGGCGATGATTATACGTTGCTTATTTAAAGGAATGTG
>JAUNHS010000143.1 GCA_030523805.1 Acinetobacter sp.
CAAGGTCTAAATGTTCCATGTGTGCCAAAGGGTGAAATGGAGCAACGACAAAGACCAAATCATCTTGCCATAATGGGTGGTAGTGCAAACGTGCATCTAAATGCGGTGGTAGGGTAAGAAAAGCCAATTCCAAATCGCCTGCGAGTACTTGCTCATGGGCTTGTTCGGAATCTACAAAGCGGACATCTAATTGTACTTTAGGAAATTGCTGTACATAATGCTTTAACGTGCTTGCCAAGTGGTGTAAGCCGATATGATGGCTCGTACCAAATTTGAGTACGCCTTGCACATCGTGCTGTTGATGGCTAATAAAATGTTGAATATCAGAATATTCATTGAGCCATGCTTTTAACTTGGGGAGCAATGCGTGTGCGGCTACAGTTGGTTGTATGCCACGCCCTGCGGTTTCAAATAATTTGACATTTAAGGCAGATTCTAATTGCTGAATACGTTTGCTTACAGCAGGTTGCGTAATAAATAATTGCTCCGCTGCAAGAGAGACGGAACGGACTTCCATGACTTTAATAAAGGCTTCTACATAGGCAAGGTTCATGAGATATTTCCTTGAATGTTGCGAGCTGGCGAAACAATAAAAGACCACAATGGGTCTTTTATGTTAGGCTTTATTACGTAAATTTTCAGCTTTGACAATGGTATCGGCAATTTCCATCGCTTGGAAACTGTTTGGATCGGCCAATCGCCACATATCATCTAAAATTTTACGACCACAATCGCCTGTGAGTAATGAACCACGCTCAATAAATTGATAATGTTCAGATAAAAGTTTAATCCAACCATCAGGCTGACGACGCACAATATGGTGAGGTTGCAATTCCGATGGGTGATTTAAACCTGCACTACCCACAATTTCACCAAGTGCATATAACGTATTATTGTGGAAATTTTTCACACGTTCGGCTTTGTCAGGGACAACCAAGGCTTTTTGACGTGCTGGGTCTTGTGTTGCCACGCCAGTTGGGCATTTGTTGGTATGGCATGAGCGAGATTGGATACAACCAACGGCAAACATAAAACCACGGGCACTATTACACCAATCTGCACCGAGAGCCATCATTTTGGCAATATCAAAACCACTAATGATTTTACCACTTGTGCCGACTTTGATTTTATCACGAATGCCAGCACCGACCAGTGTATTTTGCACAAAAATAAACGCATCTAACAGCGGCATACCCAAACTATCCATAAATTCTACAGGTGCTGCTCCTGTGCCACCTTCTGCACCATCAATCACAATAAAATCAGGATAATTGTCTTCTTCAATCATGGCTTTGACGATGGCCATAAATTCCCACGGCATACCAATACAGAGCTTAATTCCCACAGGCTTACCCCCTGATAGCTCTCTTAATTGTTGCCAAAATTGCACCAATTCTCTTGGCGTAGAAAATGCGTGATGACCTGGTGGGGAAATGCAATCAATCCCTTTAGGAATATCACGGCTGCGTGAAATTTCATCGGTAATTTTAGATGCTGGCAATACACCACCTTTACCAGGTTTTGCCCCTTGTGAAAGTTTGATTTCAATCATTTTCACTTGGTCTAAAGCTGCACGTTGTTTAAAGGTTTCAGGGTTAAAATTACCATATTCATCACGGCAACCAAAATACGCTGTACCGATTTGCCAAATCAAATCGCCGCCGTGCTTTTGGTGATATGAACTAATACTGCCTTCGCCTGTGTCATGAGCAAAACCACCCATTTTCGCCCCTTTATTTAAGGCTTCAATGGCAGCAGCAGATAATGCACCAAAGCTCATAGCAGAAATATTAAATACTGATAAATCATACGGTTGCAAGCAACGCTCATTGCCGACACGCACACGGAAATCAGTATTTTCAATTTTATGGCTTGTCCCTGAATGTAAAAACCACTCACGACCTGGTTGTCTTAAATCATTCAAGCTACCAAATGCTGTGGTACTATTAATATTTTTGGCACGCTGATAGACCATAGACCGCTGTTGGCGAGAAAATGGCACTTCTTCTTGATCTGTTTCTAAAAAATATTGACGAATTTCGGGGCGGAAATTTTCTAATAAGAAACGCAAATGCCCAACAATCGGATAATTTCGTAAAATGGCATGGCGTTTTTGTATGATGTCGTAGCTACCTAAAATAACAAAAATAAGTAAGAAGGCAGCTAACCACCAAATTTGAAAGACTGCAGCGACAATGGTAAATAGAATAAATAACCAATAAATCGCATAGCGTGGAAGAATTAAGAAAAAATAATTTGCCGAACTGCTGTTGCTAGGCTTGGGCGATTCGTGCGACATGAATAAGCATCCTTTATGTGGCGGTATGAAAATGGTTTGTAGCTTAAGAGCAAAGCACAAAATGATACCGTCAGTGATTTTAAGTTGCGTGTTATCATAGCAGTTATTTTTACTTTTATCATCTACTAAAGTCGTATATTTTTAAAGAATAATACACATAATTTAAATGGAAAAAACGATGATTACATTGCCCATCATAGAAAAAGCCACGCATAATGCGTGGCTTTTTTGTACAATTCATAACAAAGATTATTGAGAATCTTGCTCTGATTTGTCAGATTTTTCGGCTTTATCTACCAATTTGTTGAGCAAACGCTCTGCTGGTACACGGCCACCTAAACCAAATGCCAAGGCAAATGCAACTGCAACACCACCTAAAGTTAAACCAAAAGCAAGGTTTACGATAGAATCGGCAATGCCCATCGCTTTTAAGCCCATCGCCAAGACTAAGCCCATGATTAATACACGAACTAATGTACCTAACCAGCGAGATTTACCACGTTGTACCACGTTTGCAACGATATTTGCTAACCAGAAACCAATCACTAAAATCACAGCACCCAATAAGATATTTGCACCAAATTGGATAAATGTGCTGATTAAGTCGCTGACATTGCTAAATTGCAAGCGATTTGCTGCTTCTGATGTTGCGAACAACATAGTAAAGAATACGATTAAACAACCTACCGCTTTAGAAACTTTTTGTTCACCTAAAAAGCGTTGTACGTCTAATTTTGCAGGAATTTCATCAACACCTGTACCAGCTAATAATTCACTCACTAATTGAGCCACGAATTTTGATACGAAATAAGCGATGATTAAAATCATTGCTGCAGCTAATACGTTCGGAATCGCTGTTAAGATTTGCTGTAACATTGATGTTGCAGGTTGAGAAATACTTTCTACACCTAACGCATCAAAAGCGATGATTAACGATGTAATCATAATAATCGCAAATACAAACGATCCTAAAATTTTCGCTACATTGCCAGATTTAAATAAACCAAACTTTTCAGCTTGAGCTTGTAAACCTACGCTATTTGCCAAGCCTTCTACAATGCTACGCACCACTTTGGCAAGCACATAACCGACAAACACAATAACGCCAGCAATAAATAAATTCGGTAAGAATGTAATTGCTTCTGTAACCATGGTTTGTACTGGAGCTAATAAGCCGTCTAAACCTAAAATAGACAATACAATTGGTAAGAATAATAATAAAATCAACCAATACGCAATTTCAGCAATATTTTTGCTTACAGGCGATACGCCAACATCTTGGCTTAAACGATCGTCAAGATTGGTTTTATCTAATGCACGAACCAATGCCGAACGCACAAAAGTTGCAATTAGCCAGCCTATAGCAGCAACAACTAAAGCTGCAATTAAGGTTGGAATAAAGGTCATTACATTACCAATCATGCTTGAGAAAGGCGAGCTGACAGACGTTAAATCTAAAACATTTAACCCTGCAACAATGGCAATGATGAAGATAAACCAAAAAATGACACGAGCAATAATTTGTTCAATGTTGGTACTGGTTTGTGTAGATTGATTTAATTTCTGATTAAGATTGACTTTGGCAAGTAATGTTTTCACGCCACCAGAAATTAATAATGCAACAATCCAACCGACGATTAAAATTGCAATCGCACCTAAAATTGGTTGAACTTGTTCCCAAATGTATGCAAAGTTCAGCGTTTGACTTGCTGACTCTGTTGAAAGTAGGTTAGGCATAAAACCCCCATTAAAATTCGTTATGTT
>JAUNHS010000144.1 GCA_030523805.1 Acinetobacter sp.
ATAAGTCCCTATTTGATGTATTTGCCCAAGCTGACCCTGCTGTGGCAGATATTGAGCTAGAATTACCAAAGAGAACGATGAATAATAACTCTATATATTAAATATGAGTGAAATATGAGTAAATTTACCTTTATTGATTTATTTGCAGGTGTTGGTGGATTTCATTTTGCCATGAAATCTCTAGGTGGAGAATGTGTATTCGCCAGTGAAATAGAGCCAAACGCCCAAAAAACATATTTTGCCAATCACGGTATTATGCCTTATGGCGACATTACACTTGATGAAACCAAAGCACAAATCCCACAAAAATTTGATATTTTATGTGCAGGATTTCCTTGTCAAGCATTTTCAATTGCAGGTTATCAAAAAGGCTTTTCTGACAGTCGTGGTACGTTATTTTTTGATATTGAAAAAATTATAGAGAAGCATCGCCCTAAAGTGGTTTTTTTAGAAAATGTTAAAAATCTCGTCTCTCATGATAAGGGCAATACATTTAAAGTCATTTTAGATATTTTGGAAAATAAACTTGGTTACCAAGTTTTCTACAAAATAATGAACACAGCCGAATATGCAAATATTCCACAAAATAGAGAACGGATTTTTATCGTTGCTTTTGATAAATATTATTTTGAAACTGTAAGATTTGAATTTCCTGATAAAGTAGAGCTCACCAAAACAATTCACGATATTTTATCTAAAGAAAAGCAAGATGACGCTTTCTATTATGATAAATCAAAATATTTTGCTCAACTTGCCCAAGAAATGACATCAAAAGATACTATTTATCAATGGCGTAGAGTTTATGTACGTGAAAATAAAAACAACTTATGCCCTACTTTAACTGCAAATATGGGAACAGGTGGACATAATGTACCTTTGATTTTAGATGATTTTGGTATTCGTAAACTTACGCCAAAAGAATGTTTTGCATTTCAAGGTTATGATATGGAGAATTTTATCATGCCAAATATTGCTAACAGTAAACTCTATATGCAAGCAGGAAATAGTGTTACCATGCCGTTAATTAAGCGTATCTCGGAAAATATTTTGAAGGAGTTAATAAATGATTAACTATAATGACAATTATTTAGAGTTATTAAAGATTATGACTTCATTATCAGGTTTATTCAGTGATAATAAAGTACCCTATTTATACTATAGAAATGCAGAAAATTTATTCTGCTATGCTTTACATGCTCAAAACCTAAGCCGTGATGATAGTGCATTTGATGCGTTATTAGAAATTGATGGCATAAAGACAGGTATTGGTTTAAAAACTTTTATTTGTGAAAAAAAGCAAAAATTAGAAAAAGTAGCTGAATTTAATCACTTAGCAAATAAAGAGTTTCGCCATTTAAGCGATGAAGATTTAGTCCTTGCTGTTGCTAAGGCAAGAAACGAGCGAATTAAATTTGCTCACCGTTTGTATGGTATAGATAAAGCTATTTATCATTTAGTAACTAGAAGAGAAAATGAATTAAGACTATTTGAAGAAAATTATGATGAAATAGATATTAACAAAATTAAAATTAAGAAATCTAAAAATACTGGAATAGAATTTACAGATTCTATTCATGATTATAGCTATAGTTTTTCAAAAAGCACATTATTCAAACGATTTCATTTACCAGATAATTATTACTCTTTACCTGTTGAAATAATTTCTGAGCCTTATGACTTGTTATTGAGATTAAAAGAACTAATTTCAAGTCAAGATGAAAAAATTGAAAAGAAAGAATTTGTAATATTACCACTATATTCCACAAGAAACGGATTAGTACCTGAACGTAGTGGATTAAATCAATGGAATGCTAATGGTAGAAAGCGTACTCTTGATGAAGTTTATATTCCAATTCCAATACAAATTCATCAATACTTTCCAAATTTCTTTCCAAGTAGAGATGAACCATTTGACTTAATTACACCTGACGGAAATATTTTGAACGCTAAAGTTTGTCAAGAAAACAGTAAGGCTTTAATGACAAATCCAAATTCTGCATTAGCGGATTGGCTATTACGCCAACTACTAGCTTTAAAAAAAGGTGAATTAGCAACATATCAACGCTTAGAGCTTATGGATTGTGATAGCGTAATGATTACCAAATTGAAAAATGGTCAATATAAAATTGATAAAGCTAAATTTGGTAGTTATGAAAAATTTATTGAAAATATGTAAATGAGAGAAAGATTATGGCTGGCAATAGCATTGGACAACTTTTTACCGTAACCACCTGTGGCGAATCACACGGTGTAGGCTTAATGGCAATTGTAGATGGCGTTCCCCCTGGTTTAGACTTAAGCGAACACGACCTACAAATTGAACTTGACCGCCGCAAACCGGGTACATCAAAATTTGCCACACAACGCAAAGAACCCGATGAAGTAGAAATCATTTCAGGCGTATTTGAAGGTAAAACCACAGGCACATCTATTGGTTTACTGATTCGCAATACCGACCAAAAATCCAAAGATTACGGCAATATCGCTCAAACTTTCCGCCCCAATCATGCCGATTATACTTACACCATGAAGTACGGTTTCCGTGATTATCGTGGTGGCGGGCGTTCATCAGCACGAGAAACAGCAATGCGTGTGGCAGCAGGTGCGATTGCCAAAAAATATTTGGCGGAAAAATTTGGTATTGTCATTCGTGGTCATGTAACACAAATTGGTACAGAAAAAGCCGAAAAACTGGACTGGAATGAAGTACCAAACAATCCATTTTTCTGTGGCGATGTCGATGCTGTACCACGTTTTGAAGCATTGGTTACATCATTGCGTGAACAAGGCACAAGTTGTGGTGCGAAATTAGAAATTTTAGCTGAAAATGTGCCTGTTGGTTGGGGCGAGCCTGTATTTGACCGACTAGATGCCGATATTGCCCATGCCATGATGAGTATCAATGCGGTCAAAGGTGTGGAAATTGGCGATGGTTTTGCCGTTGCTGAGCAATTTGGTCATACTAGCCGAGATGAACTCACGCCAGTTGGTTTTACTGCCAATCATGCAGGTGGTATTTTAGGTGGCATTTCTAGTGGGCAAACCATTCGTGTGGCGATTGCTCTAAAGCCAACATCAAGCATTACTACAGCAGGGAAAACCATTGATTTAGGGGGCAATGCGACTGATGTGATTACCAAAGGTCGTCATGACCCTTGTGTTGGTGTGCGTGCTGCTCCAATTGCTGAAGCCATGCTTGCCATTGTGCTGATGGATCATTTTATGCGTCATCGTGCTCAAAATGGTGATGTTGTATCACCGTTACAACCGATTGAGTAAAACAGCATGAAAAGATATTTAATGCCTATGTTATTGCCTGTATTTATTACACTTACAGCGTGTGATCATCCCAATGTACAGCAAACTGCACAAAATTTAGGTGTGGAAAGCATTACCGATATTGGTAAAAATATGCTGATTAATGCTGTACAAGCAGAATGTGAAAATCAATTACAGAATAATGCCGAATTTGCCAATATCATTTTAACTGCTGAACAACGAGCCAATTTGTGTGGCTGTACGGCAAATGAACTTAAAGAGAATTTAAGCCAAGAAAAATTGGCAAGCATAATCAGTAATGGTACGATTGATACGCAAGCCATGAGTGATGTGATTACTGGTGCAATGGCAACCTGTACGGCAAGACAGCCGAATAGCACAGCGTCAAATGCAAACACATCTTCTTCTTCTAGTGATAACAACCTAAGCACATCTCATAGTGAAAATAAAGATACGCTATTTGAAGAAGAAATAGAGCGTCAAAATATTGCTGAAGCGAACCAAGGGAGCTATCCCGATAGCCAAGGAACTCCCCCACAAGAAGATGAAGGTAATGATCATTAAATCATCAAACACTACTTGTCATTATTGGTACAGTATGGGGCAAATGTAATTTGCCCCTACATCATACATTTTCAATTAGGCGAATATGATCCCCCAACCAAACCTATTTATTTAACTCACTCATCTAATTCACCTAAAAAGCCACCACTCTGACGATGCCATAAACGTGCATACACACCATTTA
>JAUNHS010000145.1 GCA_030523805.1 Acinetobacter sp.
GATTATCCGCTTCAAAACCAATCACTTCCCCTAAACTTCCATTGCTATAATATAAATCCGAATGGTTTTTCACAAACATCACTTTAGCGTGTTTTTTCAAGAGCAATTCTTCAGGGGCTCGCACCGAAGCACGCAATGTTTTCAGTAAAAACTCATCGCCTGTCATTTCAGCAATAAACATTTTTTCTTCGCCATCAATTTCTCGCAAATAGCGGTCATTAGTGCTATCTACATTGATATTATGCGTATAAAGATGTGTAAATGTATCGCCAATATTTTGTTGCATGGTCGCTAGTAAAGCATCAATATGTGCTTTAGGAATGTACTGTTTACGAATGGCATTGAGAATATCGCTCAACAAATCATTGCCTTGACGATGTTGTTCGGTTAAATAACACACCGTAAAATTGGCTTCCACCCACGAAGGCGACATAAAACAAAATTTATTTCGGTTATTTTCTTCATTTTTCCCTACAGGCGGCAATTGGAAAAAATCGCCACACACAATCAGTTGCAAGCCACCGAAAGGTTCATCATTTTCTTTGATATATTTAAGCACTTGATTAATCAGATTAAATTGCTTGTAATGCAACATTGAAATTTCATCAATAATCAACACTTGAGCTTTGATGATTTGCTCTCGCACTTGGCGACGGCTTTCTTTTAAGCGTTTTAATTCAGCAGTAGTCATTTCATCTTTAATGCCAATGCCTGCCCATGAATGAATGGTTCGCCCATTCATGTGTGTCGCTGCAATGCCTGTAGAAGCCGTGATTGCCACTGCCACATTACGCTCTCGCAAATAGCGTATATATTGATTGAGCGTATAGGTTTTACCTGCACCAGCCGAACCTGTTAAAAATACATTCACGCCAGATTTGAGTAAATTGAGTGCTGTGGCTTGTTTCATTAAACGCTTCTCTCATTTAAGCAGATGCTATTAAACATTATGGATTTTCAATGCTACTAAACGCCTGCTGCATCATCTGCACGGCACGCTCTACATCGGCTAAGGTTTTGGCATTACCACCACTCAAGGCTTGTCGCCACTTACGAGCGTTAGGCAAATGCTGAAATAATCCCAAAATATGCCGTGTCATCACCGATAAAGGCACACCACTTGCCACACGCTGAGCCATATAGTCTAACATCTGCTGCATAATTTCTATACGATTTGGTAATGCAATACCATCAAAATGCTGAGCCAATTCTGCCAATAAATACGGATGATGATAGGCTTCACGTCCAATCATCACGCCATCAACGTGCTGTAAATGCTGTTCTACTTCAGCAACGGTCTTAATACCGCCATTGATTTCAATGGTTAAATGCGGACGTTCCTGCTTGAGACGGTACACATCATCATAGCGTAAAGGTGGAATTTCACGATTTTCTTTGGGCGATAAACCATTTAACAAGGCAATACGTGCATGAACAATAAAATGCTGACACCCTGTTACTGCGACGGTATCCACAAATTGTAGCATTTGCTCATAGCTATCTAAATGATCAATGCCAATGCGATGTTTAATGGTTACAGGAATTTTGACGGCATTTTGCATCGCTGTAATACATTCTGCTACCAAGTCAGGCTCTGCCATGAGACACGCCCCAATTTTATTGTGTTGCACACGATCACTTGGGCAACCGACATTTAAATTAATCGCACTATAGCCCCATTGCTCGCCTATACGACTGCATTCTGCCAGCTGCTGTGGATCTGAACCACCAAGCTGTAAAACTAATGGTAATTCTTTGGCATCAAAATCTAAATGACGTGCTTGATCGCCATGTAAAATTGCTCCAGTCGTTACCATTTCGCTGTATAAAACCACATGGGGATTGAGTAAACGGGCTAAATAACGGTAATCTCGTGTCGTCCAATCCATCATGGGGGCGACACTTATTCTACTATTCACTTTAAAATCAATCACTTCAATATTTTTCATTTAAATTCAACATCTTAATCTTACAAATATTTCACTTTATTTTGCCATATTTTGCGTTATTTCCCATTTATTAACAGGCAAAACTCATCGCAAAATCATAAAGCATTGGATTAAAAAGCGAGAGTTAGGATTGATGAAAATCCCAACATTTTACAAGGCGTAAGTGTAGCACATGACCCTAATTCAAGCAATTGACCGCTACTTGTCCGAAGTTGGCGATAATTATGAGCGGAGTAAAAGAATGTCATTCACGCAGATTAAAAAATTGGTATGACATGGACAGATTAAAAAACGTATAAAAATTGCCTAAACAAGGGGCTGATTTAATAAATCCTGACATTGATTAATTTTATTCTGAAGCAGTATCTTCAATTCCCTTGCCAACCATTCAGGAATTGGGCGTTCGTCGTTGAGCCATTGACGTACACGACGGCTATCAATATCTAATGCTCGTGCAAGGTCTGATTGCCACTGTGTACCGTACAAGGCTTGTCCGATGGCGATAAGTTGTGTTTTGTTCATTGCATTCCTTGAAGAATAGCCCCTAATTTAGGGGCTTGAATACCCATTGTAGCAGGGCAAATAAGGTGGTAATGGTCGCAGCAACGCTCGCAGATACAACAACAACCCAAGGGTAATATTTTGTCTCTTTCTCAAGTTTAGCCACTTCAGCGTTTAACTTTCTGATTTCTGCCATTTTTAACTCCCTATTTAGGGCTTGAACTGATTTCATACAAACTCCAAGTTGTTCAGCTGGCACGATTGCCTTGCTTTTATATATTGTACCTATAAGTAGGTACATAATCAAGTATTATTTTACAACGCTTGACTCGCCAACTTCGCCAAAAAGCCCGAACGTGTATCATGCGTTTTGGCGATATGCTCATCTACACGTTTGAGTAAATGCTCGCTCCAACTCACATTAAAGCGGACTTGTCTATCAAAAGCAGTTTCATCAATGCTAATGATTGCCCACGTTACGCCTTGATATTCAGGGTCTTTTTGCAGCTCTTCAAGTGGCGTGGTTTTAAACTCAAATGGCATATTGAGTTCTAGCATAGTTTCAATGTGTGATATAGCTAACTCACGAGCTTCAATCATCATTTCGTCTAAAGTATCGGCAGTGGGATAGCACCCTGCAATATCAGGGAATACGCCCCCATAATTGGTCATGCCTTCGTCTTTGGTAATGGCGATTGCGTAATGTATCATTTGTTTCTCCTATTTTTTAGAGATATTACACACAAAATAGATTAAATCAAGTATTTTGTGTGTACTTTTACATACATTAACGCTTTAACTCTAAAGCAAACATTTCAACAATCAAAGGATATTTATTAATCTGCTGCATTTCGTAATCTCTTGCATTGTGATAGTCAATTTTATAACTAAACACATTTGTGGTATTTTGTTCATTAAATGATGGAATAAATACCGATACATCTTCATTAAAATAAGAGCCTGCACGAATATAGTGCGAATCCTGACCTCCAATATCAACACTAGGACCACGAAGATCTGTTGCGTTTAAGGTAATTCTTCTGACTTCTACACCATTTTTTAAAATGGACACAGAAATAGGTGGTAGAGCTCCACACCGACAAAGTATAATCGCCAGCGGTCAAATAACAACTATCCTGTGCAAAACCAATCTCCGTGCCTGCTTAAATGTGCCGTCCCACATACCATTATAAGTGCGTGCCACAGGGTCATAATTTGTTGGTACTTGAATGCGTAACCCCTGCAAACGCACCGCGACTTTTGCCACATTGCTAAAATATTCAGAGTCATAACGCAAACCGAGCAAAGCAGTATTTGGATAACGTAATTTCAAATCCACCAATTCTGTAACCGCTGAAATGTACATCTTATCGCTGATATGTTCCACCGTGCTATTTGCCGTCAAACGACGTACACGGATTTGCCAGCCTTGCTGTGCTTCGTTGAGTTCAATACGGTGCGAGCGTTCATAATTGGTTGATGTTTTGG
>JAUNHS010000009.1:0-8408 GCA_030523805.1 Acinetobacter sp.
ACGGTAATGCCTTTTTCCACTAAACCTTGTGGGCCTGTAAAGCCAGCAGTTAAGCCGTATTGTTGTAATTGCTCTTCGGTCGCAAAAGTCAATGGACTAGCAATTAACGGGTGCTTTTCTGCTTTAATTTCGTTTAATTCATGGTCGCCACGCACAAAAAGAGCCACCACAGGCGTATTACCTTGCTCATCGCTCACGCCTTGCACCAAAAGTGCTTTCACAGATTGTTTTGCATCTGATTTTAAAAACTCGCACACGCTTTCAATGGTTTTGCAATTTGGCGTATCAACAATCGTAAAGGCTTGCGTTGCCGCAGGGCGTTCGCCCACTAAAATCGCTTCTGCCATTTCCACATTTGCCGCATAATCCGACTCCGTTGAAAATGCAATATCATCTTCGCCACTGTCGGCTAAAACGTGAAATTCATGCGATGCTGAACCACCGATAGAACCTGTATCCGCCTGTACTGGACGGAAATTTAAACCTAAACGATTGAAAATATTGCTATAGGTTTGATACATCACATCGTAAGTCTGTTGTAATGACTCTTGATTGGCGTGGAATGAATAGGCATCTTTCATGATAAATTCACGAGAACGCATCACGCCAAAACGTGGGCGAATTTCATCACGGAATTTGGTTTGCACTTGGTAAAAATTGACAGGAAGTTGTTTATAACTTTTCAACTCATGGCGTGCAAGGTCGGTAATCACTTCTTCATGTGTCGGCCCAAGCACAAAAGGATTGTTGTGGCGGTCGTCAAAACGTAATAATTCTGGGCCATATTGCTCATAACGTCCGCTTTCTTGCCACAAATCGGCAGGTTGCGTTACAGGCATAAACACTTCCAATGCTCCTGAACGCTGCATTTCTTCATGCACAATTTTGCTGACTTTATTTAACACACGCACCCCAGTTGGCAACCATGTATAAAGCCCTGATGCCAGTTGGCGAATCATGCCTGCACGCAACATCAGTTGGTGTGAGATGACGTTGGCATCATTCGGTGTTTCTCTTAAGGTTGAAAATAAAAATTGGCTTGCACGCATGAGTTATCCTTCTAGTAAAATCATTTAAAACGTTCATTGTACACTAAAAAGTAAGGATTTAGCATGACTAAACGCAAATAAAAATTGGAAAATTGAGCAAATTATGATAAAAAGCAAACAATAGATTCATCACAAGCGAAAAACGGCAGGGTTATGACGGATACATCAACACAACCAACCATTTTAATTCTTCATTCTCATGAAATTGTTCGCCAAAGTTTGGCAAAAATCATGCAAGCACAAGGTTTTCATGTTGAATGCAGTCATGATGCCTTGCAAGCACTATGTTTGCTCAATCAACAAGCAATCACGCAAATATGGCTTGGGCAAGATTTGGCAACGCTTACTGCGTATGAGTGGGTGAATATATTGAATATGCAAGATGATATGATTAAACCATTGAAAATTGTACTTATTTTAGAGCAAGAAAGCCTATTGGCACGAGAAAAAGCAAAACTTTGTGGTATCACACATTGTCTTGTGCAACCGTGGACGAGTGATGACGTACGATTGCTACTTACGCAGTAAATACGAAATTTATGGGTAATAAATTATGGGCAAGAAAAAAGAGAGCAACGTGGCTCTCTTTTTTTAAGAATAAAAACAAGATTATTTGCTTTCTTCTTTCTTAGCAGCGTCAGCAGCTGGAGCAGCAGCATCAGTCTTAGCAGCGTCAGCAGCAGGAGCAGCTTCAGCAGTAGCAGCATTTGCTTCAGCAGCAGCTTTGTTAGCGTCTGCAGCAGCAGCTTCAGCTGGAGCAGCATCTACTTTAGCAGCATCAGCAGCAGCTTGTTGTTCAGCAGCAGGAGCAGCAGCTTCAGCTGGTTTAGCTTCTTCTTTTTTAGCACAAGCAACGAACGCTAAAGTAGCAGCTACAGTTGCAACGATTGCAAATTTTTTGAATAACATGATAATACTCTCATATATAGCTAGAGAAAGGAAACATAAGTTAAACTGTTTATGCTTGTTTAGTCCTAAATTTGAATATAGGTAATGCAATTCAGCTTAACGACCTGATATATCGTACCATTGCTGGTAAATAAAAACTACTCTTTTCTACGAAAAAAACGATAAAAATAATGAAAAAAGTTCATCATAACAAGATGAAAATTTTACAAAACATTAAAACATTAATAAAAACAATGACTTATTTTATAAGCAAATGTGAATGATAATGAAGAATAATTTTTGTTTAAATAGATTTTTTTGATGTAAAAGGTGTAACAAATTGTATCATCAAGCGAAAATAGGGCTAAAATTGACCATTTCACTTGATGATACAGTCGTTTGAATGACTTATTGCGATGCTTTACGCTTCATTTGATCAAAGAAATCATCATTAGTTTTGGTTTCTTTCATACGATCAAGTAAGTATTCAATCGCTGGCAATTCATCATGAGAATGCAATAATTTCCGTAAAATCCATACCTTACGCAATTTATCTTCGTCCATTAAACGCTCTTCACGGCGAGTGCCTGATTTTTTGATGTTAATGGCAGGGAATACACGTTTTTCAGCAATACGGCGGTCAAGTGTAATTTCTTGGTTGCCTGTACCTTTAAATTCTTCGTAAATGACTTCGTCCATTTTACTGCCTGTTTCAATTAATGCAGTAGAAATAATGGTCAAAGAACCGCCTTCTTCAATGTTACGAGCCGCACCAAAGAAACGTTTTGGACGTTCCAACGCATGAGCATCGACACCACCAGTCAAAACCTTGCCAGACGATGGGATAACCGTATTGTAGGCACGAGCTAAACGTGTAATTGAGTCAAGTAAAATAACGACATCTTTACGGTGTTCAACCAAGCGTTTGGCTTTTTCAATCACCATTTCTGCCACTTGTACATGACGAGCAGGGGCTTCATCAAAGGTTGAAGCGACCACTTCGCCACGTACGGTGCGTTCCATTTCGGTAACTTCTTCAGGGCGTTCATCAATCAATAATACGATTAAATACACTTCAGGATTGTTACGGGTAATAGATTGGGCAATGCTTTGCAATAGCATGGTTTTACCCGCTTTAGGTGGTGCAACAATAATAGAGCGTTGTCCCTTACCAATCGGTGCGATTAAATCTACCACACGAGCAGTTAAATCTTCGGTTGATCCATTCCCTAATTCCATCACTAATTGTTCGGTTGGGAATAATGGCGTTAAGTTTTCAAATAAGATTTTATTGCGAGAATTTTCAGGCGTATCAAAATTAATTTCATTGACTTTGAGTAGGGCAAAATAACGTTCGCCTTCTTTGGGTGGGCGAATCGTGCCTGTAATGGTATCGCCTGTGCGTAAGTTGAAGCGACGAATTTGTGATGGGCTGACATAAATGTCGTCAGGGCCTGCAAGATACGAGCCAGCAGCTGAGCGTAAGAAACCAAAACCATCGCTTAAAATTTCCAGCACGCCATCGCCAAAAATTTCTTCGCCATTCATCGCATGGCGTTTTAAAATCGCAAAAATAATATCTTGCTTACGGTTACGAGCTAATCCTTCTAGCCCCATAAATTCGGCAATTTTAACTAATTCGCCAATCGGTTTTTTTTTCAGTTCGGTAAGATTCATAAGATAAATCGTTGAGTGAGAATAAAAGGGGAATCGGTTCGGACAGTGGAA
The DNA here is from genome assembly GCA_030523805.1 of Acinetobacter sp. GTDB lineage: Bacteria > Pseudomonadota > Gammaproteobacteria > Pseudomonadales > Moraxellaceae > Acinetobacter. The sequence continues at coordinate 3,666 of JAUNHS010000009.1, forward strand.
ATGTTGTTTATTGCATGACGTATTATGCAATCATTTTCTGCGTATGAGAAAATTATCGTAAGGAAATGCAAGGGATCAACAAAATGTGCCGAACGGCAATATGGAATAATAGACTGGGAATGCTATATGAAGATGTAATACATGGTTTCATATAGAAATGTCCTAGTGATTTGCGTGGTCATATTATGCTAAAAAGTCCGTATTGTCAAATTTTTTAGCAAGCAAAATGCTTGAAAATCACAAAATAAAAACGCCCAACACGGGCGTTCTTATATTTCATTGCACAAAAATGCTCTAATGACAATCCATTAGATATTTGCTTCAATAAAACCTTGCAACTGTGCACGTGGTACAGCACCGATTTGCTGAGCAATCACTTGACCATTTTTGAATAACAATAATGCAGGAATGCTACGGATACCAAAATTTGCACTGCTTTCAGGATTGGCAGTTACATCTACTTTAGCGATTTTTACTTTACCTTGGTATTCAGTCGCTAAATCTTCAAGTACAGGGGCAATGGCTTTACAAGGACCGCACCATGCCGCCCAGAAATCTACCAATACAGGTACATCGCTATTTAATACATCAGCTTGGAAATTTGCATCGCTGGTGTTGATAATATGAGACATCATTTACTCCGATTTGTGTTCTGTTGTGCGAAATGCACATCATCTTGTGTTCATAGATGGTGGCATTATAACTTTTTTCATGTAAAAAAGGCGAAAAATATTATTGTGATTTGTGATTATAACTATCGTAAAAGAGAATTGTTTGTATTTTAATATGATTTAGTTGCTAAAATGGTGAAAAATGCAATGAAAAATGCACGCTGTGTAAAAAAGGGCTTTAAAAAAATAGCACTTTGCTTTAATCTAATAGCATAATGTTTTTATTTTACTTGCGTATATCCTTATGTCTGATTTTTTGGTTGATGAAGAATTGCTTGCAGCGATTGATATGGGGTCAAATAGTTTTCATCTTGCGATTGCAAAACTTGACCATGGTGAAGTCAAAAAAGTGGTGTCAATGTCTGAAAAAGTACAGTTGGCAGCAGGTTTAGATGAAAATAGAAATTTGACACCAGCAGCTCAAGAGCGTGGTTTGGCGTGTTTGGCTCGTTTTGTTGGGCGTTTGGGGGCTGTACATCCAAATCGTTTGCGTATTGTGGCGACCAATGCGTTACGTCAAGCGAAAAATGGTCATGAATTTATGCAACGTGCGGCAGAAATTTTGCCTAAACCGATTGAAATTATTGCAGGGCGTGAAGAAGCCCGTTTAATTTATTTGGGCGTGTCGCACACGATGATGAATGGCGGTCGCCGTTTGGTGATTGATATTGGTGGCGGTTCAACTGAGTTTATTATTGGGCAAGAGTTTGAACCTTTACAAATGGAATCGTTGCAATTAGGTTGTGTGAGTTTTACCAAAAGCTATTTTGCCAAAGGTGAAATTAATGCCAAAGCCTTTGAAAAAGCCTATTTTGCCGCCAAAAAAGAATTGGCAGGCATTGCTAATACTTATAAAGATACAGGTTGGGATACCGTTGTCGGCTCAAGTGGAACGATTAAGGCGTGTCGTCAAATTATGTTGCAAATGGGCTTGACCGATGAGCAAGAAAATATTACACGTGAAGGTTTAGAAAAATTAAAAGATAAATTATTAAAATTTAAACACGCTTCAGAAATTGATTTTGTCGGTTTAAAAGAAGACAGACGAGCAGTTTTGCCAGCAGGCTTGGCAATTTTATATGCAATTTTTGAAGTATTAGATATTGACAAATTGGTTTATTCTGATGGTGCATTGCGTGAAGGCGTGATGTACGATTTGCTTGGCCGCTTTAAACATGAAGATATTCGTGATCGTAGTGTGCAAGCCTTGATGGGACGTTATGGTGTAGATGTCAAACAAGCCGAGCGTGTGGTTGCGATGGCGAAAAAATTATTTGCTGATGCACATAAGTATTTTAATTTTTCTAATGAAGACAATGACTTATTGCGTCGTGCAGCTTATGTGCATGAAATTGGTTTAGCTATCAGTCATAATGGTTATCATCGCCATGGGGCATATTTATTGCAACATTCCGATATTGCGGGTTTCTCACAAATTGACCAAAATCATCTGTCTTTAATGGTCGCAAATCATCGCCGTAAGTTGAAAAATGATGCAAAAAATCATGTATTTTCGGTGGGTGGATATAAATTATTGAGTTTGTGTTTGTTGTTGCGTTTAGCAGTTTTAATCAATCATAGTCGTAGCGATCAGGTGCTTCCTGCCATTGAATTGCAGGTGCAAAATGAACAACAATGGCGATTATTGGTTTCTGGCGATGCAAAACAATGGCCGTTATTGATGGAAGACTTGCGAGATGAGCAAGTGCAATTCAATCATTGGGGCATTGAGCTAGATTTACGCACCATTGAAACATCATTTGAAGTGTAATAAACACTTGATGATGGCATGGTTGCGATAGATAAATTAGGTAGATGGAATGAATACACAACATACAACACAAAGTGCTTGGCAAACGGTGCAAATCGCACGTCATGCCGATCGTCCGCAATTTTTAGATTATGTCAAGGCGTTATTTACTGAATTTGACGAGTTGCATGGCGACCGTTTATTTGGCGATGATGGTGCATTAATCGGTGGTTTGGCACGTTTAGATGGACAGCCTGTCGTAGTGATTGGTCAGCAAAAAGGTAAAACGGTGAAAGAGCGTTTGCACCATAATTTTGGTATGACCAATCCTGAAGGCTACCGTAAGGCACAGCGTTTATGCGATATGGCAGAGCGTTTTCAACTGCCTGTATTGACCTTTATTGATACGATGGGGGCTTACCCAGGTGTCGGTGCAGAAGAGCGTGGGCAAGCTGAAGCGATTGCGACCAGTTTAGAGCAATTATCGGATTTGAAAGTACCTGTGATTGCGACGGTGATTGGCGAAGGCGGTTCAGGTGGTGCATTGGCGATTGGCGTTGCTGACCGTGTGGTGATGCTGTCGCACAGTATTTATTCTGTGATTTCGCCTGAAGGTTGTGCGTCTATTTTGTGGCGTTCGGCAGATAAAGCAGAACAAGCTAGTGAAGCCTTGGCATTAACGGCAAATCGTTTAAAAGACATCGGTATTGTAGAATATGTGGTTGATGAAGGCGATGGGGCTCATTTAAATCCTGAACAAGTGATGCAAGATTTAAAACAAGTGCTTAAAACGGCTTTGGCAGAGCTTGAACAATTGGATGCAGAACAACGATGCGAAGCACGTTACCAACGTTTAATGAAGTTTGGCAGCAACACTTTAGGCAATCTGTCTTAACGCAATTACAACAACTTCCATCACAAGCACGACTGATTGTGGCGTGCAGTGGTGGTTTAGATTCTTTGCTGTTGCTTTATGTTTTGGCAGCCCTTTGTCCGCAGCGATTGTTTGTGGTACACATTGACCATCAACTGCAAAAAGCCAGTGGCACATGGGCAAAGCTTGTAGAGCAACAGTGTCTCGCTTTAAATCTTCCTTATCGTATCGTGCCTGTTTGTGTGGCACAGCAAGGCAACCTTGAAGCCAATGCACGCTCGGCACGTCAGCAAGCATTTTACAATGAACTACACGCAGGCGATGTGTTGGTATTTGCTCATCATCAGCAAGACCAAGCCGAAACAGTGATGTTACGCCTATTATCTGGGGCGGGGGTGCAAGGTTTAGCCGCCATGCGACTGTGGGAGCAACGTGCACAGCCGTTTTCACATTTTATTTATCGTCCATTTTTAACGCTTTCTCGCTCGCAATTACAGACGTGGGCAGACCATTTGCAGTTGCCTTATGTGCATGATCCGATGAATGACGATGTGCATTATGACCGTGTATGGTGTCGGCAGGTGCTGTGGAATGTGTTGGAGCAACGCTTTCCCAAAATGCAACACGCCATCGCACGGACTAGTCAAATTATGCACGATGCCGATGAGATTTTGCACGAAGTTGCCATGCAAGATTGGGCAAGTTGTGGCGATAAAAATCATTTAAATATTCAACAATTACAACAATTTAGATTAGCTCGCCAACGTCAAATTTTAAGCCTGTGGATGAAAGGCGATGATGATTATCGCCCAAGTTTTGATAAGGTACAACGCTTATTTGATGAAGTCATTCATGCTAAAATTGATGCACAATCTTGCTTGTATTTTAATCAATTTTATTATGTACGCTATGCTGATACGTTGTATCGCTATCATCAGCAGCAATGGCAACAATTTCAACAGTCGCCATCAGCGTTTACATTTTGCCCAACATTGGGGATAAATTTGCACTTAGCCACAGGTGTTTTTACTTTGCAATCAGGGCAAAAAATCGGTTTAAGCTCGCAATTAATTGGACAACAATTAAGCATTAAAAATCGGCAAGATGGCTTAAAATTACGTTTGTATCAACGGCAAGGGGCGAAATCGCTGAAAAAGTTTTTGCAAGAGCAAAATATTGAACCTTGGCGACGTTTGGGCGTACAGTTTTTGTATGTGCAAGAGCAATTATTGGGTGTTTTTACGCCAAAACAGTTTTATATCGTAGCGTCTGATTGGCTAGAGCAGGACGGTTGGTTGCCTGTTTTAGGTCAGAATAATCGTTTAAATGAAGGTGAGCATGATGAATAAAAAAATTGGTTTTATCGGTGGTGGCAATATGGCTCAAGCCATTATTGGTGGTTTGTTGGCACAAGGGTTTGCGAATGAGCAAATTTTGGTGTCAGAGCC
>JAUNHS010000009.1:8508-23006 GCA_030523805.1 Acinetobacter sp.
TTGCTGATGTGGACGTAGTGGTGATTGCCGTGAAGCCACAAATGGCGAGTGATGTGTTGCGTGCTTTAGCAGGGCAGTGCCATGATAAATTAGTCATTTCCATTATGGCGGGGGTGGAAGTGGCGACCATTTCGCAACTGTTAGGTGGTGCAGAACGTATTGTGCGTGTGATGCCAAATACACCTGCATTGGTACAGCAAGGGGCGAATGGTGCGTATGCCGCCAATATTAGCGAGCAAGACCGAGCATTGGCAACGCAAATTTTGCAAGCTACAGGCTTGGTGTGTTGGGTGAAGCAAGAGCAAGATATTGATGCAGTAACGGCTGTGTCAGGTTCAGGCCCTGCCTATTTCTTTTATGTGATGGAGCATATGATTCAAGCAGGGAAAGATTTAGGATTAGATGCTGAAACGGCAACACAACTCACGCTACAAACGGCTTTAGGTGCAGCACAAATGGCGATTAATAGCGAACATTCGCCAACGCAATTACGCAAAAATGTAACATCGCCAAATGGTACAACGCAAGCAGCGATTGAAACCTTTGATGCACAAAATGTAGGGCAAGGCATTGAGCAAGGTTTAGCTGCAGCGGCAAAGCGTAGTCAAGAATTGGCTGAAATGTTGCGTAATTAAATACCACGATGATGATGGGTTTTCGTCTAGTATCAAATTGTACTGGGCGAAAGCCATACGATTGATGATGTTCATTGCATAAAATAAAAAAATTCCACCAAATCGTTTAATGTTTCATCTCACAATGCGTAGGAAATTTTGTATAATACGCCATTGCTCATCTGTGGATTTGTTGCCATGTTGTCTATTGCTACGATTTTAATCAATTTTGCACTCATTTTACTTTTTGTACGCTTTTTAACTCAACTCGCTCAAATTGATCGTTTTAATGCTGTGGTGATTGCACTCAATAAAGCAACAGCTTTTTTAGACGTGATGGCGAAAGCAATTCCACACGCTGCAAAAGGAAAAGTCAATCTTTCTGCTTTGGTACTGATTGTTTTGTTGTATTTGGCGAAAATGATGGTGCTTGCACAATTTGCTCCAGAAGGTCAGGGTATTTATAGTATTGAACATTTGGTGATACTTACATTTGTTACCATGATTGAAGACTTGATTGATTTTTGTCGTTTATTGATTTTTGCTGCCATTCTGCTCAGTTGGGTAACGATGTTTAGCCAAAGTCGTTCGGCATATATTGATTTTGTGCAAGATTTGGCTGAGCCATTATTTGCCCCATTTCGTCGCATTTTACCGAATACAGGTATGATTGATTTAGCACCTATTGCAGCGATTCTAGCGTTAATTTTAGCTGAAAATATTATGCAGTCGGTCAGTCAATTTTTATTGGCTGGGTTTTAATAATGAATATCGCACAGCATTTAACCGACTTATTCGCACAGCGTGAAGACATTCCGCTATTTTATATTGAAAGCGGCAGTCGCTTGTGGGGTATGGCAAGCCCAGATAGTGATTATGATGTGCGTGGTTTTCATCTAGTTGCCAAGTCGCAATATTTTGATTATCGCCCCTATCGTGATGTAATTGAAACCATGCAGGGCGATTTTGATTTTGTGTCGTATGATTTAGACAAGATGTTGAATTTATTGGATAAATCAAATCCCACCGTGATTGAATGGATACGAGCAGAACTGGTTTATTTTAATCAATGCCCTGATTGGCACAATTTTGTGCAAGGTTTTTTACCGAAAATAGAGTATCAAACCCTGTATTATCACTACCTTTCTTTGGCAAAAAAGCATATTGACGTGATACAAACAGCGGATAATTTTACTTATAAAAAAGTGTTTTATGCCATTCGTGGCTTATTTTCAGCAGAATTAGCTTTACAACAACAGCTCCCAGCTTTGTGGATTCAAGATTTATTTGCTCAAATTGAAGCTCAACCGTTGAGACAGTGGGCAGAGCAATACTTAATCATCAAGCAACAACAGCAAGAACGTCAATGTTTAGCCGCAACCGAGCAAGTTGAAATTTTGGCATTATTAACACAAAAAATACAGCAATTAGCTGCTCTTGAATGCAACATTCGCCCTAGTCAGCATGAACGTTATCCTTATTTACGAGATTATGCGTGGCATTTAAAGCATCATTTTTATGGTTAATGGCTTATGACTACATCAATTAGTCCACATTTACAGCATATTCTTGCCAATTTACCCAAGCACGCAGGCGTATATAAAATGCTCAGCGAGCAAGGCGAATTGCTGTATGTGGGCAAGGCGAAAAATCTCAAAAATCGTGTCTCAAGCTATTTTTTAAAACACATTGAACACCCCAAAACTCAAGCCCTAGTACAACGCATTGCCGATATAGAGCTATTGCTCACACGCAGTGAAACAGAAGCCTTATTATTAGAACAAAATCTGATTAAACACCATCGTCCGCCTTACAATATTATGTTGCGAGACGATAAATCCTATTTGTATATTTTTATTTCTGCTGACCAACCTTATCCACGCTTGGCGAGTGGGCGTGGTCGTGGGCGACATCAAATTGGTAAATTTTTCGGGCCCTATCCATCGGCTCAAAAGGTCAAAGAAACCTTATTGCTGTTACAAAAATTATTTTATGTACGGCAATGTGAAAATTCTTATTTTGCTCAGCGTAAACGCCCTTGTTTGCAATATCAAATTAAACGCTGTTCCGCACCGTGTATGAAGCTGATTTCTAGCGATGATTATGCCAAAGATGTGCAATATTCCATTGATTTTTTGCAGGGCAATATGAAAGCCATTCAGCAGGATTTTGCTCAAAAAATGGAAGCTGCCGCAGAAAAATTAGAATTTGAACAGGCAGTGTTTTATCGTGATCGCTTGGCGACTTTGCGAGATGTGCAGGCACAACAAGCGGTGTATAAAATGAAAGGCGAAGCGGATATTTTCGCCATTGCTCAACAGGCAGGTGTGGTGTGCGTGCAAATGATGGTGGTGCGATACGGTCAAATGTTGGGCGGTCAGCATTATTTCCCTGAAATTTGGGCGAATGGTTTGGAGCAAAATGGTCTTGCTGATATTTTAAGCGAATTTTTAACGCATTATTATTTCCAAATTGCCGATGAAATTCCGAGTGAAATTATTGTGCCGATGGCATTGCCTAATCAATCGCAACTGGTGCAAATTTTATCCGAGCAAGCAGGTAAAAAAATTCAAATTAAACATCAGGTTAAAGAGTTTCGTGCCGAATGGCAAACGCTTGCTGAGTTGAATGTGCAACAAGCCATTCAATCGCAACTGGGGCAATATTTGGAATTGCAGCAACGTTTTAATGCCTTGCAACAGGTGTTAGGGCGTAGCATTGACCGTATTGAATGTTTTGACATTAGTCATACTATGGGCGAAGAGACGGTGGCATCGTGTGTGGTATTTGACCATGGCGGAGCGAGAAAGCGAGATTATCGGCAATTTAGCATTCAAGATATACAAGCAGGCGATGATTATGCCGCCATGCGACAGGCTTTGACACGGCGTTATCAAAAGCACGCTGTGCCTGATTTGTTGTTGATTGATGGCGGTAAGGGACAACTGCACATGGCAGAACAAGTCATGGTAGAATTGGGTTTGTCGGCATTTATGGTTGGTGTATCTAAAGGCGAAGGGCGTAAGGCAGGTTTGGAAAGTTTACATTTTACTGATGGCAGACGTATTCAACTGGCAGAAGATGATAAGGCGTTGCATTTAATTCAACAGGTGCGAGATGAAGCACATCGTTTTGCGATTCGCAAGCACCGAGCCAAGCGAGACCAAAAGCGTGGGCAGTCTATTTTGGAAGTTATTCCTAAGTTGGGCGAGAAACGTCGCCGTGATTTATTGACACATTTTGCAGGTTTGCAAGGCGTGTTAAGTGCGTCTAAAGAAGATTTGATGCAGGTGCAAGGCATTGGCGAGCAGTTGGCGGAAACGATTTATAAGGTGTTGCATGGGGATTAACGCACGATAAAAATAGTTTTAAAATCATGTGATAAATTATGCTATAATCTTCATTTGCCACATTTTTTGGTCAAAATTATGATGACAGGTCGTATTTTAAATATTCCTAATCTACTCACGCTGGCACGCATTGCACTGATTCCAGTATTTTTGCTGTTGGCATATTGGTCGCCAAGCGAATGGTTTAATGATGAACCTGTAGAAAATACAGGCATTTTAATGCGTAATGTCGTATTAATGATTATCTTTATTTTGGCGGCAGTCACCGATTGGTTTGATGGCTATTTGGCACGCACGTTAAATCAAACATCAGCATTCGGACGCTTTTTAGACCCTGTGGCAGATAAATTAATGGTGGCAGCCGCATTAATCGTATTGGTGGAAAAGCACCCAACCATTTTAATGTCCTTTGCGGCAATTGTGATTATTTCTCGTGAAATTACAGTCTCTGCTTTGCGAGAGTGGATGGCAGAATTAGGGGCAAGAGCCAGCGTGGCTGTATCCACTATGGGGAAATATAAAACAGCCTTTCAGATGATTGCCATTAGCGTATTTTTGTTAAATTGGTCGCCTGTAGAGCCGTTGGCATATATTTTATTGTATTTGGCAGTGATTTTAACTTTGTGGTCTATGTTTATTTATTTAAAAGCTGCATGGCCTTATTTAAAACAGCCTTAAATGATGATGACTTAAATCATCATAATAAAAAGCCTAAATTTATATGATTTAGGCTTTTTTATGCCAGCAATTATGGGCGTTCACAGCCGATTTCTATTAAGCGACCATTAGCATTTTTATACATCAAAAATGCAGAATGATTTTTTTCATGCCAATCAGCACCTGTGCCATATAAACCTGTATTTGATACATAACGGCTACCAGAGCCAGCGAGCGTGTGCGTTAATTCTACTTTACGCCCTTCCAAAGCCAATTCAATTTTTTCTGGGCTTAAGTAGGTAATGCTAGGAGTCATACCATTGCTACATTGGAATTGTACGGTATGCACTTGGTGTGGTTCATCGTCTATCGGGGTGGCAATGGGCGTGCTTGAGCTATTGCTTGGTGTGATATTCGGTGAGCTACTACAAGCGACTAAAGCCATCATTAATGCAGTTAAGGCAATATTTTTCATGTTGATGTCCCATTTTTAATTACGATTATTTCAGTGTAAAAAATATTGCAAGAGAATGCAAGCGAGAAATTATTAAAATTTAATCAATGGTATATTTTGATTATATCTTTTAAAGATGTTTTGAATGAAATATTTTCAAGTATCGGGCAGTATCCATTTAAGGCATAATGGCTTGAGTTGGGTCATCGTACCAATGTTGTAAAAAAATACAAGCGGCTAAACTATCGGCTTGCACACGTTTGGCTTGCCCTTGAGCTTGTAAGTTTTTCAGCTTTTCTCTGGCTTGGCGTGTGCTTAGGCGTTCATCTAACATCAAGGTTTGAACTTGTGTTTGGTGGCGTAAGCGTCGTGCAAATTTTCTCGCACGCAATGAAAGTTCCGACTCGCTATCGTCCATATTCAACGGTAAGCCGACCAAAAATAATTGTGGTTGCCATTGTTGAATAATTTTATGTAATTGTTCCCATTGTGGAATGCCGTCTTTCATTGGAAACAGTGCTAAAGGATTGATACTTTCAATGAAGCAATTGCCTACAGCCATACCCATTTTTTGCGTACCAAAGTCAAACGCCATAATCAGTTGGGCGTGTTGAGCTTGTGCAAGCTGTGTGGCATCTGCATAAATGAGATGTGATGTTTCACTTTCGGTCGGCAGTTCATGGTCAAGCATGGCCAATTTCTCCTGCCAGCCAAACTGGATTGATGTTGGCTTTTTCATAGCCTGCTTGCCAACGCTGTTCATACGGTAGTTGGAATAATAATTCCATATCTATCGGGCAAATATGCCAATCCCCTTGAGCCAATTCTTGTTCTAGCTGATTTTTTCGCCAGCTACAATAGCCTAATGCCAAGTGATAATGTTTGATTTGATTTTGAGCAATTGCATCTAAAATATCACGGCTGGTGGTTAAGCAAATATTTTCGCCAATTGCTACTGATGATTGCCAATGCGGCTGCCCTGTGTGGAGAATAAAACCTGCTTCAGGTCGCACAGGCCCACCGACTAAAATATCGTGGGGTTGTAAATGGTCGGTAGGTAAGTCCAAATCTTCAAATACTTGTTTGATGTCTAAATCGGCAGGGCGATTAATCACTAAACCGTATGCCCCTTGTTCATCGTGCCGTGCAATATAGATGATAGTTTGTTCAAAAAAATCATCATTCATATCGGGTGATGCCAGTAGGCATTGATGTTTTAGAGAATGCTTCATACTGTTACCTTGTACAATCGTTGCCCTACACAAAATTAAGACTGAAATTTGAGCTGACGTAATTGTTTGGCGTGTTGGCGAGTGGTTTCACTAATTTCTACGCCGCCTGTCATACGAGCCAATTCTAAAATAATATCATCTTCCGAAAGTTGAACGATGGTACTACTTGCAGGGTCAGTTTGTAATTTTTTCACCAATAAATGCTGGTCGGATTGTGCTGCCACTTGTGCTTGGTGGGTAATACATAAAATTTGTACGTGCTGTGCCAAGCCAGCCAATAAACGACCGACAATTTCTGCTGTACCACCACTAATCCCTACGTCAATTTCATCAAACACTAACACATCAGCGGCTGTTTTTTCAGCATTCATCACTTGCATAACCAATGCAATACGAGATAACTCACCACCTGAAGCGACACGAGCTAAAGGCTGTGGTGGTATGCCTTTATTGGCTGAGAATAATAATTGAATGGTGCTTAAACCTTCAGCTGTAGGCTGTTCACAGGGTTCAAATTTAAACTCAAAATGTGCTTCAGGTAAAGCAAGTTGTTTGACTTGTTCGGTTAATTGCTGAGCCAAAGGCATTGCAGCAGCTTGGCGAATGTCATCTAAATGCTGTGCTTTTGCTAGGAAATCTTGTTTGCATTGCTGTACCAATGCGGCTAAATCTTCAGGTGCTTGCAATGCGTTTAATTGCTCTAATTCTTGTTGCCACGCTTGATATTCTTGCTGTAAATGCTCAGGTTGCGTACGATATTTGCGTGCAAAACGATGAAATAATTCTAATTGCTGATTTAAAGTTTCCATGCGTTCTGGGTCAAAATTTTGACGATCTACAAAATGGCGTAGAGTAGAACACGCATCATCAAGTTCACTTTGGGCATTGAGCATAGCATTGTAAATATCGGATAATTGCTCACTACGTCCCGTGTGCGATTCTAAACGACGGATTAAACTGCCTAATTCAGAGCTGATATTTTGTTCACTTTCATCTAATACATGAATGGCATATTGGCAATCTTGCATAATGCTTTCATGGTGGCTAAAGCGATCAAACTCTTGCTCAATATCATGATAATCTAAATGAATAATTTCTTCTAATTCATCAAGTTGCAGCTGTAGCGTTTCTATGCGTTGCAAACGTGTGGCTTGCGTATGAATGGCTTCTTGGTGCTGGCGAATGGCTTGATGCCACGCTTGATGGGCTTGGCGTACTGCTTGGGCATCATCATGAAAGTTACTATAACGGTCTAGCCATTGGCGTGGGTAAGGCGGGTCTAATAATTGCTGTTGGCTATGTTGGCTATATAATTGCACCAGCAAACGCCCTAATTCTTTGAGTTCGGTTAGACTGGTTGGGCGGCCATTAATCCATGCCTTACTGCGACCTGTGCTAAAAATCACACGGCGTAAATGAATTTCCCCAGAGCCATCATCAAGTTCATGCTGTGCCAACCATTCTGCTTCTGGCGTATGCTCTTCAAAGCTAAATACGGCAGTTACATCGGCTTTATCGGTATCGTAGCGGACATAATTACTATCTACTCGTTCGCCCAAGCACGCTGATAACGCATCAAGTAATAACGATTTACCTGCACCTGTTTCGCCTGTTAAAACGTTAAAACCTGTTTGAATATCAATACTTAAATGTTCTGCTAGAGCAAAATTAATGAGTGTAAGATGAGTGAGCATAATGATGTCCGTCCACGCAAGAAGTTGTTATTTTAAAACAGAATGCTAGAAAATACATTAATTATTTTGCATGAATGATTGAGCATTTGCCAATTGCTATATGGTGCAAAAATTTTAAATTTAAATTGAGCATTTTGCCACTTGATTGTTGAGTTAAACTTAATTACACTTGCTAACAATGAAGTTTACAAAGTAGAGTAGATGTTATGGCAACAACTCAATTTGAAAATGTAACGGCATTGGTAAAATCAAATGTCTATTTTTCTGGTTTATGTGTCAGCCACACCATTCTTTTGGCAGATGGTACACGAAAAACTTTAGGCGTACTTTTACCAAATCCTGCTGGGGAAGCGTTAGTTTTTAATACTCAAGTGGCAGAGCGTATGGAAATTACATCTGGCGAATGTTGGGTGCGTATTGGCGATAAAAAAGAGTTATTCCAAGCGGGGCAATCTTTTTATGTGGCAGGAAATAGCCAATTTAGCGTAGAATTAAGCGATGTTGTAGATTATATTTGCCATTATGAAGGCTAAAAATTACACATGGCATGATAAAAAAGGCGAGCATAGCTCGCTTTTTTGTTGGGTCATTTTTGTCATTTAAGCCATATTTTAGCGTAAGCATTTCTACATTAGCGATCAATAAAATCCACCGTTTGCTCTTGTGTGGTAAAGGTGCGATGCTTTGGAAAAATCACTTTAAATAGTGAACCTTGCCCTTCATGAGATTGAATTTCCAGACGTGCATCATGTTGAATTAAAACGTGTTTTACAATGGCTAAACCCAAACCTGTACCACCTGTTAAGCGACTGCGTGCGGTATCTACACGGTAAAAACGCTCCGTCAAACGTGGCAAATGTTCGGCACTAATGCCAATGCCAGTATCTTGTACCGAAAAAAATGCACCATCTTCATGGTCGTGCCAACCAATGGTAATTGTCCCACCTTGTGGTGTATATTTAATCGCATTGGTAATTAAGTTATTGAATGCACTGGTTAATTCGGCTTCTGTGCCTAACACATCGCAATGGCTATCAATATCTAAATGCAAAGTATGACCATAATCCACATTGTAGGCTTGGGCATCGTCAAATAAATGGTTCATCAAATTTGGCATTTCTACCAATTGCTGCTGCTTTTTAATATTTGGATTTTCCAAGTTAGAGAGTAACAATAAATCATTGACCAATGCCGTCATGCGTTTGGTTTGTGATTGCATTTGATTAAACGCACGCTCCCAACGTTGGGGCAAATCATCTTGCTCTTTAAAGGTTTCAATATAACCGCTCAAAACTGTTAAAGGTGTTCGCAATTCATGCGATACATTATCTACAAAATCCTTTCGCATTTGCTCTAGGTTGTGAATGCGAGTAATATCATCAGCAATAATTAGCCGATGCTCTTCACCAAAATCGGTAATTTTCAGTTGAATATAACGATTTTGATATTCTGGACACAGCATTTTGATGCCATCAGGATAAAAATCGGCATTTTGCAAATAATCTGAAAATTGTGAATTGTTTAAAATGTCATCAATTTTTTGCGATTGATGCGATTGCTCAATGGCTAACAAATCTACCGCCGTGAGATTGCTCCATTCAATTTCATAATGATGATTGATGAGTACAATGGCTTGGCTCAAATTTTTGAGTGATTGTTGTGTTTTTTCAATCAGTTGCGTAATGTGCTGTTGCGACTGTAATTGTGTTTGCAATTCTTGATGGCGTGCAGCTTGTACATTTTCTGCGAGCATTCGCCATACGCCCCATAAATAGGGCGGTTGCTGTGGGTTATTTTGATTAATCCAATGATTTAAAAAGAATAATGAACAAATTTGTAAGCTAAAAAAGATGATAAAGGCAATGGCAATGCACCACCAGATTTGCTCTACGATAATTCCTATCGCAACAGCAATCAGAATAAAAAATAAAAGCTGTGATAAATCTTGTTTGACAAAAATTTTAAAACTTTGCCACAAGCCTAAAGTGGCTTGTGGTGGTTGCTGTGGTGTTTTGGGTGGTGTCAGTAGGTTTGAAGGCATGAGAGCGGTTTAATCCAACTTGGTTGAAAAACGATAACCTGTGCCACGCACGGTTTGTACAAAGCAATCTACGCCAAAAGGTTCTAAAATTTTGCGTAAACGACGAATATGTACATCAATGGTACGGTCTTCAATATACACATTGCCCCCCCATACATGGTCTAATAATTGCGAACGTGTATAGGCACGCTCAGGGTGTGTCATAAAAAAGAGTAATAAACGATATTCGGTTGGCCCAATATCAATGGCTTTTTGCTCAAAATAAACACGCTGGCTTGCAGGCTCAAGGCTTAAACCTTGAAATTCGATCACTTTATTGGTGTGGTTGATATTTGAACGACGCAAAACCGCTTTAATCCGAGAAATTAATTCTCTCGTTGAAAATGGTTTGGTCATATAATCATCTGCACCTGCATCAAAACCTTGAACTTTTTGGTCTTCTTCACCTTTTGCCGTAAGCATAATGACAGGAATTTCTGCCACACTTTCATTGGATTTTAACTGACGGCATAGCTCTATACCACTCATGCCCCCAGGGAGCATCCAATCCAGTAAAATGAGTGTAGGGCGTTGATCTACAATAATATTGTAGGCTTGTTGCGTATTTTCTGCTTCTAAACATTGAAAGCCAGCCAAATCCAATGCGGTAATAATCATTTCCCGAATAGGTTGTTCATCATCTACAACTAAAATATAATCCTGCGACATAGACTTACCCCTAGTGAATGCTAAAATATAGCGATCGTTTAGCGTCATCATACGCTAAAATGCTGCTCTAGTCTAATCATCAAACATGACGATTATATGACAAATTGTGTATAAAACGATAGAAATAGACCATTAAGCAAAAAAATCGTATAGAAAAACAGCATGGATGATGCACGACAGCGTGGAGCAAATATGCCAATTGCTTGGCAAAATAGCAGCAAAGCCATTTATTTTGTAAAATAAATAGCAAAAAACAGTCATCTAGGCATATCATTCAGTCTCATACTAAGGTAGAATAAAGCGAGTTTATAAATAAACGATGTGCATGGATGAAGATCTTCTTCCTAGCCAAATGTTTTTAAAAATGACATTAAGCCGAGTTGTCTATAATATGAATGTTTTAATTGTTGATGATCATCCACTGTTTCGCCATGCTTTGATTCAAGCTGTGCGTTACAACTTTCCACAAGTCAATATTACAGAAGTTTCTACGGCTAACGATTTATACACACGCCTTGAAGAAAGTGATGAACCTGATCTGATTTTGTTAGATTTGAATTTGCCTGGTGCGTCAGGTTTTTCAGCCTTGGTTCATATTCGTGCACATTATCCAATGTTGCCTGTCATTATTGTATCGGCACATGAAGAAGCCAGTATTATCCAACGTGCAATTGCACATGGGGCAATGGGCTATATTCCAAAATCAGCTCACCCAAATCAAATTGGTAGTGCCATTCGTGAAGTGTTAGATGGTGAAATTTGGTTGCCACAGCACGTTGCAGGGCAGCATTTTGACCCAAGAGCCAATGATGAAACAGCATTAGCTGAAAAAATCCAATCATTAACGCAGCAGCAATTCCGAGTATTGATGATGGTGGCAGAAGGTATGCTCAACAAACAAATTGGTTATACTTTAGGCGTTTCAGAAGCGACAATTAAAGCTCACGTTACAGCGATTTTTAAGAAATTGGGCGTGCAAAACCGTACGCAAGCTGTATTGGCAATTCAAGCCTTAAATATTGATGACAAAAGCAAAATGATTTAAATATCATCTTGATTTTAGACAATAAAAAAACCTATGTGTCATACATAGGTTTTTTGTTTGCTTAATTTGTTTAAGCCATTAAATGACTATAAGCACAGTATAAATACGCCAATACCGCAAAAGCAACGAGTGGTGCAGCAATTTTAGCCCATGTTGGCTCTTTGACTGGTGGCAATTCAATGTGTACATGGTGGTCATCATGATGAGCCATGACGGTCTCCTTTTATGCAAATGGTTAATTCAATCATGCGTGAAAAATCAATGATGAATACATCAATTATAAACTTTTCGCAACACCTACAGATTCATTTAAATGCTTACGAATGGTCGCAAAAGGGAATTGTTTGCTATCCATACGCTTTGGCAATAAATAAGCCCCTTGCTGACCTTTTACCGTGAAGCTGAGCATTAAAAATTCTGATGTATCGTACCATTCTTGCACATCTTTCCATGAAATTGTGCCGACACCTTCTTGTAAGCCCATTTTCTGACGCATCACGATGCCTGTTGGTTGTACACCAAGGCGAATCCCTTGAATATCAGGCACAGGTAATTCATTCATTTGGCGTTTGGCATACCATTCTAAACCAAACTTTTTGGCTAAGAAAAAGAGTACGACTAAAGCAATCGCCACCCAGCAGAAAATGGTAGAGTAATTTTTTAAGAAAATAATACCAGCAATAGCAAGGGCAACAATTGCACCCATAATTATCCATGCTTTGGTACTAAATTTATTACTCGCACGCCAAATAACAAGTTGGGCATGACGCTGTTCAGCTTCTGAGACTTCGTAAGGAACAGGGTTAAGTGTATAAGCGTAAAGCGTGTTGTTGGTCATAATAGATTGCACATACAATAAAAATATAGATGGATTTTAACATTAATTCACAGAAAAAAAAGCAAAAAGTGTAAAAAATATAAGCAATTATTTATGATGATGTGCAATGAAGTGATGAGATATGAAAATCTAGGGAATAATTGACACAATAAAAAATGAAATCATAGGCAAAAAAATAGCACCCTATAGGTGCTATTTTCAAGTATATGGCGGAAGCGGTGAGATTCGAACTCACGGAGGGCGTGAACCCTCGTCGGTTTTCAAGACCGGTGCATTAAACCGCTCTGCCACGCTTCCATGTGGTGCATTATAATCAAGCTGTGGACGATATGCAAATTATTTTTAGCTTGCAATGCGTTAAATGATTAAAATAAAATCATTTATTTGGTAATTTTTCGGTTGGCAATAATACGCTAAAAGTAGAACCTTTACCTTCTTTAGATTGCACTTGAATTTCGCCATGATTTAAATGTGCAAAACGCTGACATAATGCCAAGCCAAACCCTGTGCCTTTTTCACCTGCTGTGCCTGTAAAGCTAAAGGTCATACGGGGTTGGAATAAATGCTTTAATTGCTCTTGTGTCATGCCGATGCCATTGTCTTGCACTTGTAAATGCAACGTTTGTTCTATGACTTGTGCGGAAATGCGAATTTCCCCCCGTCCGTCTGTCGGTGTAAATTTAAGTGCATTAGACACTAAATTTTGCAAGAGCGATGTCATCATATTCATATCGGCATAAACGCTTAAATCTTGTGCGACATCATCAATCAAACGGATATTTTTTTGCAATGCCAAAGGTTTGAGTACTTGCAATACAATTTGAATAATTTGCTTGATTTTGAACTGTACAGGGTGATAGACAAAACGCCCACCTTCTGCCATAGACCAATGCAACAGACTTTCTAATAATTGATAGGTTGATTGCGATGTTTCGTACAAATAATCAGCAATATTTTGAATGCCCTGCCGATCCAAATCGTCTAATTCTGTCGCCAATACTTCAGAAAAGCCCAATAATCCATGAAAAGGGGCTCGCAGGTCGTGCGAAATAATGGATAAAAATTTGGTTTGACTGGCATTTAAGGCTTGTTGTTGTTCATATTGCTCTTGCAACATGGCGTGATGATATTTGAGTTCCAAATATGGCACAAAATTTAAGCAATGCTCCAATGCCAATTCTTTTTGTAAATCACAAAAAGGCGTATTTTGCTCATCAAAAAATAACACTTGCCCAAATGAACGATTAAAATGGGCTTTGTGTGGTTGTTGTACGGCTTGTTGAATATTTTGGTGTTGCTGCAACTCAAAACCAATCACACGTTGATAATCGCCATATTGCCGTAATTGTTGCAATACATCTTGATAGTGGGCGTGCTGTCCATCTAGCTGAATGCTTGAGTAAAATTGGCTCAATGCTGGGTGCAACTGTTTTTGGTCTATCGCCATTAATTCACTTTGTAGCGTGCCTTGGAGCGATGTTTGCTCTTGCTGTGTGTAGTACCACGCATAAGGGTCATCGTTAAAAATCAGTAAGGCTTGCTTGGCTTGTAAAATTTTGGCGGTAAATTGAATAAACGCAAGAATCTTATTGTCTGCTTGTGCAGACATTACGCCCAAGAGCAATGGAAAACGGCAAGCACTGAGCTGTTCCATTTCTTTGAGTTGTAATTTTTTGAGATTCATAAGCATTCAGTTACATAATAAACATATTGAATACACATTTTACAATAAAATACAAATAAAGCAAATGATTTTGTGAGCGAGTGCATCGTTTTTATGAAGAGATTGATGGATTTATTCAATCATCATGGTCGGAATGCTCTAAAAAATGGGCGAGTACATCATTTAAAAAGCGTTGTCCTGT
>JAUNHS010000009.1:23106-26222 GCA_030523805.1 Acinetobacter sp.
GGTCGGAATGCTCTAAAAAATGGGCGAGTACATCATTTAAAAAGCGTTGTCCTGTGTCGGTACAGCAAATGCGTTGCGTATCGGACAGCATTAAACCACGCTGTTGTAAAGGTTGTAATTGTTGTTGTAATTGAGCAAAATCTAAGCCTGTCCGTTGTGTATAAAAATCAGCTGGCACACCGTCAAACAAACGTAAGGCATTCATCATAAACTCAAAATTGAGTTCATCATCAGCAACACGTTGAAAATGCAAGTGTTCTGCTGGTACTTTTGCAAGATAATCTTTGGGTAAGCGTGTTTTTTGGTAGCGATAAATGCCATCAGCTTGGGTAATTTTACCATGAGCCCCTGCACCAATGGCTAAATAATCACCAAATTGCCAATAGTTGAGATTGTGCTGCGATGGTAATTCTTTCCGCCATGCCGAAATTTCATATTGCACAAAACCATGTTGTCGCAATAATTGTTCGCCAAGTTGCTGAATATCTGCCAGCGTATCGTCAGGTGGTAAAATGGGTTGTGTACGGAAAAATACCGTATTTGGTTCAATAGTGAGCTGATACCATGAAATATGCGTTGCCCCTGCATCAATGGCAATTTGTAAATCGTTTAAGGCTTGCTCGGGTGTTTGCTGTGGCAAGCCGTGCATTAAATCTACATTAATACGTTGAAAGCCTGCATTTTTGGCTTGGTTGATGGCTTGAATCGCTTGTTCGGCATTGTGAATGCGTCCTAATTTTTGCAAATGTTCGCTGTTAAAACTTTGCACGCCAAGAGAAAGGCGATTAATACCTGCGGCTAAATATTGCTCAAATGGGTCATGTTCAATGGTAGCAGGATTGGCTTCTAGTGTAATTTCAAGCTGTGGCGAAAATTGCACAAGTTGTTGAATTTCAGCAAATAACCATTGATAACCTTGTGCTGAAATGAGCGATGGCGTACCACCACCAATAAACACACTATGAATAGGACGCTGTTGTACCAAATGCTGTTGTTGTGCCAAATCAGCAACTAAAGCACGCAAATATTGCTGTTCTGATGCCAACGACAACGCACCATCAGGCACATGATGTGAATTAAAATCGCAATAGGGACATTTTTTAATGCACCAAGGAATATGAATATACAGCGATAGGGGAATGTGAGCAGGATTTAACACAGCGTGGCAATATCACAAAAAAGGTGGCATAGTGTAACATAAAAACGATATATCGTGGCTATATCGTTTTATGACATCGCTGGGGAATGCTATTTTACACCGCAGCAGTTACGACAATTTCAATCAACCAGTTCGGATTGACCAAATGTGCTTGTACTGTAGCTCGTGTGGGTGGTGTAACACCTGTGAGCCAATCAATCCATTGTGCATTAAATGCGTCAAAATCGGCTAAATCTTTGATGTAAATTTGTGCTGATAACAGTTTAGATTTATCACTGCCGACTTTAGCGAGTGCTTGGTCAATATTGGCGAGTACTTGTTGCGTTTGTCCGACAATATCTAAATCATCTTGGTTTGGCACTTGACCTGCAAGATACACCACGCCATTGTACACAGCAATTTCAGTAATGGCTTGATTGCTATCAATTTTGGTAATGTTGTTCATAAAAATCCTAAAATAAAAGAAGTGAATGGAAAGTTAATGGTAGCGTTGTAACGATAAACCATCAGTGTTGATACCTGTTTTTTGACCTAGTATAATGTCGCTGATTAATTGCCCAGAGCCACACGCCATGGTCCAGCCTAATGTACCATGACCAGTATTAATATATAAATTATTGTAGCGTGTTTGACCAATAATTGGCGTGCCATCTGGTGTCATTGGACGTAAGCCCGTCCAAAAAGTAGCTTGGCTTAAATCACCACCTGTAAATAGGTCTTGTGTAACCATTTCTAAAGTTGCACGGCGAGAGGGATTGAGAGATAAATCAAAACCTGCCAATTCCGCCATACCGCCTACACGAATACGTTGATTGAAGCGAGTAATTGCAATTTTATAGGTTTCATCTAATATTGTAGAAATAGGAGAGAGATTTTCATCAGCAATAGGAATAGTTAATGAATAACCTTTCACAGGATATACAGGAAGATTTAAATCCAAAGGTTGTACCATTTCACGACTATAACTACCTAAAGCAAGGATATAAGCATCTGCGGTATAGGTTTCTCCGTGAGCAATAATACCTGTGATTTGACTATTTTTAACAAGTAAACGCTCAATATTTTGATTGAATAAAAACTTTACACCTAATTTTTTGCAATATTCTGCAAGGCGTTTGGTAAATAAATTACAATCTCCTGTTTCGTCATTTGGTAAGCGTAGCCCACCTAATAAATGGGCTTTAGCATGAGCTAAAGCAGGTTCAGCCTTGACTAAATCTTGTGCATCTAAAACCTCATAAGCTACACCACATTCTTCTAATACTTTAGTGTCTAATTGCATGGCTTTGAGTTGAGCTTCTGTTCTAAATAATTGAATTAGACCAAGTGTGCGATGTTCATAATTAATATCCGTCTCTTGGCGTAATTGACGAAGACAATCCCTACTATATTCTGATAAACGCATCATACGTTCTTTATTGATTTTATAGCGTTCAGTATTGCAATTTTGTAACATTTGACGCATCCACGACCATTGAAATAGAGATCCATCGGCTTTTATTGATAATGGTGCGTGTTTTTGAAATAACCACTTTATTGCTTTTATTGGAATACCAGGTGCTGCCCATGGTGTAGAATAACCAGGAGAGATTTGTCCTGCATTGCCAAAACTTGTTTCTTCAGCTGCATGGCTTTGGCGGTCGATTACAGTAACTTGTACGCCTTGCTTGGCGAGATAATAAGCTGATGTTACTCCAATGACACCACTCCCCAATATAATTACATGCATGATTGTCTTCCTAAAATGAAGTGATGATGATACTGCTATCATACTTTAGTCTTATAATAGCGAATATTCTTTAGAATTTCAAATGGGAATTTACTCTGATGAATTGGAAAAATCGTTTGGTATGCTTATTTAAGCTATGTTATTTGTTATAGTGTGTAGATTAAGATTGACGCATTTGATCGCCAAAAAGGAAAATGGCAAGACCGCAAATCATCAAAAATACACCTA
>JAUNHS010000146.1:0-2085 GCA_030523805.1 Acinetobacter sp.
CCTGTAACCTGTCGCCTTGATAGTGATGCCGATGTGCGAATTTATCAAGCTGGGGGGGTGTTGCAGCAGTTTGCAAAAGAATTTCTTGGTGCAAGTGCGTAAATACAGCTAAAAATCAAGCATGGCATGATATGTGCCATGTTTGACTTTGGGTATATGCTTTAAAAAGGTTTGCTTATGCTGTGTAAGAGCCAAATCTTTTCAGCTTGGCAACGTTGATTTGGGGAGTTATCGTTCGCAGTACTGTAAGGGATTTCTGAACCACCTGCATGAACGCTATCGCCAAGGCTGAATTTTTCGCCCAAATGATGACCAATCCAAAAGGGTTTTTCTTGCCATTGAATATGAATACCTGCAACGACCACTAAATGCTGATTGATATATAAACAGTTATTTTGCTCGTTTAATGTACCAATCAAGGCGGCAGCATCGCCAACTTCATCAAGTTTAGGTAAGTGAGCGACAAAAACAGCTTGTTGCATAGTTTCATGCTTTGTGGCTTTATTCTGTTGTTCATGATTGCTTTGCTGACAACCCAATAGGGCAATCAGTAAGGTAATCACGGCACAACCTAGAGCAGTTTTATTTCGCATAGCTTACACTCCAACTTGATGGTTTAATGGCATGGGTTAAATGAAAATAGGGTAAATCAAAATAGGGTAAATATAAAGGGCGAATGTGATTTGCTACACAATCAATTAAAATGTGGGCGATAGATCGTAAGGCTTTAAAAGTGATGGATTGAATGCTAAAATAAGAGCTAAATTTAAACTAAAATTAGGGGCGATTATGCAACCATTATATGCTCGTCAAGCGGCAAGCATTTCTGAGCTGAAACGCAATCCAAGTGCTTTAATTGAGCAATCCATGGGAGAGCCGATTGTGATTTTAAACCATAACACACCATCGGCTTACCTTGTACCAAGCACTACTTTTGAAAAAATGATGGAATTATTGGACGATTTACAGCTCAATAGACTTTGCGATGAACGAAAAAAAGAATTTAATCAAGCCATTAGCGTCAGTTTAGATGAGTTAATGCACGATGACTTTTGAGCTTAAATTTTTACCCCAAGCCCAAAAAGAATGGCGTAAACTTGCTCCAACGATTAAGGCTCAATTTGTCAAAAAATTAGCAGAGCGTTTGCAAAATCCACATATTCCATCAGCAAAATTATCTGGTAGCCAAAATCGCTACAAAATAAAATTGCGTACGGTTGGTTATCGTTTGGTATATGAAGTAGTTGATGAGATGTTAGTGGTATATGTGATTGCAGTAGGCAAGCGAGACCATAATCAAGTTTATGATGTGATGAATGAGCGAATATTATCTGATGAAGATATATTTAATCCATCAGAAGAATTAAAAATAACAGGTAAAAAATGACGACATCTACCATCGTATGTGCTGAAAAACACCTAGAATTTATTCTATTTTGCATTGATTTTATTGCTCAAAAACTAGAGCAAAGCCCTGATGTGATTTATCAAAAATTAAGAGATAGTGGGCTATTGCAGGATTATATCATCGCTCATTATGATGTTTTGCATACGCAAGATAAAGACTATATTATAGATGATATTGTCGCTCTAATGAAAGCAAAGGGGATAATGTGATTTTATGAAAGCCAACCGAATTTTATTACAACGCAAATATGCACGCATTATTGCATTATTCGCACAGCGTGCAGACATTTCACTGGCACACCTTGGACTTTTTTATGTTTTCCACTACCTACAAGCTGATGCGAGAAGGTGTGGGCGATAGTCATTGTTTGTCTGATGGTTATTTGGTTGATGAATTGCTGATGGATTGGTCGGTGAAATGTGCTGAATGATATTTGCCCAAACCATACCCAATAAATTTTGTTCACATTGAAATGGGGCAAATATCTTGCGAACCGTTGGTTCTCACCCTACACATAAATTTTAATGTGGGTTATATTCAAAAAAATTAATTGAATTGTAGGGGCGAATTATATTCGCCCAATCACATTCGCCCAACCATACGCCAAATAAACAGGGCAAATGTCTTGCGAACCGTTGGTTCTCACCCTACGCAACAAATTTAAATATGGGTTATAT
>JAUNHS010000146.1:2185-3906 GCA_030523805.1 Acinetobacter sp.
CAATACATTCCCCCAATTTATTTGCCCAAACAACACACATTTGATATGATACCATTCGCCCAAATATTGCAGAGCAAATAATGATGGAAACAAAATACAATCCAGATATTCATCGCAGGAAATCGTTACGATTAGCACATTATGATTATAGCCAACAAGGAATGTATTTTATTACAATTTGTTGTCATAATAGAGAGTGTTTATTTGGCAAAATTGAAAATGGCGAAGTGCAATTAAATGAATTAGGCAAAAAAGCATGGCAATGTTGGCAAGATATACCAAAATTTTACCCACAAGTGAAATTGCATGATTTTGTTGTTATGCCTAATCATATACATGGCATTATTGAAATTACACACCAAATACAGACACAATGCGATACACAAAAACAGGTTATTCGTGGAACGTCGCAAACAATTGGGGCAATGGTGCGTGGTTTTAAAGCGGGGGTAACATCGTGGGCGAGACAGCACACATCGTATGATGTTATATGGCAACGTAATTATTATGAACATATTATCAGAAATGAGCAAAGTTATTTGTATGTTGTGGAATATATTCGTAATAATCCATTGTCATGGGAAGAAGCCCAATTTTGGGAAATGTGATGATTAAATATGATTTGTTTAAAAAATAATTGAATTGTAGGGCGAATTACATTCGCCCAACCATACGCCCAATCCCCCCAAAAAACTGCCAACCCCATCAAAAAATCACATAATTTTTATATGCCATCATATAAAAAACACCGCCACGCCATAATACGATTGGAAAATAAAATAAAGACCATTAAAATAATGAATAAATCAACCAAAAGGTATAAATTAATGTAAAAACACCCGCCAAATAAACACATAAAACACACACAAATATACAAAGTTAAAAATAAACCATTTAGTAAAAAATATAAAAAACCACACCACAAAAAACCAAAACCACACGCCAAAATCCACCCCAAACACGCCCCAAAATCCCCCAAAAAAATCCACGCAAAAACACCCCAAAAAACACGCCAAAACCACGCAAAAAATGCTACCATTTACACCACACCACACCACACCACACGCCAAAAAACCGTCTAAATCTAAGGCTTTCGCACGCCCACGCAGGCGAACATGGCGTAAAAATTTGCCCAAAAACAGCTTAAAAAAACAACAAACAAATTAAGACATAACCGTACACAAATTTCGCTCATAAAATATACAAATGTAAAATTCATCACGGTAAAAAATGTGTGCCATTTCACGCCAAATGAAAAACATAACTTTTGGTAAAAATTATATGAAAAATAAACAATTTAAATCAACTACAAAGCATATTAAAATACATTCATATAATTTAACAATGTAAAAATAAATGCCAAATCTATCGTATAAAATAATAATGTAAAATTAGGTAATTTAACCATCAAAAATGATGACATAGTTCATATTTATCTTTATAATATGCCTAAGCTTTTAATAAAGTGGTTAGCAATAATGTTACATTCATATTCAAAGAGCCACCTTTCGTAGCACATTGCCACGCTTGTAGATGTTAAAACCTTTAAAATTTTGTATCTACAGTGTGGGGGTATGTTGCCGAAGGTGGCGTTTTGTCGTGAAGTAGCATTTTTCCATTTCCAATTTAGGAATAATTTATGAATAAAATTTTTAAAGTCGTATTCAATGCGGCAACTGGTACTTGGCAAGCAGTTTCTGAAGCTGCAAAAGCGAAAGGCA
>JAUNHS010000147.1 GCA_030523805.1 Acinetobacter sp.
TGTATCGTTGGGGGAAATGAAAAAAGCACCGAAAGGTGCTTTTTTATGAAGAATAAGTAAATAGGATATTACTTTTTCAAAGAATCACGGATTTCACGCAATAATTCAATATCTTCTGGCGTTGCAGCTGGAGCAGCTTCTTCAGCTTTACGCATTTTGTTCATTACTTTTACTAATGCAAATACAGCCATTGCTAATAATAAGAAGTTGATGAAAATCGTAATAAAACTACCATAAGCCAATACGTTTAAACCCGCTTCACGTGCTGCAGCTAAGTTTGTGATATTGTTCGGATTATCGCCCAATACGATAAACATATTGTTATAATCAACATTGCCAATCACGCTTGAGATTAATGGCATTAAAATATCTTTTACTAAAGAATCAATGATTTTACCAAATGCACCACCGATGATGACACCGATCGCCAAATCCATCATATTGCCTTTGATGGCAAATTCTTTAAATTCTTGAATAATACTCATGAGTATAAACCTGTTTTGAAATACGTAAAATACGTGCTGTGAAAAAATAGATGCCCTTAACGGACTTGCTAAAAAAGTGTGGCACACTTTACATCTTTTTAAAGAAAATAAATAGTGTTACTTGCAAAAAATTACAATTTCGTTGATAAAAAATATACAGAAAAAAACTGTTTAACACGCTTGGGCATTAAACAGTTTTTTTAAGATGGATTGATCAAGCAATCAATGCAAATTATAAGCCACGAGCCGCACGTTTACGGTCATTTTCAGTTAAGAAACGCTTACGGATACGGATTGATTTTGGTGTAACTTCAACCAATTCATCATCTTCAATAAACTCAAGGGCTTGCTCAAGTGTATATTCCAATGCTGGTGTTAAAACAATCGCATCATCAGAACCTGACGCACGAATGTTGGTTAATTGCTTAGCTTTGGTCGGGTTTACCACCATATCGTCCGAACGTGAGTTAATACCCACAATCATGCCTTCATACACTTCAAGCTGTGGCTTAGCAAATAAGCGACCACGTTCTTGCAAGCTAAATAAAGCATAACCCAAGCAAGTGCCTGTAACCATTGAAATTAACACACCATTTTGACGTTTTGCCACTTGACCTTCTTTTGCTGGGCCGTAGTGAGAAAAACTTGATGTCATAATGCCTGTACCTGAAGTCATGGTCATAAATTCAGAACGGAAACCAATCAAACCACGAGATGGCACAGTCGCTTCAATACGAATACGCCCTTTACCATCAACTTCCATATTGGTCAATTCCGCTTTACGGTTACCCATTTGCTCCATGACTGCACCCTGATGTTGCTCTTCCACATCAAAACTTACGTTTTCATACGGTTCGCACATCACGCCATCTATTTCTTTCATAATCACTTGTGGACGAGACACACCAAGCTCAAAGCCTTCACGACGCATATTTTCAATTAAAACAGAAAGATGCAATTCGCCACGACCTGATACTTTAAACGCATCTGGACTGTCGGTATCTTCTACACGCAATGCCACGTTATGAATTAACTCACGATCCAAACGCTCACGGATATTACGAGACGTTACAAACTTGCCTTCTTTCCCTGCAAATGGTGAGTTATTCACTTGGAAAGTCATAGAAACGGTTGGTTCATCTACCGATAATGCTGGCAAGGCTTCCACAGCTTTCGGATCACAAATGGTATCTGAAATATTTAATTCATCTAAACCTGTGATACACACGATGTCGCCTGCACTCGCACTTTCAACATCTACACGCTCTAAACCATGATAACCCATGATTTTTAAGATACGACCGTTACGTGTTTTGCCTTCTTTATCAATCACCGTTACAGGTGTATTGGTGCTAATTGAACCACGTTGAATACGACCAACACCAATTACACCGACGAAACTGTTATAGTCCAACGATGAAATTTGCATTTGGAATGGACCATCAACATCAACGCTTGGTGGCTCTACAATATCTACAATCGTTTCAAATAACGGGGTCATATCAGGGGCTAAATTGTCCGCTTCTAAACCTGCGATACCGTTAATCCCTGATGCATACACGATTGGGAAATCCAACTGCTCATCAGTTGCACCCAAATTATCAAATAAATCAAATACTTGATCAATGACCCAATCTGCACGAGCTGATGGTTTGTCAATTTTATTGATAATCACGATTGGCTTTAAGCCACGAGCAAAGGCTTTTTGTGTTACAAAACGAGTTTGTGGCATTGGACCTTCTTGGCTGTCCACCAATAAAAGTACGCAATCCACCATTGACATCACACGTTCCACTTCACCACCAAAGTCGGCGTGTCCTGGCGTATCTACGATGTTGATACGGTATTCGGTATCAGTACGTTTATCTAACCATTTAATCGCAGTATTTTTAGCTAAAATGGTAATACCACGCTCACTTTCTAAAGCGTTTGAGTCCATCACACGCTCAATTTCGCCAGCACGCTCACCTAAAGCACCTGATTGTTGTAAAAGTTTATCAACCAATGTGGTTTTACCATGGTCAACGTGGGCAATAATTGCGATATTACGCAAAGTTTTAATATCAGACATGAAAATTAACTTACAGAGAAAAATTTGACGGTAAATTATACAGTATAATGGCGTTGGAATGTAGCTTATTTTACATTTTTATGCAAAGAAACGCTTATTTTTTGGCATGACCCATCAGCATTGCTTTACCATACGCCAATCAACCATAGAATTAGCCATAACAATGAGCCATAAAAAAGACTTCTCATTAGAGAAGCCTTTTAAGTATATGGTGGCGTGAGGCAGGATCGAACTGCCGACACACGGATTTTCAATCCGTTGCTCTACCGACTGAGCTATCGCGCCATGTGTGCGTATTAAAGCGTTTTATTGTTTTAAAGTCAAGGTATTCTTGCATCTTTTATGAGATTTCATGCTTAATTGCTTTTTTTTAATACGATTTCGCCATTTTAACCATTCTAGCGTTCATCGCCAATACCATGGCGTTGCAATAAGCTGGCAATCGCACCACAGCCTGCTTGAAAATGTTGATGCCCTAATAATTGCTCCAAACGACACGCTTCCGTTACCAAACGATCGGCAATGCCACGCCCACGATTCGCTGGGTGTACCACGATATAGTGCAATAAAATCTGCCCTGTTGCCTGCTGTTTCGCCCAAATAGAACCAATCAAACGCTGATTAAAAATTGCAGCATAATAACGCCCACCTTGTGCGAGATGTTCATCTAACTGCTGGATTGCCTGTTCACCATATGCAAATTCATGGCTACTATCGTATAATTTTTGTACTTGTTGGCGAAGAAATTCATCATTTAATGGATTTATCTGTTCTACAATCACTGGCACAGCACTTTTCTCCTATATCATCGGGAAATTATAGTGTAAAATAACCAAATTCTTGTTTTATGTAAAGGTTTTTTCTCATGGCTCAACGTATTGCTGAAGTGGTGCGTAATACCAACGAAACGAAAATTAAAGTGCGTGTCAATTTGGACGGTACAGGTCAAGGCACTTTAAATTCTGGCATTCCTTTCTTAGATCATATGTTAGATCAAATTAAACGTCATGGTTTGTTTGATATTGATTTATATTGCGATGGCGATTTGGAAGTTGATGATCATCATACGGTTGAAGATTGTGGCATTACGCTTGGCATGGCTTTTGCTCAAGCCTTGGGCGATAAAAAAGGTTTACGTCGTTATGGGCATTTTTATGCACCACTTGATGAAAGTTTAAGCCGTGTGGTGGTGGATTTATCAGGTCGTCCTGGTCTGTTTATGGATATTCCTTTTACTCGTGCCACCATTGGTCGTTTTGATGTAGATTTATTTTCAGAATTTTTCCAAGGCTTTGTCAATCATTCATTGATGACCTTACACATTGACAATTTAAAAGGTAAAAATAG
>JAUNHS010000148.1 GCA_030523805.1 Acinetobacter sp.
AGCCTTTCTAACTTTCATGGTGTGATTGCATGCGTACAACACAGCACTCTACAACACAACCCATCATCATTATCGGTGGTGGTATGGTTGGTTTAAGCCTAGCCTTAATGTTGGCTCAAGCCGAGATAGACGTAACCTTAATTGAGCATATTCGCTATCCACAGCCTGATGGCGATGATGTGCCGTATCATTCCAGTTTTGATGCACGCAACACCGCATTATCACGCCGTAGTGTGCAAATTTACCGTGAGTTGGGCGTGTGGCAACATTTACAACAGCACGCTGCCGCCATTCATCAAGTTCACATTAGCGAGCAAGGTGGCTTTGGGCGTGCGAGACTAATTGCCGAACACGAACAAGTAGAAAATTTTGGCTATGTGATGGAAAATGCGTGGTTTGGGCGAGTATTATTGCAACAAGTACGTCAGTCGCATCGCATTCAATTATTAGATGATTGTCAAGTTATGCACCTTGAGCAAGATGGCGAAACCGTATACATTACAGCACAACAGCACAATCAAAATATTCAATTACAAGCGTCATTACTCATCGCTGCTGATGGGCGAGATTCATTCTGCCGTCAAGCCTTAGGCGTAGGGGTAGATGTACATGATTATGAACAAGTGGCGATTGTAACCACCGTGCAAACGTCAAAAGCTCATCAAAATATTGGTTTTGAACGTTTTAGTCAGCAAGGACCTTTGGCATTATTGCCTTTGGCTCAAGCTCATCGTCGTTCGGTGGTGTGGACGGTGCAAAAAGGCACAGAGCAGGATTGGCTAGGCGAACACAATGACCAGCGTTTTTTAGATGCCTTACAGCACACTTATGGCGACCGAGCAGGTGTGTTTGAAAAAACGGGCAAACGTTTTAGCTATCCATTATCGCAAGTGTTGGCACATCGGCAAGTGGTGGGGCGTATGGTGTTGATGGGCAATGCCGCTCATACGCTGCACCCTGTGGCAGGGCAAGGCTTTAATTTATGCTTGCGTGATGCCGATGTATTGGTGCGATATTTACGTCATCAGCAGGCACAAGGCTTGGATTTTGGCGATACGCAAATGTTACAGCATTATGAACAATCTCGTTTAAGCGACCAAAAACGTGTCATTCAATTTTGCGATACGGTGGTAAAAACCTTTAGCAATCCACATCAACCGACACGATTATTACGCAATTTGGCATTAATCGCATTTGATAGCGTGCCAAAAGTGAAGCCAATATTAGCCGATTATGCGATGGGGTTAAAAGCATGACACAAACGCAAAAAATTCATGATGTCATCATTGTTGGTGGTGGTTTGGTCGGTGGTTTAACCGCATTATTATTGGCACAAGGTGGGGTGCAAGCGATTGTTTTAGATGCATCGCCTGTGTTAGATGTGGATAAAATCCTTGCTGTCCACAATCCCCGTGCATTGGCTTTAACGCAGGCAACCATTCAATTATTAAAATGTGCAAATGTGTGGCAATCCTTGCTACAAACGCAACGCACCTTGCCATTTACAGGAATGCAGGCGTGGAATAATCACGGTTATGGCGAAATTTTGCTCGGTAAAGCGACGGAACAGCCTTATCCGCATGAAATTTTGGGCGTGATGGTTGAGCCAAGTGTGTTGAATGTGATGATTCAACAGCAATTATTGCAGCAAATTCAAGATTATCGCCCCAATAGCCGTGTGCAACGCCTTGAGAAAATCACGCAACAAGGGCAAACCTTGTGGCAAATTGATTTACACACAGGCGAACGATTGCTGACCAAATTAGTGATTGGTGCAGATGGGGCAAATTCGTTGGTGCGTGAGCAGGCGATGATTGGGCTTGATGTGTTGGATTATCAGCAATCCGTCATTAGTTGTGTATTGAAAAGCAGTGAACATCATCAACACGTTGCACGGCAGATGTACAATCCTACGCCATTTGCATTATTGCCGATGGCAGGGCAAACGCCTGAACAGAATGGCTATTTGCATTCGCTAGCGTGGACGGTGTGGACGCAAGATGCTGAACATTATTTAAGCCTATCGCCTGAAGAATTTAGTCAGGCAGTCAATAAAGCCAGTCAATATATGCTCGGCACATTGCAAGTGCTGACTGAACCAACGGCATTTCCATTGAAAGCTCGTTCGGCACAGCGTTATATTGATGATGGCTTGGCATTGGTGGGCGATGCGGCACATACCATTCACCCTTTGGCAGGGCAAGGTATGAATTTGGGCTTGCTCGATGCAGCGGTATTGTGTGATGTTTTATTGCACGATTTACAGCGTGGACAATGGGCGAAATGGCAAACCTTGCAACGCTATGAACATCATCGTAAAGGGCATAATGCACGTATGATGCACAGTATGTCGGCGATGGGCTTTGGCGAACGTTTTCAAGATACGCCATTGCGTTGGGTATTGAATTTTGGACGTAAAACCGTCAATCAATCGGCACTTATCAAGCAATTTTTGATGCAACAAGCCAGTGGCTTACAGCAATTACAGCACACTCGCTATGCAGTGGTGTAAAATTTGCATTGTGTAATGGCAGACATTTTTGTAGAATGCAAAACAAAGGCGATGATTGCATGGTAATGTTGAAATGACAATCACGCCCCCAATTTTAAAATTGATGTATAAACCCAAATAGGTGAAATTATGAGCGATTATGACGAAATTGATGAAAATGAAATTGACGATGAGCCAAATACTGATGATGAGCCTGTCATTGCAGAAAGTGAAGAAGGGGCATTAAGCGATTTAGAATTAGCCGAAGCAGAAACGCTTACGCCTACAGCCAAGCAAAAACAGCGTGATGCTTTAGCCGATGAAGTGGCGGCATTTTTAGCTCGTGGTGGTAAAATTACTGAAGTACCACCTGATGAAAGTGCGAGAGATTAAGGGCTTTGCTCCGTGGCGATGAAGCCAATCAGTCAGCGACAAGGGGCGATTTTCCCCTTGTCCGTATATTGTATATGACCAGGCAAATTTTTAAGTCAATTGATGATGCAATCAATCAGGGAATATGAACATCTACAAGCCATAAACAAGAGTGCAAACCATGCCCAATTTTTATAAAATCATTCGTTATATTCCTTTATCCGCTTTGCGATTGCTGGCGAAAGTTGCGGCATCGGTGATTGCATCACGTCCGCATTTGAAATTTTATCGCAATGTGGCAAGCAATTTAAAACTCAGCTATCCACAGCTCAACGAAACACAATTAAACGATTTAATTCAAAAGTCTATTATTAATCAATGTTTAAGTTCGGTAGAATCAGCAAAATCATGGGCGATGCCACCACAGTGGAGTATGCAACAAATTCGCCAAGTGCATGATGTTGAAATTTTACACAAAGGTTTACAGCACCCAAATGGTATGCTGATTATTGTACCACATCTTGGTACATGGGAAATGATGAATGCGTGGGTAGCACAGCAAGGGGCTTTAACCATTATGTATAAGCCATCACGTAGTCCACAATTAGATGCGTTTATTTTAGAAGGTCGGCAACGTCTCAATGCTACGCTTGTGCCAACCGATGCTTCGGGAGTGAAGGCGATTTTTAAAACCTTGAAATCGGGTGGTTTTAGTGTGATTTTACCTGACCATGTGCCAGATGTCAGCGGTGGCGTGGTTGTGCCATTTTTCAATATTCCTACTTTAAGCAGCACGCTTGCCAGCAAATTGGCGAGCAAAACACAATGTGCTTTGGTTGGATTGAGCTGTATTCGCCGTGAAGATGGCGATGGTTTTGATATGTATTGCACGGATTTAAGCCAAGAGCAGTTGTATAGCACCGACCAAAATGTGGCAACAGCTGCACTCAATCAAGCAGTAGAACAAATGGTGCAACGTTTTCCTGAACATTATATGTGGAGCTATCGTCG
>JAUNHS010000149.1 GCA_030523805.1 Acinetobacter sp.
AAATGGCGATTGTTTCGCAAACCGATGTGCGTTTGGTTGATGAACGACATCAAGACGAAAAGTAGCACGCCTATATTGAATGATTTTAACGCATATTATGCAACAGAATGAGAGAAAAATATGAACATTCGCCACGCAACTATGGCAGATTTAGAACAACTTGCAGCAATAGAAGCAGCATCTTACCCAGCTGAAGAAGGTGCTTCAAAGCAAAGCATACACGCCCGTTTAACGCATTTTGCCGATCACTTTTGGCTTTTGGAGCAACAAGGCGAAATTATGGCGTTTATTAATGGCATGGTGAGCAATCACGCTGATTTAAGCGATGAAATGTACGATGACTCAACCATGCACGATGCAACAGGCGATTGGCAAATGATTTTTTCGGTGGTAACAGCACCAGCACAGCGTGGCAAAGGTTATGCGGCACAATTATTGCAACAAGTGATTGATGATAGCCGTGTCGCACAGCGGAAAGGTATTGTTTTAACGTGCAAAGCCAATTTGCTAGATTTTTATGCAAAGTTTGGCTTTTTAGATGAAGGCGTATCGGCTTCTACACATGGTCAGGTGCAATGGCATCAAATGCGATTGCGATTTGAGTGATGATTTTTAAAAATCATTGATGACCATCAGTATGCAATTATGGACAATCCAACCGATTGAATTTTATCAACAATTACGCAAAGATAAAATTATTTATGGCGAACGGCAGCGTGTAGATGTTGATTTTTTATCGCCTTACCAATGGTTGATAGAGAAAATGGAACAACGCATTGGTCTGCGTCCTTTTGCGGAATGCTCTCCGATTTGGGCGTGGTATCAATGCCATTCTGTGCAAAAAAGAAAGCCTGATTTGCGTTATGGTGGTTATTTGCACAAAGGCACGCAAGGCGTTCGTCTTGAAATTTGTAAAGCTGATAAAGATGTATTATTGTCCGATTTTGATTTGTGGCATTATCCGTTAAATAATTGGTATTTGGCAGAAAGTATGGCAGATGCTGATGCGTTTTATCAACGATTGGAAGATGAGCATATTGCCTTTGCAGATCAAGAAAATTATCCCAGCGATTTGCGACAAAAGATTGAGCAAAGTTGGAATAAAGTCCTAGATTTAAATTTTTATGCAGATGGCATTACGCATTTACCAGATGAAAAATCTATACAAGCAACGTTTTGGTCATTATCTTTAGATGAAATTGTGAACGTACAACCATTTATTGCTCGCTAAACTAACATTTACGTTATATCAGCGTTCCAAAAATAAGACAAAGTGTTATGAATATTACACTTTACCCCCCCCCCCCCCCGAATTTCTATATAATATGCACTATCAACAGCCGAAAGGCATTTATTCACGAAGAGAGAGTAACTCAAATGTCAAACAAAGCAATCGTAGCAGAATATTTAGATGTTGTTTTTAATCAAAAAGATTTAGCTAAAGCCGAAACTTTCTGGGCAGGCGACATGATTCAACACAACCCAGCCATGCCAAATGGTTTAGATGTATTGCGTGGTTTTATTACGAGCCCTGAAAACAACATTACGGTGGAAGTGGGCTTGGTAATGGAAGATGGCGACCTTGTAATGGCTCATAACCGTTATAGCAACTGGTTTGGCAAAACTATGTTAGCGGTGGATATTTTCCGTTTAGAAAATGGCAAAGTGGTTGAACATTGGGACGTAATGCAAGAAGAAGTGACTGCTGAAAATGCGGTAAATGGTAATCCGATGTTCCCTGTGAAATAAGTTAATCATTGCAATAGTATTAAAATGGTTGGCAATTCTCCAACCATTTTTTTTTGCAAAAAATCATGATTTTTTAAATAAAGGATAAAATATGAACAAAATGCCGATGTTATTTATCGGACACGGTAGCCCGATGAATGCGATTGAACCTGACAATATATTCAATCAAGGTATCGTTGCCGAAGGTCAAAAATTGACAAAACCCAAAGCGATTTTAATGATTTCCGCTCATTGGTATAGCCGAGAATTGCAAGTGATGAGTGGTGAGCAGCCGTCTATGATGTACGATTTTCACGGCTTTCCAGATGAATTAAATCAAGTGATTTATCCTGCACACGGTTTGCCAGATTTAGCCGCACAAGTGCAACAGCTGATTGATGAACCTGTACAGCTCAATGCCGAGCGTGGTTTTGACCATGGGGCTTGGGCAGTGTTGAAATACCTATTCCCTGATGCTGATGTGCCTGTGGTGCAGTTGAGTATTAAACGCCATCAATCGCCAGAATGGCATATTCACATTGCAAAACAGTTAGCCACTTTGCGTGAGCAAGGGGTATTGATTGTCGGCAGTGGCAATATCGTGCATAATTTGGGGGCGATCAGCTGGCAACACATTAAACAAGTGGGAGCAGCTTTTGATTGGGCAGTGGATTTTCAAACGCATATTAACCAAGCGATTTTAAGCAAAGATATTGCAACGCTGGCACATTATGCCGATTTTGGTCAAGCGGCTCAGCTCGCTGTCCCGACTGATGAACATTATTTGCCGTTGTTGTATATTATGGCATTGAGTGATGAACACGATACGCCACGTTTGTTTAATGATACTTATATTGGTGGTTCGTTGAGTATGACATCGGTGGTCTTAAGCTAACGACGAATGATAGGATTGGTTTTGCATTATGTTTACAGGCATTGTTCAAGGTATGGGCGAGATTATCGCCCTTCGCCAACAAGATAACTTTTTAAGCTACACCTTACGCTTACCTGAAGCGTTGGCAACGCATTTGCACATTGGGGCTTCGGTGGCGAATAATGGCTGTTGTTTAACCATTACTCATATTGATGGGCGAGAGATTTGCTTTGATGTGATGGGCGAAACATTAGCCAAAACCAATCTCAATCAAATCCAAGTCGGCGATTGGGTAAATGTAGAACGTGCCACACGTTTTGGCGATGAAATTGGTGGTCATGTCATGAGTGGGCATATCATGGCACGCACGCACATCACACGCATAGAGCAAAGTACGCACAATAAAACGCTGTGGTTCGCCTTGCCTGAACAACTCAAACCCTATGTTTTAAGCAAAGGATTTATTGGTTTAGATGGTTGTAGCTTAACCATTGGCGATGTGCATGATGATGAATTTAATGTACATCTTATTCCTGAAACCTTGCAAAAAACCTTATTTGGCACTCGGCAAGTGGGCGATGTGATTAATGTAGAAATTGATGCTCAAACCCAAGCCATTGTAGATACGGTGCAACGTGTTTTGGCAAGTCGCTTTGCCCAATAGTTACATTAATCATCAATTAAATTTGCACATTTTGTGGGCATTTCAAACCTTGTAATGCCAATGCAATTTCATCTAATTGCGAGCAAAATAGCACTTTGGCACGGTGCTGTGGTGGTAAAAATCCTTCATTCACAGCATGGTCTAATTGCTGAATTAAGGCATCATAAAAGCCGTTGATATTAAAAATAATCATTACTTTTTGATGTTGATTGAGCTGTGCCCAAGTGGCGATTTCTAAAATTTCTTCAAATGTCCCCAATCCCCCAGGTAGAGCGATAAAGGCACAAGCACGCTCTGCCATTAAGGCTTTGCGTTGGTGCATGGTCTGTACCACATGAAGTTCGGTTAAATGAGCATGAGCAATTTCATAATCTAGCATAAACTCAGGAATGACACCCACAACTTCGCCGTGTTGTTGCAATGCCGTATCGGCAACTGCACCCATCAAACCAATACTTGCACCACCATACACAATCCCAAAATCTAACTCGCTTAAACACTGAATCAGCTGCTGGCTTTGCTGTAGATAAATTGGATTTGTTCCCAAGCGTGAACCACAGTAAATGGCAATGAGTG
>JAUNHS010000150.1 GCA_030523805.1 Acinetobacter sp.
GGGTCAAACCAACGAATGCTTTCCACTTCATCATCAAACAGTTCAATGCGTACCGCTTCATTGTCCGATTCAGCAGGGAAAATGTCTATAATTTCGCCACGAATGCGATAACAGCCACGAGTAAAATCAATTTCATTGCGTTGATATTGCAATTCCACTAGACGCTTAATGATGTCATCACGATGCACACGGTCGCCTTGCACAATGTGCAGCAACATTTGCATATACGCATTCGGATCGCCCAAGCCGTAAATGGCAGACACAGACGCAATAATAATCGCATCACGGCGTTCTAACAGCGAACGAGTAGCCGATAATCGCATTTGGTCAATGTGGTCATTAATCGCTGCATCTTTTTCAATAAAAGTATCTGACGATGGCACATAGGCTTCAGGTTGATAATAGTCATAATAACTGACGAAATATTCCACAGCATTGTGCGGAAAAAATTGCTTAAATTCGCCATACAGTTGGGCGGCAAGCGTTTTGTTATGTGCCATGATGATGGTTGGGCGTTGTAATTGAGCGATGACGTTTGCCATCGTGTACGTTTTGCCCGAACCTGTTACACCGAGTAGCAGCTGATGTTTATAATTTTGATGAATGCCAGCCACCAATTTTTCTATGGCTTGGGGTTGATCGCCTGCAGGTTGA
Organism: Acinetobacter sp.; assembly: GCA_030523805.1. GTDB lineage: Bacteria > Pseudomonadota > Gammaproteobacteria > Pseudomonadales > Moraxellaceae > Acinetobacter. The sequence goes on from JAUNHS010000150.1 coordinate 655, forward strand.
TAGTCGGTAACAAGTTGAAAGGGTTTATGCTCGGTCATGGCTTTTACTCTAACTCAATGCCAATCAATTGTGCAATTTCTTCAAGTTGTGCATCAATTTTTGCATTTAAAGCACTACGCTTTTTATGGTAGTGTGCAATGGTATCATTTGGACTGAGTACATCATCTTCCACAGTTGGATAGCCACATAAATCTAAATTGTAACTACTGCCAATATCTTCAGGGCTAAAGGCTTTTGCTTTATAGCTTTCACTGTCGGAGTCTTGAATTTCAACTCGGTTGTGCCACCATGCGATACACTCAGCAAAATGCTCTAACTTCATTGGTTTAGTTTTGCTAAACTTTTGATTTTGTGGCAAATCTACACGATAAAACCAGATTTTGTCGGTGGTTTGGCTATGATCAAAAAACAAAATATTGGTTGTAATAGACGTATAAGGAGCAAACACACTCGCAGGCAAACGAATAATAGTATGTAAATTAAACTCCTTAATGAGTTTTTGTTTAATTGCTGTTTTTGCTCCATCATTGCCAAATAAAAAGCCATCTGGAATAATCATCGCACAACGCCCATTTTTCTTTAAGCGATACATCGCCAACGCCATAAATAAATCAGCGGTTTCACTACTTCGCATTTCCGTAGGGAAATTTTGTTTAATCAGGTCATTTTCCGAACCACCGTAAGGCGGATTCATGATAATCACATCAAAACAATCACTTTCTTTATATTCACGCACATTTTTTTCTAAGGCATTGCCATGCACAATTTGCGGTTGGTCTATACCATGCAACAACATATTGGTAATTGCAAGCAAATGCGGTAAAGGCTTTTTCTCTACACCATACACACTACGATGATATTGTTGCACGGTTTCAATGGTATCTTTTGCTCCATTTTTCTCCAAATGATGTAGGGTAGATGTCAAAAATCCGCCCGTACCACAAGCAAAATCCGCCACCGTTTCACCAATTTGTGGATTAATCATCTGCACGATAAAATCTGTAACGGCTCGTGGTGTATAAAACTCGCCTGCATTGCCTGCACTTTGCAATGTTTTCAAAATCGTTTCATAAATTTCGCCAAACGCATGACGATCTTTGGTGCTTTCAAAATCAAGTTTATTGATTTCATTGATCACTTTACGTAGCTGCACACCGTCTTTCATATAGTTATTGGCATCTTCAAATACATCTTTGACAATGGCTTGGCGTGGCTCGGTATAGCGACTAATCGGTAAGTTTTTCAGCGTTGGAAAGAGCGTATTATTCACAAATGCCAGCAAATCATCGCCTGTTTTTGCTTGACCATCGGCACGATCTACTGCCCAACTTGCCCAACGCAACTCATCTGGAATCAACGACTGATAATCATCTTCATCAAGTTCCCACTGTGCTTCTTGAGCATCATAAATTTTTAAAAATAACAACCATACCATTTGCTCAATACGCTGTGCATCACCGTTGATACCACTATCCGAACGCATGATATTTTGAATATTTTTGATAAAACTGCCTAAACTCATCACTTTCTCGCATTCAATTGTTTATAAAATTACTTGTCTATCACACTTGTACATCATGCCACATCAAACACGACTTCACGGCGTTCTGCATCAAATTCCACACCAATTTGATAAATCACATTGTCATCACTGCGGTATTTATCGGCATACTGTTTCGCTTGAATTTGCTGTAATGCTGTGCCAGTTGCATTTGATTTTTTCACTTTAAACTCAAAGATATAGACAATATTTTTCGCTTGCATGCCGACACCTTTTTCAATAATGAGCGTCAAATCAATATTGCCCACACTGGTCGCATCTTCGGTAATGGTGGTAAAACCTAAACTCGCACACAAGGCATAAAACACGCTTGCCCAATAGCCTTCATATTGTGCAATAGGATTATTTCTATGCCAATCATGTGGGATACTGGCAAAAAAGGCTTTAATAATCCCTTGCACTTGTTCCAAATTGCTCTGCATCAGTGCATCATAAATATTAAAACGCACAGGCGATGTATTCACTTTTTTTCCTAAATATTGATTGAGCAACAATTGGTTAAAACTTTGCTGCACTTCCATATTAGGAAATTTTAGCCGATAAAATTCACTACCTGCTCGGATTTGTATGTGATCAATGGTTAAATAACCTGTCTGAAACATCAATGCAATTGGACTAATATTGCCCACTTCAAAGCTAGACAAAATATCATGATCTGCCAATTCATTTTTAATTTGAGCAATATTCACCTGTTCATTGATGATTTTATCTAATAAAAATGTGGTATTACCTGTTTCAATCCAATAATCTTTAAAGAGTTTTTTGCTACTGTTTAAATATAATAAAATATCAAAAGGATTATAGACACTTTCACCGCCCCAATTATAGCCATTATACCAGCGTTTCAGCTCGGCTAAATTCACATCGTGCAATTCTGGGGCAAACACGCTTTCTAACTCTTGCTGCGTATAACCACACAATGACGAAAAACGGTCATCAAGCGTAATATCTAGCAAAATATTCAAACCTGAAAATAAGTTAATTTTACTAAATTTAGACACACCTGTAAGCATAGCAAAGCAGATATTAGCATCTTGACCTTTAATCACTGAATAAAAATCTCGCAAACCATCACGCATTTGCATTGCTGTTGCATAATCTGCTGTACCGTCATTGTCCAAATTATCTAAAATGGGTTTATCGTATTCATCAATTAAAATCACCACTCTGCTTTGATACTGCTGTGCAGTTGCGGTGATTAAATTATTAAACAACCACGCTACACGCTCATTTTCTTGTAATTCTACGTTTAATACTTGAGCGTTATTTTTAATTTGTGTGATTAAACTATTGTGCAAGCCTGCGAGCGTTTTTTCCACGCCTTTGGCAAAATTAAAGCGTATAATTGGATAGGACACACCCCAATCCCAATGTTGCTCGGCATATAGCCCTGTAAATAGCGTTTTATTGCCTGCGTACAATTCGGCAATGGTATCTAGCGTTAGACTTTTACCAAAACGTCTCGGACGTGAGAGAAAAATATATTTACTAATATCAATCATTTCCATGATTTTTTGGGTTTTATCTACATAATAGTAGGCATCATTTTCACGCACTTTGGAAAATGTTTGAATACCGATGGGAAATTTCTTTTTGTGAATTGCTGTCATTTAGCTTACCTT
>JAUNHS010000010.1:0-5503 GCA_030523805.1 Acinetobacter sp.
TTCTTCCGTTTCTGTAGTTTCAGCGAATACAACGCTACTGGCACTTGCAATACACACTGCAAGCAAATGTTTACGAAAGTGAATATTTGACATGGGAGACCTTTTCACACTTTTTTACAATAAAGCTAAATAATAGCAATTCTTGTTTTTTTTTGTCAAGCAATTCTATTTTTATTATCAATACGCACGCTGATATTTCATGACCCATAGCAAATCAGTTATGATTTTTTTGCATGATAGATACTTTATTTTGCAAAAATCTTGAATTTTGCTCTATATAACCCCATTGACATTCTTTATACTATAGAGCATTTATTTTTACTGATAATTTTTTAGGTGGCGTGTGGAACGTTGGTTTGAATTTATGGGGAATCACCCCATCTTATTTGGTGTATTAGCAGTACTCATTTTACTGTTTTTATTTATAGAAACCCAGCGTGGTGGACGTAAAGTATCATCACAATCTTTGGGAATTTTGGTGCGTGGCAAAAATGCACAGCTGATTGATTTGCGAGATGCAAAAGATTTTCGTGATGGTCATATCAGTGGTAGCCGTAATATTCCTTATAGCCAACTTGCTCGCCATGTAGATGAATTAAAAAGTTTAGACCGTCCATTGGTATTTATTTGCAATTTGGGTCAGGTGGCTGGTTCTGCATTGCAACAAGTGGGTCATGCCGATAGTTATCGTTTAGATGGTGGCATTAGCCAATGGAAAGCCGATGGTTTGCCTTTGGTCAAAAGTAAATAAGCACTTTGAACGTATTTATTTTAAATAATCTTTGATTTAGGAGTCTGTCATGACTGCAAATGTATTAATCTACACTACACCAACTTGCCCTTATTGTATGCGTGCCAAGCATTTATTAGAACAAAAAGGTGTAGCATTTAAAGAAGTTGATTTGAGCCGTGAAGCACCAGAAGTGCGTGCTGAATTGCAACAACGCACCAATCATCGTACCGTACCACAAATTTTTATTAATGAACAATTTATTGGTGGCTGCGATAATCTTTATGCTTTAGAGCGTGAAGGTAAATTGGACTCGCTTTTGGCCTAATGCTTTTTGGGTTTTAAATTAAAGTTTTATTTTCACATGTATTAAGGAGTACATCATGAGTGAAGAACAGCAACAACAAGAAAGTGCTTTGGCATTAGAGCGTCTTTATATTAAAGATGCGTCTTTTGAAGTACCAAGTGCAGCAGTTTTTACAAAACAATGGCAACCAGAGTTGGACATTCAATTAAGTTCAGCGGCTGAGCAATTAGACGAAACGCATTATGAAGTGGCATTAAAAGTTGTCGTTACAGCAAAAAATGCTGAAGAAACTGCATTTATTGTAGATGTTACGCAAGCAGGTATTTTCTTGGTGGATAATGTGGAAGAAGACCGTATCCCTTATGTATTGGGTGCGTATATTCCAAACATTTTATTCCCATTCTTGCGTGAAGCAGTGAATGATTTGGTGGTTAAAGGTAGCTTCCCTCAATTGCTTTTAACACCAATTGATTTTGATGCAGAATTTCATGCCAATATGCAGCGTGTATTAGCTCAAGTGGCAGAAATGGAAGCCAATGAAGCAAAAGCCTAATTTTTTAGGTCATGCAAAAAAACCGTCCAATTGGACGGTTTTTGTATTTTGCGATGGTGAGTTATTCTATACGCTCCCCATGTTCGCTCACATCTAAGCCTTGGCGTTCATCTTCATGTGATACACGCAAGCCAAGCGTTAAGTCTATCGCTTTTAAGATGATGAATGTTCCCACCGCACTGTAAGCTATCGTTGCCAATACGCCTTCAATTTGTTTCCATAATTGCACACCTAAATCGGTTGGTAAGCTATCACCCATCACCAATGCACTGGTAAAGAATGCTGTGAGAATTGCACCAATAATCCCACCGACACCGTGTAAGGCAAAGGCATCTAAACTATCATCTACACGCAATTTGTGCTTTAAGTAGAAAATGCTCCAGTAGCACGCTACGCCACCAATTGCCCCCATCGCCAATGCCCCTTTGACATCTACAAATCCTGCTGCTGGGGTAATAACAACCAAACCTGCAATCGCCCCTGACACTGCTCCAAGTACCGACATTCTGCCTTGAACAATTCGCTCAGCAACTAACCATGAAATGGCTGCCATTGCTGCGGCTACTTGCGTTACAATTAAGGCATAGGCTGCTGAACCATTGGCTGCCAAAGCCGAGCCACCATTAAAGCCAAACCAACCCACCCAAATTAAGCTACCACCAATCACGGTCAGCGTTAAATTGTGTGGTGCCATCGATTCACGACCAAGACCAATACGTTTACCCACCATATAAGCTGCGACCAATCCTGCGACACCTGCATTAATGTGTACCACTGTACCACCAGCAAAATCTAACGCATCGCCCGTGAAAAAGCCACCGCCCCACACCCAATGTGCAACAGGGCTATAAATGAGTACCACCCACAATGCAATAAATAGCACATAAGCCGAAAACTTCATACGTTCTGCAATAGAGCCACTAATGATGGCAACGGTAATAATCGCAAACGTCATTTGAAAGAGAATAAAGAGAATTTCAGGAATGCTACCAGATACGGCACTTGGTGCAATGCCTGATAAAAAGGCTTTATCCAAACCACCAATAAAACCATTGCCTTCGCTAAATGCCAAGCTATAACCGACAACCACCCACAGCACACTTGCCACCACAGCCGCAATGAAACTATGTGCCATACTGTTGAGTACGTTCTTTTTACGCACCATACCACTATAAAACAATGCCAAACCTGGAATGGTCATCAATAGTACCAATGCCGTCGCCACCAACACCCATGCTGTATCGCCAGAATTAAGTTCAGCCGTTTGAGCATACGCTGATGTGGTCATTGCCAATAAACTCAGGACAAATAAACTTTTTTTCATTTTCTCACCTTTCAAATCAACAGGATATTTACCAATGAATAAAGCAAGAGCCATGCCAAAAAGTCATCTTTTATATCATTTGCTGATTATTTTTATTAAATTTTTAAAAGTTTAGTCAAATTTAAAATATAAAAAAATCCACTAAATCATAAATTTAGTGGATTTTTTAAATGGCTTTAGCAAGTGATGTTTAAATCGCATCTGCCCCAGTTTCACCCGTACGGATACGAATCACTTGCTCTAAATTGGTTACGAAAATTTTACCATCACCAATTTTGCCTGTGCTTGCCACACGTGTAATGGCTTCAATCACGGCATCAAGCAATTCATCGCTAATTGCAATTTCAATCTTCACTTTGGGTAAAAAATCTACCACATATTCTGCACCACGGTACAATTCGGTATGCCCTTTTTGACGGCCAAAACCCTTTACTTCAGTAACCGTAATACCTTGCACACCAATATCCGATAAGGCTTCACGGACATCGTCCAATTTAAACGGCTTAACAATAGCTGTAACTAATTTCATTTGTTTTTCTCCATAAGCAATTGCACAAAGATGGGGCAAACCCCTGTAACACTCTTATATCATGCAAGATTTATGCCAAATTTAGCAATTTTGAGCAAGATTTTAAACATCTCTAAACGATGACATGATGCTCTTTTATACTGTATTTTAGCGATTTTTTCTAGTCATCTACTATGGGAAATCTTTACATTTTCACCTGTGCAATGCGATAATTTAAGCTAATTTTTGAAAACATCATTGGAAATGACTATGTTAGATTCGTTGGTACAACGTGTTTTACCTTTGTTGCAACAGCCAAAGCAAGATTTAGAACACAATTTGCGTGCATTGCTCAGCGAAGCAATTGAAAAAATGGATTTGGTTTCTAAACAAGAATTAGAACGTCATCAAATTGCTTTGGATAAAGCCCAGCAGCGTTTAGATGCGTTGCAAAAGCAGTTAGATGAATTGCAAGCAAAACAATCGCAATCATCATAAATAGGTTATTATTACAGGGATAGATGTATGTCTTTGGCTAAAATTTATACTCGTGGCGTATTGGGCTTAAATGCTCCACAAATTGAAGTAGAAGTCCATCTTAGTCAGGGCTTACCGTCTTTGACCATTGTCGGCTTACCCGAAGCAGCGGTAAGAGAAAGTAAAGACCGTGTACGATCGGCAATTATCAATAGTGGTTTTCAATTTCCAACCAAGCGTTTAACGGTCAATTTAGCACCAGCAGATTTGCCCAAAGATGGTTCACGTTTAGATTTACCGATTGCTTTGGGTATTCTGATTGCATCAGGACAGTTGCCTGTAGTGGATAATGCACCATTTGAGTGCATCGGTGAATTGGCATTAGACGGTCATTTACGCCCAACCACGGGGACGTTAAGCATCGCCATCGCCTGCCAGCAAGCACAGCGAAGTTTGATTTTACCCCTTGAAAATGCTGATGAAGCAGCACAATTAGATGGTTTAGAGCTTTTTGCTACACGGCATTTAAAAGATGTCTGTGAGCATTTAATTGGTTCACAGCCTTTGGCACGCTACCAAGCACAGCACACGCTACAAGCCAATGACTATCCACTTGACCTGGCTGATGTGAAAGGACAACTTCGTCCACGGCGAGCATTGGAAATTGCTGCCGCAGGCGGACATTCGCTGTTATTTAAAGGTCCACCTGGTACAGGGAAAACTTTATTAGCATCTCGCTTGCCAAGCATTTTGCCACCACTCAATACGCAAGAAAGTTTGCAAGTGGCAAGTATTTATTCCATCGCCAATCAGCCTTATCAATTTGGCTTACGTCCGTTTCGTTCACCCCATCATACTGCATCGGCAATTGCTTTAGTCGGTGGTGGTTCGCACCCTAAACCTGGGGAAATTACCTTGTCGCATTTAGGCGTGTTATTTTTAGATGAATTGCCTGAATTTGACCGTAAAGTGTTGGAAGTGTTGCGACAACCGTTAGAAAGCAAGGAAATTGTCATTTCTCGTGCCACTCGGCAAATTACTTATCCTGCGAATTTTCAACTCATTGCTGCCATGAATCCGTGTCCGTGTGGTTATGCGTTCAATCAAGATCATCGTTGTCAATGTTCTGCCGAAGCGATTAAGCGTTATCAAAATCGTATTTCAGGGCCGTTATTAGACCGTATTGATTTGCACATTGACGTGCCACCACTCAATGCCAATGAATTACAAGATGCTCAACAGGGCGAATTATCTGCTGTGGTGCGTGAACGTGTAATGCGTGCCTATGAACGACAAATGCAACGACAAGGCTGTTTAAATCAACATTTATCGCCACAGCATTTACAGCAAGTCGCTCCGTTAGATGATGCGTGTAAACAGCTGATTGCAATGGCTCAACAACGGTTAAATTTATCAGCTCGTGCGTATCATCGTGTGTTGCGTGTGGCTCGCACCATTGCCGACCTTGCCCAAAGTGAACATATTCAAAATGTGCATTTATCAGAAGCCTTATCTTACCGTGGGCAAGCCGTATAAAGTCAAAAGCTAAATACAAAAAATCCCTATAAGGCACGCTCATAGGGATTTTTTTATGGTGAAATTGC
>JAUNHS010000010.1:5603-25560 GCA_030523805.1 Acinetobacter sp.
GTATGGTCAGATAAACCCACCACCGCATCAGGGAATTTTTCAGCCAGCTCGGTCATGCCACCCAAACGTACATCTTGATATTGTGTCGGATAAACGTTGGTGCAATGCAGTAACGCATAAGGCACACCTGCCGCACGGATAATGTCCACCGATTTTTGAATGCTGGCGATGGTGTTCATGCCTGTAGATAAAATAATCGGCTTGCCAAATGACGCAATCAGCTTAATCAGCGGATAATTATTGCATTCGCCAGAGCCGATTTTGTAGGCTTCCACGCCCATGCGTTCCAAACGATGAGCCGCTGCACGAGAAAATGGCGTACTGATAAAAATCATGCCTTTGCTTTCAACGTATTCTTTGAGCTTGATTTCGTCTTCTTCGTTTAAAGCACAGCGAGCCATGATTTCGTAAATAGACACATCTGCATTACCTGGAATGACGGCTTTGGCTTCGTCCGACATTTCGTCTTCTACAACGTGGGTTTGGTGTTTAACCACTTCTGCACCTGCTGCGTGAGCTGCGTCCACCATTTCAAAAGCGGTTTTCAGGCTGCCTTCGTGGTTGATGCCGATTTCACAGATGATTAAAGGTTCGTGTTGGTAGCCGACAAGACGGTTGCCGATTTTAAATTCGTTGTGTTGCATTGTATTCTCAAAAATAAGGTTGAAATTTTGTGTATTGTAGCACATTTTAATGGCATTGATTGTATTGTTCATGCGTTAAAATCAATGCACTTTCATTTGAGTTCACTAATGATTGGTTTGCACCAACGCATTTGCCAATTCCAAATCTTGCACACGGTCAATATCCACCGAATCACGCTCACTCATTTCATACAAACAAATCGGATCATGGAAAAAGCGTGGCTCAGCAATCAAGCGTGCAATATGATTAAAATAAATCGCACCATTCGGTGTAAAGGCTTTCGGTAATTGCTGGCGTGGTCGCTCCAAGTCGCTCAATTCATGTACAGGCATAAAGCCTTGCTCCGTCTGCAATAACACCTTATACGGGTGCTGCTCACTCGCACAAGCCGCAATCACACAGCCACCATTTTGCTGCAAAAATAATTCATAGGCTTCACGAATATGCTGCCCTGTGCGTAATGGACTGGTCGGCTGTAGTAAACAACAAATTCCATCTTGAATGTGCAACTCGTCCAAAGCGTGCAATACGCCTGCAATAGACGTTGCGGTGTCATTGGCAAGTTCGTCAGGTCGGTGAATAACGCTTACACCATAACTTTTGGCTTCGTGAGCGATGGCATCGCCATCGGTAGAAACCACAATTTGACTAAATACGCCACTGTCTTTTGCAGCTAAAATAGCTCGTCCAAGCAATGAAATGCCACCAACTGTTTGCAAGTTTTTTAGTGGAATGCCTTTAGAATTTTGTCTCGCCAAAATAATGGCAATGCGATGTTGATGTGCTTGTGTCATGTTACATATCCACAAAACTTTTTTGTAAATTGGTTTGCCATACATTACTTTGCGTTAAAAATTCAGCAAAACGGCTAACGCTATCGCCATCACCAAACGTTTGGCTTGGCTGCAAATCCGTCAAAGCACAGGCTTGGGCAATAGCATTTAAAATGGCTTGTGGTGCATAATCGCTATTGATAATGCTTGGTGCATTGGCACGTTTATTTTGCCGTGTACCCACATTCACCGTAGCCACACCGTAAAACGGTGCTTCACGAATGCCTGCACTAGAATTACCAATAATGAATGTTGCATTTTTCAACAACACCAAAAAGGCTTCAAATCGCACCGATGGAAAGCAACGGAATTGTGGATTGGTTTTTAATTTTTGAATTTCATGCAAAATGGCTTCTGTGCCTGTGTCATTATTGGGATAAATCACCACATAATTTTTGCCACTTTGGCGTAGTGCCGCAAAATATTGCTCGGCATAATGGGCAATTTGTTCACTTTCTGTGGTTACAGGGTGGAATAATGAAACGGCATAATCATCAAAATCAATGTCGTAATAACGCTTCACATCGTCTAAATTCGGTAGGCTTTTGGATTGCATCACGTCCAAATCTGGCGAACCAATAATGAAAATATGCTCGCTTTTTTCGCCCATCTGTATAAGACGTTGTTTCGCATCTTGGTTGGCAACCAAATGTATGTGCGATAATTTGCTCACCGCATGGCGAATGGAATCATCAATCGTACCAGACAATTCGCCCCCTTCAATATGACACACCAAACAATTGCTCAATGCTCCAACCGTCGCTCCTGCTAAGGCTTCTAAACGGTCGCCATGAATGACCAATAAATCAGGCTCAATTTCTGCCACAAAGCGTGAAAGTAGCGTAATGGTATTGCCTAGCACCGAACTCATCGGCTCACCTTGAAATTGGTTGGCAGCTAAATAAACGTGTTGATATTTTTCTCGTAAAACTTCTATATAAGTGCTACCGTAGGCTTGCATCATGTGCATACCTGTTACGATCAGATGTAATTCTACATCGTGTTGTTGTTCTACAAAATTGAGCAAAGGCTTGAGCTTTCCAAAATCGGCTCGTGTACCTGTAATAAAAAGAATTTTTTTCATGACGGTTGGCGTCTGTTGTGATATTGCTTACATCATAGCATAGAATAATCACATGAAATAGCAATAAAAAATCAGGCAATCTGCCTGATTTTTGCTATAAAACACATCTTAATTTTGCTTTTGTTCAGCAGGTGCAGCGGCTGGTGTTTTCGCTTCTTCTGCTTTACGCTGAATTTCTGCTTCTTGCTGACGTTTCAGTTGTTGGCTCGGCATATAATCTGGCTCAGATGTTACTGCCAAAAAGAAAAAACCAAGAAATGTACCTGCAATAACAGCAGCAGCAATCAAGCCTTTATAGCCCCATGCTGATTTTTCTGGTCTAGTATCATTCATACTGCTCATGAGAGACTCCAATTTACGCTCAGCGTATTATCAAAATTTCAGATAATTATAGCATATTTTTTGATAAACCGAACTATCTATTTGACAGATGTTTAGGCTTTAAATTCATCATAATAGCCGTGCAACTGGCGATATAAACCTGGTGTTACACCTGTCCACTTTTTAAAGGCACGGTGGAAGGTACTGCTCTCACTAAAGCCAATATGCTGTGCGACATCTTCCAAACTGTATTTTGGATCAATCAATAAATGAATGGCAACATCACGGCGTAACGCATCTTTCACGCCTTGGTAGCTTTTACCTTCCGTCGCCAAACGACGACGCAACGTCTGTGGCGAAACATAAAGCTGTGCAGCAACTTCATTCAGCGTTGGCATTTCTTCGCCAATGTGAGCTTTTAAAATATCTCTAATACGAGATGTGAGTGAGTGTGTATTTTTATATTTAATCAACAACTGTGCAGGAGCGTATTTGAGAAATTCTTCCAAGCTATCGCCATCTTGGCGGATCGGAAAATCTAAATAATCGCTGGCAAAAGTCATTTCGGTACGAGCCATATCAAATTGCGTTACCGCAGAAAAGAATAAAGCATCGTATTCATCGGCATGGGCTGGGCGTTTATAGTTAAAGTGAGTACGCTCAAGTGGAATGCGTTTATCAATCAACCACGCTGCCAAACCGTGCCAAATCATCATCATACCTTCGGTTAAGAAATGGTCTGGGTCTTTGTCTGTCGGCACATTAAATACCAAGCGTGATTCGTGTTTATCACGTTCCAAGCTCACAATCCAGTCATCGCCAAACAATTTGTAGAATTGTGTGCATAGCTCTAACGCATCGCCCAAAGTTTTGCTGTGTACAATCAATTGGCACATAATGGCAAATGTACCTAAACGACGGGGTTGATCGTCAAATGCCACGTGTTCATCTTGCGTAACCAGCCACAGCATTTTCACAAATCGCATATATTGCTCTGGTGAAATGCGTGCTTTAGGGTGCTTAAGCAGTTCTGCTTCAATACCGACATGGGCTAATAAGGTTTCAATATCCATTCCCAAGCGTTTTACGCCTGTTAAAGCCGCATTGACAAAATGAATACTAATGGTTTCCCGACTCACCGATGAACTCATCTTTTCTCTCATAGATGCAAAATCTCTACTTATTGACGATATGGACATGAAATAATTTGAGTTTAGCAATTTACATTGTATTTTTCTACATTTGAATGGTAAATTTTTGGTAGATGATTCGGCTATATCACAAAATCTGCTAATGAATATGCAAAAAAGATATTTTATTGATGAATACTTTTTCTGTATGCTATGCGAAAAATAGTTTGACTAGCTAACCGCCATGTACTTATATACTGATTTTGACCAAAAACTGATTGATGAGCGAGTAGCTCAATTTAAAGACCAAACCGAACGCTATCTTGCAGGCAAATTATCGGAAGATGAATATCGTCCACTTCGTTTGCAAAATGGCTTATATGTGCAGCGCTACGCACCAATGTTGCGTGTCGCTGTGCCGTATGGTTTGATGAACTCACGCCAATTACGCAAAATTGCAACATTAGCACGAGATTATGACCGTGGCTATGCCCATGTTTCTACACGACAAAACATTCAATTTAACTGGCCTGCCCTAGAAGATGTGCCTGCCATGTTAGCCGAATTGGCAACCGTGCAAATGCACGCCATTCAAACGTCTGGCAACTGTATCCGTAACACCACCACCGACCAATATGCAGGCGTGGTTGCAGGTGAAATTGCCGACCCACGTCCGACCTGTGAATTAATCCGTCAATGGAGTACATTCCACCCAGAATTTGCCTTTTTACCCCGCAAATTTAAAATTGCCGTATCGGCATTAGAAGAAACGGATCGTGCTGCCACAGCATTCCACGATATTGGCGTGTATTTGGTGCGTAATGATGTAGGCGAATTGGGCTATCGCATTAATGTCGGCGGTGGCTTGGGGCGTACACCGATTATCAGCAGTGTGATTAAAGAATTTTTACCACGAGAAGATTTGATTGCTTATTTAGAAGCAGTATTGCGTGTCTATAATTTGCACGGTCGCCGTGATAATAAATACAAGGCTCGTATTAAAATTTTGGTAAAAGCCTTAACGCCTGAAGTATTTGCCGAAAAAGTGGAAGCCGAATTTGCTTATACTCGTGAGCAACTGAAAATTCAACCTGAAATTTTAGCGAAAATGGATGCGGAGTTCCGTCCATTTGATTATCAAGATTTAGATGATGTGGACTTTAGCGAACTGTTTGCACAATATCCAAAATTCCGCCATTGGTTCAATATTAATACCAATGCTCATAAAGTCAAAGGCTATCGCATTGTAACCATTTCTTTAAAACGTGCAGGCATTGCCCCTGGTGATATGACCGTTGAAGAAATGAATTTAATTGCCGATTTGGCGGATCAATACACCTTTGGCGAATTGCGTACCACGCATGAGCAAAATATCGCCTTGGTTGATGTGCCGCAAAAAGATTTATTTACGCTATGGCAAACGCTAGAAAATGCCAACCTTGCACGGGCTCATATCGGCTTTGTTACCGATATTATTTGCTGCCCAGGGGGCGATTTCTGCTCATTGGCAAATGCAAAATCGATTCCAATTTCAGAAGCCATTTCTCGCCGTTTTGATGATTTGGATACCATTTACAATCTGCGTGAATTGGATTTGAATATTTCTGGTTGTATGAATGCTTGTGGTCATCATCACGTTGGGCATATCGGCATTTTAGGCGTGGATAAAAAAGGCGAAGAATTTTACCAAATTACGCTAGGTGGCAATGCCAATCATGATGCGTCTTTGGGCGATATTCTTGGGCCATCGTTCGCTGCTGAAAAAATTCCTGATGTGATTGAAGAATTGCTCAATACTTATCTTGATTTGCGTGAAGATGAAGAGCGTTTTATTGACACCTATCGTCGTGTGGGCATTAAACCATTTAAGGAGCGTGCGTATGCTTAATTTAACATCAGATGTGCTGTATAAAGATGGTTCGGTGCAAGCCAACAGCTACCAAAGCATTGGTGAAGATGGTGCAATTCCAACAGGCGATGTGCTATTGACCACAGAGCAATTAGAGCAAATATCGCAAGTCCAAGGCAAAAAAGCCTTGCTGATTACGGTGGATACTTCACCAGAAGAGCATTCTTTTCCATTAAACGAACTTGATGCAATTTTTATTGAATTTGCAGGTTTTGGCGATGGACGTGGTTATTCTTTTGCCACCTTGCTGCGTCGTCAAGGCTTTCAAGGCGAATTGCGTGCGGTGGGCGATGTATTTAAAGACGTGTTGAATTATTTAATGCGTTCTGGTTTTGATAGTTTTGTGATTAAGGAAGGCAAAGATATTGCCGAAGCTGCTCAAGGCTTGAAGGATTTTACCACGCCTTATCAAGCATCTACAGCGGTGCGTGAAGCAAATTATCAGACAGGTAAAGCGTAATTTCAAGCCGTCATTTTCGCCTTTACAGTTGGGGTTGATGTGTTTATGATACATCAACCTTTTTATATTTTGGAAAACTCACAATGAAAAAATTACTCACTGCACTATGCTTGCTGTTCACTGCGACAGGAGCAATCGCTCATACCGATTATATCCACAGCCAACAGCAGTTTATTCAGCATTATGCTCAATTAGACAATGTCCAACGTACTGCATCGGGTTTGCATTATCGCATCATTCAACAAGGGACAGGAGCAAAGCCAACAGCACGTTCTGTAGTTAGCGTGCATTATACTGGGCGATTGAGTAATGGCGATATTTTTGATAGTTCACACGCACGTCAGCAAGCGATTAGTTTTCCATTAAACCAAGTGATTGCAGGCTGGACGGAAGGTTTACAGCTCATTCAAGAAGGTGGCAAAATTGAATTGGTCATTCCTGCTGCATTGGCGTATGGCAATCGTAGCGTGGGAGATATTCCTGCCAATAGTGTTTTATATTTTGAAGTAGATTTGCTCAAAGTGGAATAAATCATATATTTTTGCGATAGATATAAAAATCCCCAAAAGTAGTATCTCTCACTTTTAGGGATAGATGATGATCAATGACTTAATTTGTATTAACGCTGACGATTTTCATCAATTTTATTACCAACCACGCTACCTACAGCACTTCCTAATGCAGCCCCTGTTGTGCCACCAATGGTTTTTTCACCAAGTACCGCACCCAAACCAGCACCAATCACTGAGCCACTGGTCATATTTTTATTTTTGCTCGCCACGCCTGCACCAATTGCACCGCCCAATGCTGCACCTGCTTCACCACCAATATGATTGCCAATACCAGCACCAATCGCACTGCCTAATGCTGCACGAGCATCTGTTTGGTTTACACCTGTATTCGTTGCACAACCTGTGAATAATACCGCAGATAATACGCTTAGAATTGCAATTTTTTTCATTTTGACATCTCCTGTTTAAGATGAGCATAGCATAGCCCAAATCTATGAATGATTTTCAAATTTCTTGTAATATCTAGTAACATTAAGCATTATTTATGTATGAATGTTTTGTAATTTCCTTGTTGTTTTAAAGCGTAAGCAAAAAAATATCGCCCAACATTGAGCGATATTTTTATAGCTTATAGATTTAAATCAGAATTAAAATTCTTGATTTAAAGCATCACTAAAGGCTTGGTCTAAATCCAAACTTGGTGCTGCTGCATCTGTATTTTCAGCTAAGAATTCAGCTGTAAACACATCTTGCTCTGTTGCCATTTGTGCTGCTTCAGCTTCTTGGCGACGACGCTCTAAATGATACGCC
This sequence comes from Acinetobacter sp., assembly GCA_030523805.1. Classification (GTDB taxonomy): domain Bacteria; phylum Pseudomonadota; class Gammaproteobacteria; order Pseudomonadales; family Moraxellaceae; genus Acinetobacter. Next base: position 13,308 of record JAUNHS010000010.1, read on the forward strand.
AAGCCAGTACCTGATGGAATTAAACGACCGACAACAACGTTCTCTTTCAAGCCACGCAAGTCATCTTCTTTACCTGTTACCGCAGCTTCAGTCAAGACACGTGTGGTTTCTTGGAACGATGCTGCAGAGATAAATGAGTCTGTAGATAATGACGCTTTAGTAATACCCATTAATTGACGTTCAAAACGTGCTGGGAATTTATCCTGACCTTCTAAGGCTTTATTCTCTTGAACTACACGAATGTAATCCACTTGCTCGCCTTTAATGAAGTTCGTATCGCCACCATCAACAATTTCAACTTTACGCAACATCTGACGTACAATCACTTCAATGTGTTTATCATTGATTTTTACGCCTTGTAAGCGATAAACGTCTTGTACTTCATTTACGATGTAGTTGGTCAATGCCACTTCGCCTTTTAAGCGTAAAATATCGTGTGGATTTTGTGGGCCATCGGCAATCGTTTCACCACGTTGTACCGTTTCGCCTTCAAACACGTTAATTTGACGCCATTTCGGAATTAATTCTTCATACGGTTCAGAACCATCTTCAGGCGTAATGATTAAACGGTTTTTGCCTTTTGTTTCTTTACCAAAGCTCACTAAACCAGACACTTCTGCCAAAATTGCGTGCTCTTTTGGTTTACGTGCTTCAAACAAGTCAGCAACACGTGGCAAACCACCTGTAATGTCTCGGGTACGAGATGATTCTTGTGGTACACGACCGATGACATCACCAATACCGATTTTTTCGCCATCACGCACAGTTAAGATAATGTTTTGTGGTAAGAAGTAGAATTGCTCACCACCATCAACTGTATCTAACACAATCGCAGGACGTAAATCTTTACCCGATGCAGGACGAGCCGTTACAGGTAAGATTTGAATCGTAGTCATACCAGTAGATTCATCAGTTTTAGATGCTGCAGTTACGCCATCAGCGATTTGTGAGAAGCGAACTGTACCAGCCACTTCAGTAACGATTGGGTGTGTATGTGGATCCCAAGTCGCTACGATACCACCGCCATCAACTGCTTCACCATCTTTAATCAAAATGGTTGCACCGTAAGGCAATTTATAGCGTTCACGTTCACGACCTAAATCATCGGCAACACCGATTTCACCTGAACGAGAAACAGAAACTAAATGTCCTTTCGCGTGTTGTACTGTTTTCACATTGTGGAAACGTACTGTACCTTTGTTTTTCACTTGTACGCTATTGACTGCTGATGTACCACTTGCCGCACCACCCACGTGGAATGTACGCATGGTCAGCTGTGTACCTGGTTCACCAATTGACTGTGCAGCCATTACGCCCACAGATTCACCTGGGTTCACCAAATGACCACGAGCCAAATCACGGCCATAACACTTCGCACATACGCCAAAACTTGACTCACAGCTCACCACAGAGCGAACTTTCACTTCGTCCACACCTGCTTCTTCAAGCTGAGCAGCAATTTTTTCGTCAATCAATGTGCCTTTTGGTAATACCACTTCACCATCTGCTGCACGGTGTACATCATCAGCTGTTACACGACCTAATACACGATCACGCAATGGTTCAATGACATCACCACCTTGGATTAATGGTGTCATCACTAAGCCGTGTTCTGTACCACAATCAGGTTCAGTAATCACTAAATCTTGTGCAACATCAACCAAACGACGTGTTAAGTAACCAGAGTTTGCTGTTTTTAATGCGGTATCCGCCAAACCTTTACGTGCACCGTGTGTAGAAATAAAGTACTGTAATACTGTCAAACCTTCACGGAAGTTCGCTTTAATTGGCGTTTCAATAATTGAGCCGTCTGGTTTTGCCATCAAGCCACGCATACCTGCCAACTGACGAATCTGTGTTGCACTACCACGGGCACCCGAATCTGCCATCATGTAGATTGAGTTAAATGATTTTTGCTTTTCGTCTTCGCCTTGCTTATTCTTCACGGTAGTGAATGACAAGTTATCCATCATCGCTTTTGCAATTTGGTCGTTGGTACGTGTCCAAATATCCACGACTTTGTTATAGCGTTCGCCTTCGGTTACAACACCTTGGTTAAATTGCAATTCAATTTCACGCACTTCAGCTTCAGCTTTAGCGATAATTTCTTGCTTTTGTGGTGGAATTAACATATCTTCCATACCCACCGATACGCCTGAGCGTGTCGCTTGACGGAAACCAAGATACATTAATTGGTCAGCAAAAATCACCGTGTCTTTCAAACCTAAAATACGGTAGCATGAGTTGATTAATTTAGAGATGTTTTTCTTATTCATCTCCACGTTAATCATGTCAAAACCTAAACCTTCAGGCACAACTTCCCAAAGCAAACAACGTCCTGGTGTAGTATCTACGATGACGCTTTGTTGCTCTTTTTCGCCTTGCTCATTTACCAATGTTTGATTGACACGTACTTTAATGCGTGCGTGTAAAGCCACTTGTTGCGTTGCCAATGCACGGTTTACTTCTTCCGTATCAGCAAAAACCATGCCTTCGCCTTTGGCATTAATCGCTTCACGAGAGATATAGTACAAGCCCAATACCACGTCCTGCGATGGTACGATAATCGGTTCACCATTGGCTGGAGATAAGATGTTGTTGGTAGACATCATCAAGGCACGAGCTTCTAACTGTGCTTCCAAAGTCAATGGAACGTGTACCGCCATTTGGTCACCGTCAAAGTCGGCGTTAAATGCTGTACACACCAATGGGTGCAAACGAATGGCTTTACCTTCAATCAAAATCGGTTCAAACGCTTGTAAACCCAAACGGTGCAAGGTTGGTGCACGGTTCAACATCACAGGGTGCTGACGAATCACATTCGCTAAAACGTCCCACACTTCTGGCGTTTCACGCTCCACCATCTTTTTCGCAGCTTTAATCGTTGTCGCATGACCTGATGATTGCAATTTCGCATAGATAAATGGCTTAAACAACTCCAACGCCATTTTCTTCGGCAAACCGCACTGATGCAAACGTAAAGACGGACCAACGGTAATGACCGAACGACCAGAATAGTCCACTCGCTTACCTAACAAGTTTTGACGGAAACGACCTTGCTTACCTTTAATCATATCTGCTAAAGATTTCAATGGACGTTTGTTTGAACCTGTAATCGCACGACCACGACGACCGTTATCCAATAACGCATCTACTGATTCTTGTAACATACGTTTTTCGTTACGCACAATAATATCAGGTGCAGCTAAATCTAATAAACGCTTCAAACGGTTGTTACGGTTAATCACACGACGATACAAATCGTTCAAATCCGACGTTGCAAAACGACCGCCTTCTAAAGGTACTAACGGACGCAAATCTGGTGGCAATACTGGCAATACATTCATTACCATCCACTCAGGTTTGTTGTTTGACTCTTTGAATGCTTCCATCAATTTCAAACGCTTAGACGCTTTTTTCAATTTGGTCTCAGACGTTGTTTGTGGAATTTCTTCACGCAAACGTGCAATTTCAGCTTCTAAATCAATATCTTTTAATAGGTCTTGAACCGCTTCTGCACCCATTTTTGCCGCAAATTCATCACCATGCTCTTCTAAAGCATTGTAATATTCTTCGTCGGTCAATAATTGGTATTTCTCAAGTGGTGTCATACCTGGGTCTGTTACCACATAAGATTCAAAATACAACACACGCTCAATATCACGCAATGTCATATCCAATAACAAACCAATACGGCTTGGCAATGATTTCAAGAACCAAATATGAGCCACTGGCGATGCCAACTCAATATGACCCATACGATCACGACGTACTTTGGCTGTGGTAACTTCTACACCACATTTTTCACAAATTACGCCTTTATATTTCATACGCTTGTATTTACCACACAAGCATTCATAATCTTTTACAGGACCAAAAATTTTGGCACAAAACAAACCATCACGTTCAGGTTTAAACGTACGATAGTTAATGGTTTCAGGTTTTTTTACTTCACCATGAGACCATGACTTAATCATCTCTGGCGACGCAAGACCAATACGGATACGATCAAATTCTACTGGAGTTTGACCTTCGCCCTCTGGCTTCTTACGCATAATATCGAGCAAGTCTTTCACTTTATTTCTCCGTGAACCGAGTAATCACGCTGCGTTACTCGGTTGGTTCAATTCATTAATACGTTATCAAACGTGAATTATTCGCCATCTTTAAGTTCAATATTGATACCTAAAGAACGGATTTCTTTAGTCAATACGTTAAATGACTCTGGGATACCAGGATCCATGTAATGATTGCCATCTACAATATTCTTATAGATGCGTGTACGACCATCAACATCGTCCGATTTCACCGTTAGCATTTCTTGTAAGGTATAAGCTGCACCGTAGGCTTCTAATGCCCATACTTCCATCTCACCGAAACGCTGACCACCAAACTGAGCTTTACCACCCAATGGTTGTTGTGTTACAAGTGAGTACGAACCTGTAGAACGGGCGTGCATCTTATCATCTACCAAGTGGTTCAATTTCAGCATATACATATAACCCACGGTGACAGGGCGATCAAATTGTTCACCTGTACGACCGTCAAATAATACCTGCTGACCTGAACGTGGTAATTCTGCCAATTCAAGCAATTCTTTAATTTGCGTTTCTTCTGCACCATCAAATACTGGTGTAGCTAAAGGCACACCTGCACGCAAATTACCTGCAAGTTTTAAGATTTCATCATCAGTTAAGCTATCAAGATCTTCTTGCTCGCCACCGACTTTGTTATAAATCTTATCTAAGAATTCACGCAATTCTAAAATGGTACGTTGTTGTTTCAACATCTTATCAATTTGCTCGCCCAAACCTTTGGCCGCCAAACCGAGATGCGTTTCCAAAATCTGTCCCACGTTCATACGAGACGGTACGCCCAACGGGTTCAACACGATATCTACAGGTACACCATTAATATCGTATGGCATATCTTCTACTGGTAAGATGTTTGATACCACACCTTTGTTACCATGACGACCTGCCATCTTATCCCCTGGTTGGATACGACGTTTTACTGCAAGATACACTTTAACAACTTTCAACACACCAGTGGTTAATTCATCGCCTGTAGAAAGTTTGCGTTTTTTCTCTGCAAATTTCTCATCAATTTCTTGACTCTTCTCTTTTAAGAAGGTTTGAATTTGCGTTAAACGCTCTGCAATCGCTTCATCTGCAGGTTGGATTTCAAGTAAATCTGCAACATCTAAACCTGACAATAATGTTTCATTCAACTTATCGCCACGCTTCGTTGTGCCACCACCATTTGATGTTTGATCTTTCAACAAACGAATGATACGCTCACGAGCTGCTTCCTCAAAGATTTTGTATTCTTCTTTCAAATCTTTACGATAGGCATCAAGCTGTGCTTTTTCAATGGCTAAAGCACGTTCATCTTTTTGCACGCCATCACGAGTGAAGACTTGTACATCAATCACTGTACCTTTCGTACCCGATGGTACACGCAATGATGAATCTTTCACATCAGTCGCTTTTTCACCGAAAATCGCACGCAATAATTTTTCTTCAGGCGTTAATTGAGTTTCGCCTTTAGGGGTAACTTTACCCACCAAAATATCGCCAGCAGTCACTTCAGCACCGATATAAACAATACCAGACGCATCAAGTTTAGATAATGCCGCTTCACCCACATTTGGAATATCTGCGGTAATTTCTTCTGCACCTAACTTGGTATCACGTGCCACACACGACAATTCTTGAATGTGAATAGACGTTAAACGGTCTTCTTGCAACACACGCTCAGATAATAAAATCGAGTCTTCGTAGTTATAACCATTCCACGTCATGAATGCCACACGCATATTTTGACCCAATGCCAACTCACCCATATCGGTAGATGGACCATCAGCCAACACATCACCTGTTGCAATCTTATCGCCTTGTTTTACCACAACATTTTGGTTAATACAGGTGTTTTGGTTAGAACGTGTATATTTAATCAAGTTATAAATATCTACGCCTGCTTCACCAGCAACCATTTCATCTTCATTGACACGCACCACGATACGAGACGCATCAACATAATCAATCACACCGCCACGTTTTGCAACGACACACACACCTGAGTCTCGTGCCACATGAGCTTCCATACCCGTACCAACTAACGGCTTATCAGCACGCAATGTTGGCACAGCTTGACGTTGCATGTTTGAACCCATCAATGCACGGTTCGCATCGTCATGCTCAAGGAATGGAATCAATGATGCTGCAACAGAAACCACTTGTTGAGATGAAACGTCCATATGCGTTACACGGTCTGCGGTCATACGCACAAACTCACCATGATGACGCACCGAAACTAATTCTTCAGTCAAATAGCCATTTTCATCTAACACAGAATCCGCTTGTGCAATCACTGTACCTACTTCTTCAATCGCAGATAAGTATTCCACTTCTTCTGTTACACGACCATCAACGACTTTACGATACGGCGTTTCTAAGAAACCAAATTCATTAGATTTTGCATAAATAGATAAAGAGTTGATCAAACCAATGTTTGGACCTTCAGGCGTTTCAATTGGACACACACGACCATAATGCGTTTGATGTACGTCACGCACTTCAAAGCCTGCACGTTCACGTGTCAAACCACCAGGACCTAATGCTGATACACGACGTTTGTGTGTAATTTCAGACAATGGGTTGTTTTGATCCATAAATTGCGATAACTGGCTAGAACCAAAGAATTCCTTAATCGCTGCCGATACAGGCTTCGCATTAATCAAATCTTGTGGCGATAAATTATCAGTTTCCGCCTGTGATAAACGCTCTTTCACTGCACGCTCAACACGCACCAAACCTACACGGAATTGGTTTTCAGTCATTTCACCAACAGAACGCACACGACGGTTACCTAAGTGGTCAATATCGTCCACTTCACCTTTACCGTTACGAATATCTACCAAAGTACGCAATACATCAATAATATCTTCGTGAGATAAAACACCTTCCACTTCACGAGATTTTTGATCTGTACCTACGGCATAAGGACGACCCAAACGACGGTTAAACTTCATACGACCGACTGGCGATAAGTCATAACGCTCCATCGTAAAGAATAAATTATTAAATAAATTCTCTGCCGCTTCTTTGGTTGGTGGCTCGCCTGGACGCATCACTTTATAGATTTCAACCAAGGCTTCATCACGATCACGTGTTGTATCTGCACGCAATGTATCTGCAATAAATGGCCCACGGTCAATATCATTGGTAAATAAAATCTTAAATTGCTTAATGCCATGCTCAGCAATTTTCACCAATGTTTCATGGTCCAACAAAGTATTTGCTGCGATGATACTACCATCAGACAATTCAATATTTTCAGCAAGAATACGTTCATACAAATATTCATCAGGCACAGATAATTTGTTAATCCCTGCAGCTTCCATCTGACGAATATGGCGAGCATTAATACGCTTGCCTTGCTCTACAAGTACTTTACCTGCATCATCTTTAATATCAAATTGTGCCATTTCACCACGCAAACGCTCTGGTACCAACTCAATTTGATAACTTCCCATATCTACAAATACGCCTACTTTTTCGTAGAACATACTCAAGATTTCTTCTTCTTTATAATCCAACGCACGCAAAATCACAGTCGCCAACAACTTACGACGACGGTCAATACGCACATAAACTAAATCTTTTGCATCAAATTCAAAATCTAACCATGAACCACGGTAAGGAATGATACGAGCAGAATACAACACTTTACTACTAGAATGTGTTTTACCCTTATCATGATCAAAGAATACACCAGGAGAACGATGCAACTGCGATACAATCACACGCTCTGTACCATTAATCACAAATGTACCATTTTCCGTCATTAACGGAATTTCACCCATGTAAACTTCTTGTTCACGTACATCTTTAATTGCTTTTGTATCGCGATCTTTTAAAATCAAACGAATTTTTACACGCATTGGAGCAGCATAAGTTGAACCACGCAAAATACATTCACGCACATCAAACTCAGGCTTACCCAACTGATACTCAACAAATTCTAAAGCTGCATTGCCAGTATAACTTTCAATAGGAAAAACTGAACGAAATGCTGCTTGAAGACCGATATCTTCACGATTTTTTGACGTTTTGCCATCTTGCAAGAATGTTCTGTATGAATCAACTTGAATCGCCAATAAATACGGAACATCCATGATTTGAGGCAATTTACCAAAATTTTTACGGATCCGCTTTTTTTCGGTATATGAGTATGCCATCTTGGGTCCTCGTTAGTTAAATAAAATATTCATCCGGCCGAATGAAATCAAAATACCCCTAGATGTTCAGAAAACCAATACATCTAAAGACTTAAAAAATGCTTAAGCATATTTTCTGCAACTAAAACATGATTAAACATTTGATGATCATTTGTACAAATTGAATGCACACACTTACATTCAAAAATTCAGGCCAAGCTCTCTATTGTAACGCAAAAGGGCTGATGACCCAATAGTCATCAGCCACTTTTTGGAACTTTTTTGCAAAAGCCCCAAAATACAATTACTTAAGTGTAACTGTAGCACCAGCTTCTTCAAGTTTCTTCTTAAGTTCTTCGCCTTCTTCTTTAGAAACGCCTTCTTTAAGAATCGCTGGAGCACCTTCAACCAAGTCTTTCGCTTCTTTCAAGCCTAAACCAGTTGCTTCACGAACTGCTTTAATTACGCCTACTTTGTTCGCACCAAAGCTTGTCAATTCAACATTGAACTCTGATTGCTCTTCAGCAGCAGCACCGCCAGCAGCAGGAGCAGCAGCAACTGCAACAGCAGCAGCTGATACATTGAATTTCTCTTCAAATGCAGAGATTAATTCAACCAATTCAAGAACAGTTTTTTCAGCAACTGCATTTAAAATTTCTTCGTTAGATAAAGCCATGAGAATAACTCCAAATGGATATTGAATGATGTGTAAAAAAGTTTAAGATTAAGCAGCTTCTTGCTCGTTTTTCTCTTTGAGCGCTGTAAGTAAGCGACCCAATTTTGAAATTGGAGCTTGAAGAACATTGGCAAGCATAGTAAGTGCTTTTTCTTGGTTCGGAAGATTTGCGATAACGCTAATTTCATTAGCACCATACACTTTGCCATCAAACGCAGCAGCTTTTAATTCAAATGCCTTGTTTGTTTTAGCAAAATCTTCGAACAAGCGTGCAGCTGCACCCATGTCATCTTCAGAAGTTGAAAAACCAATGATTGTTGGACCAACTAAAGTATCGTTTAAAATGTCAAACTGAGTACCTTCAACTGCACGCTTAGCCAAAGTATTACGCACGATACGCACATAAACATTTGACTTACGAGCTTGAACACGAAGTTCTGTCAATTGTTCAACATTTAAACCTTGATAGTCAGCTACAACAGCAGAGTATGCAGTGCTAGCGACTTGATTAACCGCTGCTACAATCTCTTTTTTGTTCTCTAAAAGTAGAGCCACTGTAAACCTCCTAAAGGGAATTTATGTACCATAAAAGTACACACCTATTTGCAAATCCTTTCAGATTTGCCACGGAGGAGAAAAATCTCACTACCGCATCTACGCAGGCTAACTTTTAAGAAAGCAAGTGCTTTCGCCTGTGGTCTTTGACGCTAATAGACTTACATCTATCAATTCAAAGTCCACTTGGATTGAGAGAATATTAAACATTCTCACTCTCCAAGATTTTGTTTACCCAATGTGCAATGCACATTCAGTGAAATTATTTAGAAACGTCGTTTACATCAATTGTTAAACCAGGACCCATTGTAGAGCTCAAAGTTACTTTCTTGATATATACACCTTTAGACGTTGCTGGTTTAGCTTTCTTCAAGTCAGCGATTAAAGCTTCAACGTTTTGACGTACCGCAGCAGCATCAAAACCTACTTGACCAATCGCAGCATGGATAATACCTGCTTTATCTACACGATAACGTGCTTGACCTGATTTTGCATTTTTAACTGCAGTTGCTACGTCTGGAGTTACTGTACCTACTTTAGGGTTTGGCATCAAACCACGTGGACCTAATACAGTACCTAACTTACCTACCACACGCATTGCATCTGGCGCAGCAATCACTACATCAAAGTCTAAGTTGCCTGCTTGAATGCTTTCAGCAAGGTCATCAAAACCTACAACATCAGCACCTTCAGCTTTTGCAGCTTCAGCTTGAGCACCTTGAGCAAATACTGCAACACGTACACTCTTACCAGTACCTGCTGGTAAAGTTGTCGCACCACGCACTACTTGGTCAGATTTACGTGGATCTACACCCAAGTTTACCGCAATATCCAAAGACTCTTTAAATTTTGCTGCTGGCAAACCATTTAATACAGCTACTGCTTCATCTAAAGTATAAACTTTATTTGCTTCTACTGCAGCTGCAATCGCTTTTTGACGTTTAGTTAATTTAGCCATGTGTTACAGCTCCACTTCCAAGCCCATAGAACGTGCAGAACCTGCGATTGTACGCACACGAGCGTCCAAGTCAGCACCTGTTAAATCTGGTTCTTTCGTTGTTGCAATTTCTTCTAATTGAGCACGAGTCAATTTACCAACTTTAGTTTTGTTTGGTACTGATGAACCCTTTTGGATGCCAGCCGCTTTCTTCAACAAGATAGACGCTGGTGGAGTTTTCATGATGAAGGTAAACGATTTATCGTTATATACCGTAATCACAACAGGAATTGGCAAACCTGGTTCAACTTTTTGCGTAGCTGCGTTGAACTCTTTACAGAATGCCATAATGTTCACACCACGCTGACCCAATGCAGGACCAATAGGTGGAGATGGATTCGCTTTACCTGCTGGAACTTGAAGTTTGATATAACCTTCAATCTTCTTAGCCATTTTACATTACCTCTGGGTACAAACGCCGTTAAGCTCCCCACTATACTAAAATTCAATTTTATTTTGCAGTTTTATAAGTATTTACACCACCACAAAATAATGCCCTAAACACATAGGGCATATAATTATACTACACTTTTTGTAAAAGTGCTAATTTTTAAACCAATTTATTACAAATTAAATGGTTTTTTCTACCTGACGGAATTCAAGCTCTACTTGTGTTGGACGATTAAACACATTAATGGTTAGTGTTAAACGTGATTTATCATACAACACTTCTTCCACCACGCCTTTAAATTCAGCAAATGGCCCATCAATCACCAACAATTCTTCACCTGGTTCAAATTGTGTCTTCGGACGCGGTTGCTCTGCTTTTGCTTGCACACGAGCTAAAATCGCATCAGCTTCTTTTTGCGTAATTGGTGCTGGCTTTTCTGGCGTACCACCAATAAAACCCAATACTTTTGGACATTCTTTCACAATATGCCAAGTATCGTCATTCATTTCCATTTCCACCAGCACATAGCCTGGGAAAAATTTACGCTCTGACTTACGCTTTTTACCGTCCTTCATTTCCACCACTTCTTCGGTTGGAACGAGAACATCACCAAAATTTTCAGCGACCGCACTACGCTGGATTCGCTCTTTCAATGAACGCATCACTTGCTTTTCATACCCTGAATAAGCATGAATAATATACCAACGCTTCATGACCACCTACCCAATTACTATTGTCATTAACCAATTAAAAAATGTATCAAAACACCATAACAAAAATGCGGTAATTGCAACCACTAACATAACCTGCCATGATGTATTTATTGTTTCCGACTTTGTCGGCCAAACCACACGACGCAATTCTATGCGTGATTCTTTCAGCAACTGTATAAAATTTTTGCCTTGCGTTGTCAAATACAGCAATACGACCGCAACCACAACACATGCCGAAATTACCCCTACACGCACCCAAATATCATTTGCTGCCACCCAATATTTTGGCAGATAAGTATTTGCCACTAGAGATACTAGCAATAAACCTAAAGCAACAATCCATAATAAGGTATCTAAAGCTGAACCTTGCTTTACAACTTCAGCTTGCTGATGTGCTTTAGAATTGACACTTGATGTGCCAGTTAATTTATCATTCGACATTTTTTATACTCGTCGCAGAATTCGTGATTATTATAGAAAATTTTCTAATCAGTATCAAAGAGTTTTCATAAAAAAGAGCGTAAAAATTATAAAGCACTCTTTATTTTTCATTATAGCCAACTATTTCTACGATTAAACCATTGACCTATAACAATAAAATGTATCGGGAACACGCCCCGATACATTTTACTCATATCATACTAGACTTATGCAGTTACAGTAGCAACTACACCAGCACCTACAGTACGACCACCTTCAC
>JAUNHS010000151.1 GCA_030523805.1 Acinetobacter sp.
GGAAATTTGCCGTATAATATTTCTACGCCACTATTATTTCATCTTTTGACTTTTGGCAATAAAATCCAAGATATGCACTTTATGTTGCAAAAAGAAGTGGTGGAACGCATTACCGCACAGCCAAATAGCAAAGAATATGGGCGTTTGTCAGTGATGATTCAATATTATTGCCAAGCGACTTTTTTATTTGAAGTACCTGCTGGAGCGTTCAATCCACCACCAAAAGTTACCAGTGCGGTGTTTCGCCTTGTGCCGTATGCAGAAAAACCGATTGTGGCAAATAATGAACAAAAATTCGCACAATTAGTGGCTCATGTGTTTACGCAACGTCGTAAAACTTTACGCAATAGTTTAAAAAATATGCTGAATGATGGAGCGTTTGCACGAGCAGGCGTTGATGAAATGGCTCGTCCTGAAACGCTGACTTTAGCTGATTTTGTTGCATTATCTAATGAAATGGTGGCATGATGAATCAACGTTATCATTATGTGATTGGCGATGTGCAAGGTTGTTTTGCCGCATTGAAAGCCTTATTAAAACACATTGAATTTGACCCAAGTCAAGATTTTATTTGGTTTGCTGGCGATTTGGTGGCTCGTGGCGAAGATTCGCTTGGGGCGTTACGTTTTGTCAAAAAATTGGTAGAGCGTGGGGCAGCCAAAACGGTATTGGGCAATCACGATTTAACCTTGATTGCAACGGCTCGTGGTTTGAAAAAAATTAAAGACAAAGACCGTACCAAAGATTTAATTGATGCGATTGATAGCGATGAATTGATTGATTGGTTGCGTCATCAGCCATTGTGTTTATTTCCTAATGAACACACGATTTTAACGCACGCAGGTGTACCGTGTATTTGGACGGCAAACCAAACCGCAGATTATGCCAAAGAAGTAGAAGCCTATTTATCGCACCCTGATTTTGCTGTATTGGACGATTTTTTAGCCAATATGTACGGTGCAGAGCCACATGAATGGGATGATGCGTTGGTTGGTTTTGACCGTTTACGCATTATTACCAATTATTTGACACGAATGCGACTCACCGATCAGCAGGGGCGATTAGAGTTTAGCTTTAAAGAAAGTTTAGATGATGAAATGCCGAAAGGTTTTGCTCCTTGGTTTGAGTTCAACAGCCGTGCCGCCAAAACGCACCAAATTTTATTTGGACATTGGGCAGCATTGCAAGGTAAAAAAATCAATGAACGCATTCAAAATGTAGATGGTGGTTGCGTATGGGGCAATCAGTTGTTGGCATATCGTTTAAATGATCATCAATTATTTGGTGTGCAACGTCCTGATATGTGATGGTTTTGCTGTAAAAATAGCCGAAAAGTCATGATTTTACATAAAATGCTTGACATTCTATCAAAAAAACGCTTTAATATGTGTCATTGGCGCGATAGCTCAGTCGGTAGAGCAACGGATTGAAAATCCGTGTGTCGGCAGTTCGATCCTGCCTCACGCCACCATATTCCAAAAAAGCCTTTCATTCAAATGATGAAAGGCTTTTTTATTGTATTTTTTATTATGCTGTTTTATGATGATGGCATTGCGATTGACCTGAGATGCTATGATGACACAAACTCCACTTGCGTATTGGTTACAAGTGAAAGGATTTGCCTTGCATTTGCCTTATGATGCGATGCCTTTTGGCACAGCAGAGCAGTGGGGCTATGAGCATTTGCCTTATGTTGTCATTGCTGAGTATAAAAATTATCCTGTACATTTGCTTTTAACGGTAGATGAGCAATTATCCTATCAACCTTTGCGTAGCTTGTTGCACCGTTCTGAACAAGAATTTCAATTGTTCAACCGTGCTGTAGGCTTGCAACATTTCTTTCAAAATCAACGCTTTTGTGGGCATTGTGGTACACCGACCAGCATTGATGCTCAAATGTTAGCAGTACATTGTCCACAGTGCCAATATTTAAATTTTCCACGCATTAGCCCAAGCATTATTGTGGGGATTCGTCGTGGCACGGAAATTTTATTGGCACATCACGCACGGCATAAAGAAGCGATTTATACGGTTTTGGCAGGTTTTGTGGAAATGGGCGAAACGCTAGAAATGGCAACGCACCGTGAAGTACAAGAAGAAAGTGGTTTAACAATCCAAAATTTGCAATATGTTGGTAGTCAGCCGTGGTCTTTTCCGAATTCATTGATGGTGGGATTTTTAGCTGAATATGCAGGTGGCGAAATTTGCGTGCAAAAGCATGAAATTCGTGATGCTCGGTGGTTTGATGTAAAAAATATTCAGCAAGTTGATGATTTACCTGTGAAAATTCCAGCACAAGGCACGATTGCTCGGCAATTGATCGAATTGCAAATTGCACAAATTCAGCAAGAAATTGCTTGAAGTTCATCATCAATCATCTTTTGATGATAAAGACATACTAAAATTAAGGAATTGTGTTATACTCCATTCAACATAATTGCATATACATCAATAAGGGGAATCCCATGAGCCAATTTACCACAACAGCTGAAATGCGTATGGACGATAAAATCCAGCAAGTGCGTGCATTTTTGTTGGATTTACAGCAACGTATTTGTACCGCTTTAGAACAACAAGAACAAATAGGTGGTGGCACGGCTGAATTTATCGTTGATGAATGGCAACGTGCCGAAGGCGGTGGTGGTCGCTCTCGTGTGCTGCAAGATGGTGAAGTGATTGAAAAAGGCGGTGTGATGTTTTCACACATTGATATTCAAAATTTGCCTGCTTCGGCAACGGCACGCCACCCTGAAATTGCAGGAGCAAAGGCACAGGCGTTGGGCGTTTCACTGGTGATTCACCCAAAAAATCCGAATGTGCCGACATCGCACGCCAATGTTCGCTTATTTGTCGCTCAGAAAGATGGGCAAGAGCCGATTTGGTGGTTTGGTGGTGGTTTTGATTTAACGCCATTTTATCCGAATGATGAAGATTGCAAGGCGTGGCATCAAGCAGCGTATGATTTGTGTAAGCCATTTGGTGATACGGTGTATGCTGAACATAAGAAATGGTGTGATGATTATTTTTATTTAAAGCATCGTGATGAACAGCGCGGCATTGGTGGTTTATTTTTTGATGATTTAAATCAATGGGATTTTGAAACGTGCTTCCAATATATGCAAGCGGTGGGCAATGGTTATTTAAACGCCATTATTCCGATTTTCCAAAAAAATCAGGCAAAACCTTATACGCAAGCACAACGAGATTTTCAGCTTTATCGCCGTGGTCGCTATGTGGAGTTTAATTTGGTGTATGACCGTGGCACGATTTTTGGCTTGCAAACAGGTGGACGCATTGAGTCAATTTTGGTGAGTTTGCCGAATTTGGCAGGTTGGTCGTATCGTCCTGAATGGTCTGGTGATGAGCAAAAATTGACGGAATATTATTTAAAACCGAGAGATTGGTTAAATGGCGGCAAGTAAAAGGCGTGTGAATAAAAAAACCGATGCGATGACATCGGTTTTTTATTTGGCTAAATATTTACATAAAAAGTGATAATAAAGATAAATAAAACTTGCAAAAAGTGATGTAGTCCTATATTTTAGCCAAGTTTTTTTGTATAAACATTAACATAGGTTATCAGATGAATTTTTTTGATTCTATTTTAAATGGTATGGATCAAGGTCTGTCGTGGTTTGTGAAACACGTAGATGGGCCACTATGGGACATTACCATTATTACATTATTAATCGTTGGTTTATTTTTTACCATTACCACAGG
>JAUNHS010000152.1 GCA_030523805.1 Acinetobacter sp.
AAAGCGTGTATACGTTTATAGCGTATCAAGGGTTCGAATCCCTTTCTCACCGCCAAACAGTTAAATCAGTCCATTTTTTATCCACCATTGTAATCCATAGCTTACACGCATTGTCCTATTTTGCTGATATTCAGCATACAAAAAATTTTGTATTCTACAACTACAGCAAGGGAAGTCAGGACGATGCAAATGGATAGGAGCTGTACAGGACGGCAAAGCACTTCGGTGGATTGCTTTGGAAAAACAGGAGTTACGCAGGATAGAAAGCCACGCAATATGGACGATGAATTGCGTGGCTTTTGCTTTGGTCAAGAATAAATTTCAACGCTATTTTCAACAAAAAAGTCGCCATAAGCGACTTTTAGTGTAGTGCTTTACAATTTTTGCAATTAGACTTTTGCAACCAACGCTACACCTTCAAATTGTACGCCAGCCCAACCATGTTGCATAAATTGGCGAATATTCTGATGGTCAGTTGCTTCTGGCGTTGCCAAAACCGATTGATAATGTTCAGCGAATAATGGCAAAGTTTGTTCAGGCGTTAAGTCGTGTAATTGAGCAAAATACAAGACCTTTGCACTGCCTTGATTTTCTGTAGCTTGATTATAATTTGCACCATTTTTAAATGCCGTTGGTGTATGTGTATAACGTGCTTCAATAAATGCAATCACATCACTAAAAGCAACTTGCTGTGCTTGGACTTGACTTAAAAAGTTTTGAATATCAGTAGACATATTTTTACTCCAGAAAAGATGAGACCTAATTCTTCTCACCTTAAATTGTTTGGTTTCATCAAAAACCACTATAGCATAACACTAATTGACGTATTTTTTACTTTATTTTGTTTATTTTTTAGATTAAAATAATGTCTCTTTCGCTGTAGTGATGCACGGCGATCTAAATCCCGATATTTTCATATCGGATTTAGAAAATTATCACAATTTGATCCCTTATTTAAGCATCTCGGAGAAATCTCATGGCTTTAACTACTGCTCAACGTGCTGAAATCGTTGCTAAATTTGCTCGTGCTGAAAATGACACTGGTTCACCAGAAGTTCAAGTGGCTTTATTAACAGCTCAAATCAATGACTTACAAGGTCACTTCAAAGAGCATAAGCACGACCATCACAGCCGTCGTGGTTTAATTCGTATGGTAAACCAACGCCGTAAATTGTTAGATTACTTAAAGCGTAAAGACGCTGCACGTTATACACAATTAATCGGTGCTTTAGGCTTACGTCGTTAATGCCAATGGTGTTGCATCATTTCTGTGTAGAAGCGGTTCAACACCGTGCAAAATCAATCTGTGCTTTGTTTCAGTTTTGATTTATAAAAGGGGCGATTTAGTCGCTCCTTTTGTGTTTTTATCGTGTATTTGATGTGGTGATTTGAATCATTGTGGCTTCTAAGTTTTATGATTGAACTGTAAATGATAAAACTTAGGGGCTAATCAAGTCATTCATCAAACATATCATTTTTATGAATAGGAAAATTACAATGTCAATGTTTAATATTGTACGCAAAGAATTTCAGTATGGTCAGCATACTGTGGTATTAGAAACTGGTCGTGTGGCTCGTCAAGCCAATACGGTGGTAATTACGATGGGTGGTGTAACGGTATTGGTTGCCGTCGTCGCAGCTCCAACAGCAAAAGCAGGCACAGACTTTTTCCCATTAACAGTAAATTATCAAGAAAAACAATATGCTGCAGGGCGTATTCCAGGGGGTTACGGCAAGCGTGAAGGGCGTGCCAGCGAAGCAGAAACTTTAATTTCTCGTTTAATTGACCGTCCAATTCGTCCATTATTCCCTGAAGGCTATTATAACGAAGTACAAGTTACTGCAACCGTGATTTCATCAGACAAATCAATGGAAGCCGATATTGCAGCCATGTTAGGGACTTCGGCAGCACTTGCAATTGCAGGTACACCATTCCGTGGGCCAATCGGTGCAGCTCGTGTCGGTTTAATCAATGGCGAATATGTATTAAACCCGAATTATGAGCAAATGGCTCAATCTGATCTTGACCTTGTAGTCGCAGGGACAGAATCGGCGGTGTTAATGGTAGAATCTGAAGCGAAAGAATTGACTGAAGACCAAATGTTAGGTGCAGTTTTATTCGGTCATGATGAGCAACAAATCGCCATTCAAGCCATTAAAGAATTTGCTGCGGCAGCAGGTGCAGTTGAGTCAGATTGGGTTGCTCCAACGCACAATGAAGAATTGCGTGCTAACTTAAAAGCAGCATTTGAAGCGAAAATTTCTGAAGCCTACACCATTGCTGTGAAGCAAGAGCGTTATGCAGCTTTAGATGCGTTATATGAACAAGCTGTTGCTCAATTTGTTCCTGAAGAAGATGAAACAGGTATTGCTGATGAAGTGGCGTATTTGTTTGAAGATTTAAAATACCGCACCGTGCGTGATAATATTTTAAGTGGCAAACCTCGTATCGATGGCCGTGATACCAAAACTGTACGTCAGTTAGATGTGCAAGTGGGCGTGTTAGAGCGTACACACGGTTCGGCTTTATTCACTCGTGGCGAAACGCAAGCCCTTGTAACTGCAACATTGGGCAATACCCGTGATGCGTTGATGGTGGATACGTTAGCTGGCACGAAATCTGACAACTTTATGTTGCATTATAATTTCCCTGCCTATTCTGTAGGTGAAACAGGTCGTGAATCTGGCCCGAAACGTCGTGAAATTGGTCATGGTCGTTTGGCTCGTCGTGGTGTGCAAGCTGTGTTACCTGCAGCAGATCGTTTCCCTTATGTATTACGTGTGGTGTCGGATATTACCGAATCAAATGGTTCATCATCAATGGCTTCTGTCTGCGGTGCATCATTAGCGTTAATGGATGCAGGCGTGCCATTAAAAGCTCCTGTGGCAGGTATTGCGATGGGCTTGGTGAAAGAAGGCGAACGTTTTGCCGTATTGTCTGATATTTTAGGCGATGAAGACCACTTGGGCGATATGGACTTTAAAGTGGCAGGTTCAGCAAATGGTATTACCGCTTTACAGATGGACATCAAGATTGAAGGCATTACCGAAGAAATCATGGAAGTGGCATTAAACCAAGCCTTTGCAGGTCGTATGCATATTTTGAATGAAATGAATAAAGTGATTTCTCGTGCTCGTGAAGAGATTTCAATTCATGCCCCAACATTCCAAGTGATTAACATCAATCCTGATAAAATCCGTGATGTGATTGGTAAAGGTGGTGCGACAATCCGTTCAATTACAGAAGAAACAGGTGCGGCGATTGATATTGAAGACAATGGTACTGTGCGTATCTTTGGTGAATCAAAACAATCAGCAAATGCAGCTGTAGCACGCATTCAAGCCTTAACTGCGGAAGTTGAACCTGGTAAGATTTATACAGGTAAAGTGGTGCGTTTGGCTGAATTTGGTGCGTTTGTGAACATCTTACCTGGTACAGATGGTTTAGTGCATATTTCGCAAATTTCAAATGAGCGTGTGGCAAATGTCAGCGATGTATTGGCTGAAGGTCAAATCGTACAAGTACAAGTGCAAGATGTGGACAACCGTGGTCGTATTAAATTGACGATGAAGGATATTCCACAAAATCCTGCTTAATTTGCTATAAGCCAATAAAAAACGCCTAATCAAAATGATTAGGCGTTTTTTTGATTTTGCTTCCCTTACTTCACAAACCCATGTTCCATCAAAAAAGCCAAATCTAATGTAGATTTTTG
>JAUNHS010000011.1:0-2476 GCA_030523805.1 Acinetobacter sp.
GGCTTATTGTCATTTAATTTAAATGAAAGCAAAACTGCTTTTTTAAGCCACTGATGAACCACCCATTCGCCATTGATTTTTTCTGCAACACGCAAAGAACCATTATCTAAACCTGCAAGAGCTTGCTCTACAGCTTCACGGATTTCGCTAGGGCAATCTTGTGCAGTAAAATTAGCACGGTTTTCAAAGGCTTGTTCAATAATTGATGCAAGAGCTTGAGTCATAATCTAAACCTTAAAATATCAAGTTAAAAAGTGCCTATAGTTTACACCAAAACGCAATCAATTAGGGCGATATTCAATAAAAAAATCTAAGCAAATGTAAAATATGGACAGATGTAAATGTAAAATTTACCAATTGGCTATGCTATTAAAATATGAAAATCAAGCAATAATTTGCTTAAAATCTATTCATTTGTATCAAAACATTACAAAAAAGACATAAAATAGATTTACATTTCATTCATATTTGCCTATACTAAAGATAAGACAAACGCAAAAGTTTTCTTTTAGGTAAATATAAACCTTTGGAAAATATTGCAATTGAGAATTGTTTTTAGGAGAAGTCAAATGAAAACATTACGTACATTAGTTGCTGCTGCAACTTTAGCCACTCTTGCAACAACTGCAATGGCAGCTGATGAAAAAGTTGTAACAGATGAAGGTGTAGCAACATTCTCATTCTTTAAACCAGCGTCAGTGCGTGCTGAAGTAGGTACTTTAGGTTACGGTGGTGCGGTGTCTTATAATGTAACACCAAAAGTAGGCGTAACTTTAGGTTATAACGGTGGCGATGTATCTTGGTCTGATGATTTAAGCATCAACGGTACAAGCTACGATATGGAATTGAAAAACAACAACGTTTATTTAAACGCTGAACTTCGTCCATTTGCAAACCCATTCTACATTGCAGCTGGTGTAGGTTATATTGATGCTGAATACGATGTGAAAAAGACATTGTCTGGCACAAATGATGTGATCAAAATTGATGGCACAAACTTCTACTCAGCAAATGGTAATGGTTCATTTACTGGTAAAGTAAATTATGACAACCACATTGCACCATACTTAGGTTTAGGTTTCTCTCCATCTACAACAAGCCGTTTTGGTGCGTTTGGTGAAGTAGGTGCATATTACACAGGTAATCCAAAAGCTGACTTTACTGCTGTTGGTTTGACTGAAGTTGGTGGTTCATCTACAGGTACAGATGCTGCTACACGTGAAGAAAATTCATATAACAATGATGACAAACACGCGTGGTTACCAGTGGCTAAAGTGGGTGTAACTTACCGTTTCTAATCCACTTGAGTGATTTCATCTTTACATCTCGTTTTACGATATTGTAAAGTGAGCCAAAAAGCGAGCAATTTGCTCGCTTTTTTGTTGTTTAATGATTGCGATGGCATGGAATAAATATTGCTTAATGCTATAATGCAGGCTACATTAATGGGAGTGCGTATGTATCAAGTTCTTGCTCGTCAATATCGTCCACGTAATTTTTATGAGTTAGTAGGGCAGCAGCACGTATCTAAAGCCTTAACCAGTGCTTTGGAGCGTGGGCGTTTGCATCATGCGTATTTATTTACTGGGACTCGTGGCGTGGGGAAAACCACGATTGCTCGTATTTTGGCGAAATGCTTAAATTGTGAAACAGGCATTACAGCGACACCGTGTGAACAATGTAATGTTTGCCAAGCCGTCAATGAAGGGCGATTTATTGATTTAATTGAGATTGATGCTGCATCACGCACCAAAGTGGAAGATACACGAGAGTTATTAGATAATGTACCCTATGCACCGACACAAGGGCGTTTTAAAGTCTATTTGATTGACGAAGTGCATATGCTTTCTACGCATTCGTTCAATGCTTTATTAAAAACATTAGAAGAACCACCTGAACACGTCAAATTTTTATTTGCAACAACTGATCCACAAAAACTACCGATTACAGTCATTTCACGCTGTTTGCAATTCACTTTGCGACCATTAACTGTGGAAGAAATTCACAACCATTTGCACAAATTGTTAGATTTGGAGCATATTACTCACGATGATCAATCATTATGGCAGTTGGCAGAATCGGCACAAGGGTCATTGCGTGATGCGTTATCTTTGACTGATCAGGCGATTGCGTATGGTCAAGGCGAAATTCATCATGATGATGTCAAGCAAATGCTTGGTTTGATTGATAAACATCTGGTTTATGATTTATTGTTAGCCATTCATCAAAATCAACGGCAATATGTTGGTGAATTATTATTATTGTTCCGTCAGCAAGCGATAGATGTGGCAATGGTGCTGGATCAATTGATTTCCACCTTGCATGAATTGGCGTTAATGCAACATTTGCCTAATTTAACCTTGCAATATAGTGAAGAAATTAATCAAAAAATACAACAACTTGCCACGATGATTTCAGCACAAGATTTGCAATTGTATTATCAAATTTGCTGTAAAGGGCGTGAAGATTTAAATTT
>JAUNHS010000011.1:2576-7810 GCA_030523805.1 Acinetobacter sp.
AAGATTTGCAATTGTATTATCAAATTTGCTGTAAAGGGCGTGAAGATTTAAATTTGGCTGTAACTCAAGCACAAGGTTTTGAAATGTGTATGTTGCGATTGTTGGCATTCCGTCCGTTGGCAATCAATGAAGTGGTTATGCCAACGGTTGCACATAATACAGTGGAGCAACAGCCGACATCATCTGTTGCACCGAATAATGCACAACCGACAGCCATATCGCCAACAGTCGCAGCGGCACAGCAAAATGTGGAACACGTTGCAACAACGAATGGTGTTGTAACCAGTGAACCAGTAGAAACGCCTAATGAAACCTTGGATATTTCGGCTTATACGCAGTTTGATATTGCACAAGGGGCATTGCTTGATTTATTGCAAGGGCAATATAAAATTGTAGCACAACCAGTAGCATCGCAATTATCGGGTGTTGTGTTATTAGATTTAGCTCAAAGCCAGCAGGGTTTGATTGATGTTTTACAAAATCAAGCACCAGCGTGGACAGCGATTGAAGAGCTACAGCAAACCCAGCAACAGCAAATGCAAGCAAGACAAGTCGATCCATTGCACAATTTATCACCACAGCAAATATTACAAGTGCCTGAGCAGGAATTGACAGGGCAATGGACGTTGGAGAAATGGGCGTATTGGATTGAGCAAAGTACCTTGTCGCCAGTGGAGCAAAATTTATTGCGGCAGGGCGTAATACAGGGGGAAGTTTTGGGTGAAGCCGTGCTGATGATTCCACAAAAGCAACATACGATGTTTTCATCATTTGAACAGCAAATACTTAAAGTTTTGCGATCATTCAATCCGAACATTAAATTGCAATATGTTGAGCAAATGACGGAAATGACACCACAGCAATGGCAACATCAGCGTCAGGCAATGGCACACGAGCGTGCTGTACAATGGGTGCATCAAGAAGAAGGTATGGCAGAATTAATCCATACTTTTTCAGGGCAAATTGTGAATGTTGAACTATCGGAGCTAAAATCATGAACCGCCAGCAGCGTGATGTGCAATCAAATGATGTAGATTATCGGGTTTTGTGTGTTTGTTTGGGCAATATTTGTCGTTCGCCTACAGCAGAGCAAGTATTACGTCAGCAAGCAGAGCGAACTGCATTGCGATTGTCTGTGGATTCAGCGGGTACGAGCAATTATCACCCCAATAAAGCACCTGATGTGCGTAGTCAAAAATATGCGTTACAGCGTGGTTATGATTTATCGGCATTGAGAGCGAGACAAATTCAGTTGCGTGATTTTTGTCAATTTGATTGGATTTTGGCGATGGATCATGACAATTTGGCAGATATTCAGCAGTTGGCACAGCAAGCGAAGCAACAATTTGGCGAGCAAGCCATTGCTCAAGTGGCTTTGATGAGTGAACATGATACATTGTATCCAAAGCAAGCCGTTCCTGATCCTTATTATGGTGAGCAGGCAGATTTTGAGCGAGTATTGGATCAATGTGAAACCAGTTCGCAAGCGTGGATTGCGTATTGGTTGGCACAGCAGAAATAAGGGTAAAATATGACTATTCAAATTCAGCAACAGATTGAATTAAAACAAAAAAACACATTGGCATTGACCAGTGTTGCACGCTATTATGTGCAAATTGATCACGCTGAGCAAGTGGTGGACGCTTTACAATTTGCCGAGCAACACGGTTTAAATGTACTCATTTTATCGGGTGGTAGCAATATTTTATTGCCACAACAGCTTGATGCGTTGGTCATGGAAATGAACATACAAGGCATAGATATTGAACGCCAAGATGAGCATCATGTCTGGCTCAAAGTGGGTGCAGGGCAAGTGTGGCATGATTTTGTCTTGCACACGACCGAGCAAGGTTGGTATGGCTTGCAAAATTTAGCGTTAATCCCAGGGCGTGTGGGGGCTTCGCCTGTGCAAAATATTGGAGCGTATGGCGTAGAAGTGGGCGAGTTTATAGAATGCGTGCATGTGTACGACCGTCAAACGCAACAATTTACACAATTGCAGCGTGATGCGTGTGGTTTTGCGTATCGTCATAGTATTTTTAAAGAGCAACCACAGCGTTATGTGATTGTTGCGGTGAGTTTTAAGTTAAATAAAGTCGCTGATTTAAAAGTGAATTATGGCGATTTGAAGCAAGCGATGGGCGATGATTTCACTGCAGAAAATTTACAACGCCAAGTGATTGCAATCCGTGAGCGTAAATTGCCGAATCCTGCGGACATTGCTAATGTGGGGAGTTTTTTCAAAAATCCATTAATTTCTGCTGAACAGGCAAGCCGTTTACAGCAGCAATATCCTCATTTACCCCAATATCCACAAGCTGATGGCACGGTTAAAATTGCTGCAGGGTGGTTGATTGAGCAAGCAGGTTGGAAAGGGAAACGTTTGCATACAGTAGGAATGTTTGAAAAGCAAGCCTTGGTATTGGTGAATCATGGCGATGCCAGTTTGCAAGATGTACAAGCGACATATCGTGCTGTGCAGCATGATGTGTGGTATAAGTTTGCCGTTGCTTTAGAGCCTGAGCCTGTGTTGTTTAATGCGTTGGGGCAAATTTGCCCACATCAGCAATATGTTGGCGAAGTGTGATGGATTGCTAGTGTACTGTGGTGGATATTTATGCAAGGAGTGAGAAAAATGCTATGCCTGCTTGTTGGTAGCTTGATTTTTGCTGCATTGCTTGCGTGCTTTATATATTCGCCTTTTTATTCGCAAATGATTTTAAAGGTGCTGACGGTGGTCAATCAATCGCCTGTCAATCCTGTGGCGGCACAAAGCCAGCAACAAGGAAAATTATCATTGACATTACATCAAAAAGAAGAACCAGGGTCGGCATTATGGATTGCTCGGCAGGCGTATTTGGATTTGATGTGGTCGGCAATTCAACAGCATCGTAGTGATGATTTATCACGCATTTATGCGGCTTATCAAGCCTTAGTGAAGCAGATAGAACAAGAGCAACAGCAATTAAAAGCACAGCGACAAGCGACAAAAGTGGCGGCTGTACCACAAGCAATTTCGGTAGAGCAACGTTTGCAGCAATATCAGCAGTGGATTGAGCAATATTTACAGCAATATCAAGATGTGCGTTTGCCTGATGAAGCGATTTTGCAAGATATTGCCTATTTGTATGATCATCATCATGCGACATTGCGTATGCGTGATGTGGCTCGCATTGATGTAGCAACATCGCATCAGCAGCAGCCGTATGCCATTGTGGTGGTTGGTGGTGGACTCACTTGGGACGATGAGCAAAAGCAAATTGTGGTGAATAAATATACCGAACAGCGATTGTATAAAACCTTAGAAACCTTACAACAATATGATTTACCGTTGGTATTAAGTGGTGTAGAAGCACCTTATATGCAGCAATGGCTGAAAGCACATCATGTCAAAAATAATATGTTGCTTGAAAAAAAGAGCATGAATACCTGTGAAAATTCTCGCTTTAGTTCCTTGCTGTTGCAAAAGAAAGGCGGCGCACCGACCGTGATTTTAATTACCGATGCGTATCATATGCCACGCACACAACGCTTATTTGCCAAAGATGGAATTGCGACCATTCCTGTGATTGCACCAATGCCTGTGGCATTGAGCCAATGGCAGCCGAGCCGAAAAAATTATGACCATACCCGCCGTGCCAATTATGAATTATTGGCAAGTTTGAGAGACCGAATTTGGGGCAGTAGCGATTGCCGAGAAGTGCCATGAGTATTCCATTTTTAACCATTCAGCAAGTGGAGCGGTTAGGTTTTACCGCACCAAAACAAGGGCAAACATTGCATGAGTTGGCAGCTTTGGATTTAAGCCAGCCGTATCAAATGCCTACGGCATTGCAAGGTTATCATGTGATGTATGCGATGGATCAGCTGATGTCTCTTGCAGATTATTGGCAAGGTGTGGTGGAGAGTTTAGATTTTCGTATCCATGTGCAAGTGTTTCAACCAACACAGCAAACGGCTCGTGGTACGGTGTTTTTATTGCATGGTTATTTGGAACATAGTGGCATTTATCAACCTTTAATCCGTGAAGTGTTGGAGCAAGGGTTTAATGTCATTTTGTTTGATTTACCTGGGCATGGTTTGAGTAGTGGTGAAATTGCCAATATTCAAGATTTTGACCATTATCAACAGGTGTTGTGGTCGGTTACACAAGCCATTGCTCAAGATCGTCGTTTATGCCAGCCGTGGCTTGGCATTGGGCAAAGTACAGGCGGTGCGATTTTAATGCACCATATTTTAAGCTATGCTCAGCAACGCCAACAGCCATTATTTAAGCGAGTATTGTTGCTTTCACCGCTTATTCGTCCAGCAAAAAGTGCATGGTGGCACAATCCTGTGGGATTAGGCATTGTGAAACGTGTTAAAAGTCGTGTGCCACGTCCATTCCGTCGTAATAATCATAATCCACCATTTTTACGCTTTGTGCGATTGCAAGACCCTTTACAAGCACAAGATTTGGGCATGGATTGGATTTTGGCGATGGCAAAATGGTCGGAGCAAATGGAGCATTATCCAAGCTGTCGCATTCCTGTGTGGTTGGCACAAGGGGCATTAGATAAAACGGTGGATTGGCAATATAATGTAGCATTTATTCGCCATAAATTCCGCCTACAAGCCACTTTGATGTTGGAAGAAGCATCACATCAATTAATTAATGAACAGGCAGATATTCGTGCAGCATTGACAGGATTTATTCCGAGTTTTTTACACGCTGGCTACCGTTTAGACTATTATCGTTAAGTTGTCGTTCAGTGCAATAGTAGCCTAAAAAATGAATAATATGATGCTCTCAATTGGCTATATGATATTCGCTCTACTGATTTGGGCGAGTTCATTTACAGCAGGGAAATATGCTTATACCATGTTTGACCCTGCGATTGCGGTGCAGTTGCGTTTAGTCATTGCCAGTATGATTGTATTGCCCTTGTTTTTAAAATGCTATACCACGATTACGCCAGATGTGCGTAAAAAATTGTGGGGTTTGTCCTTTCTGATTTTTCCCATTGGCATTTTTGTGCAATTCATCGGTTTGAGCTATACATCAGCGTTGAGTGCTGTTACTGTGATTGGTACAGAACCCATTTTAGTGCTATTAACAGGCTTTTTGCTCTTTCGTAAATCGGTGGCGTGGTACGATTGGTTATTGAGTATTGTTGCTTTTTTAGGCATTTGCGTATTGGTGCTTGGCTCGCAAAATGATGGAGCAGTGAGTGTATTCGGTCTCGGTTTGGTGC
>JAUNHS010000011.1:7910-11015 GCA_030523805.1 Acinetobacter sp.
CAAAATGATGGAGCAGTGAGTGTATTCGGTCTCGGTTTGGTGCTGTTGGCAGGATTGGGTTTTGTGTTGAGCATTCATTTGGGACAAAATATCATGGCTAAAATTGCTCCCAATCATTATACCGCTGTGATTTTGGTGCAAGGCACGTTACTCTGTTTGCCGTTTACTTTGCTTTTGACACAAAATTGGCAGGTCAATTTTTCATGGGCAGGTTTATTTGCCGTGATTTATTTGGGTGTCGGTTGCAGTTGGTTGGCGTATAAATTGTGGAATATCGGTTTGCAGCACACACCGACACATTTATCTGGAATGCTGATTGCTCTAGAGCCTGTGTTTGGTGTGATGATTGCCATGTTGTTGTTAGGCGAACGTATGACATTAATGTCTGCTGTGGGTAGTGTGTTGGTAATTGGTGCGGCAATGCTTTCTACCTTCATTCCGATTTTTCTACAACGTGGGCAAAATCAATCTTAATTTCGCTTAAATGAGTAAAATTTGGCAAAAATAATCGCCATGATTGAGCCTGCGATATGGTACAATAACGCACGATGAAACAAGATACAGCATTGATGTTCGCTATGAAATGATGAATGTTGGTCTTTAAATATGAATGAAATTCAATAGGTTGATTAAATTATGCTACTAATGATAGACAATTACGATTCCTTTACTTACAACATTGTGCAATATTTTGGCGAATTGCAACAAGACGTAAAAGTTGTGCGTAACGATGCCGTAACATTAGAAGACATTGAACGTTGGCAACCACAGTATCTCGTGATTGGGCCAGGCCCATGCTCGCCAAGCGAAGCAGGCATTTCTATTCCAGCCATTCAGCATTTTGCAGGGAAAATTCCGATTTTAGGCGTTTGCTTGGGGCATCAATCTATTGGTCAAGCCTTTGGTGGCAATATTGTGCGTGCCAAAACGGTCATGCACGGACGTTTATCCGATATGTACCACAAAGATGTAGGCATTTTTTCGCATTTGCCATCGCCATTTGCTGCGACACGTTATCATTCATTAGTGATTGAGCAAAATAGCTTACCTGATTGCTTAGAAGTTACCTGTTGGACGCAAGAAGCTGACGGTTCAATGGAAGAAATTATGGGCGTACGTCATCGTGAATTGCCGATTGAAGGGGTGCAATTTCACCCAGAATCGATTTTAAGTGAACACGGTCATGCGGTGTTTCAAAACTTTTTAACGTTATACCGTGATTGGAGCGTGTGATGAATATTCAAACAGCATTAAACAACATTGCCAATCGGCAGGATTTAAGCCAAAACGATATGGCAGATGTGATGCGTTCGCTAATGCGTGGTGAA
Organism: Acinetobacter sp.; assembly: GCA_030523805.1. Taxonomy (GTDB): domain Bacteria; phylum Pseudomonadota; class Gammaproteobacteria; order Pseudomonadales; family Moraxellaceae; genus Acinetobacter. The sequence goes on from JAUNHS010000011.1 coordinate 9,239, forward strand.
TTGACCGATGCACAAATTGCCGCTTTGATGATGGGCTTACGCATGAAAGGCGAAAGCATTGCCGAAATTACCGCTGCGGCTCAAGTGATGCGTGAATTTTCACATAAAATTGATGCCAGTGATGTAGATTATTTGGTGGATATTGTCGGCACAGGTGGCGATGGACAACATTTATTTAACGTTTCTACTGCTTCTACTTTTGTGATGTCTGCGGCGGGTGCGTGTGTGGCAAAGCATGGCAATCGTGGTGTGTCGTCTAAATCTGGTTCATCAGATTTATTGGAAAAAGCCGATATTCGCCTTGATTTAAATTTGGCACAAACCGAGCGTTGCTTGCGTGAAATGGGCATTTGCTTTTTATTTGCTCCAAATCATCACCCTGCAATGAAATATGCCATTCAACCCCGCCGTGAGTTGGGCTTGCGTTCATTTTTCAATTTGCTTGGGCCTTTGACCAATCCTGCAGGCGTAAAGCGTTTAGTGGTGGGCGTGTTTAAGGCTGAATTATGCCGTCCATTAGCCGAAGTATTGCAAAATCTAGGTGCAGAACAGGTGATGGTGGTGCATTCTGCTGATGGTTTAGATGAAATTAGTTTGGCAGAAACGACACACGTTGCCGAATTGAAAGACGGTCAAATTCACGAATGGACACTTAATCCTGAAGATGTTGGCATTCAACGCCAAAGTTTAGACGGTTTAAGCGTTGCCGATGCTGATGAAAGTTTAGCCTTAATCAAAGATGCGTTATCTAAAAAGAAAACGCCAATCGGTGAAAAAGCAGCTGATATGATTGCATTAAATGCAGGTGCTGGCTTGTATGTATCGGGCGTGTGCAAAGATTATGCACAAGGTGTGGCATTGGCTCAAGATATTTTATACGGTGGGCAAGCCATTGAAAAATTAAGCGTTTTTGGTGAATATTGCAAAACCATTAAACAGTATGAACAGCAAGGGGCGTAATCGTCCATGGTTGCATTGTGTGAATATAAATGTTGAGAGAATAAAATGAGCATTGCTAATACGATTTTAGGGAAAATTGTTGAACGTAAACAGCAAGAATTAAGCGAACGCCTTCGCCAACGCAGTCTCGCTGATGTAGAGCAACTGGCGAAAAATGCAACGCCTGTGCGTGGTTTTGCACAAGCATTGACGCAAAAACGCCCTGCCGTGATTGCCGAAATTAAAAAAGCATCGCCATCTAAAGGCATCATTCGTGCTAATTTTAACCCTGCAGAAATTGCTCAACAATATCAACGTGCTGGGGCAGCGTGTTTGTCGGTTTTGACCGATATTGATTTCTTTCAGGGAGCTGATGAAAATATCGCCATCGCACGTCAGCATTGTGATTTGCCTGCATTGCGTAAGGATTTTTTGATTGATCCTTATCAAGTGGTGGAAGCGAGAGCATTACACGCTGATTGTATTTTGTTGATTGTGGCGTGTTTGTCGGATACGCAACTGCAAGAAATGTCGCAAACGGCATTTGAGCAAAATTTAGATGTCTTGGTGGAAGTGCATGACGAAGCAGAATTAGAGCGTGCATTGCAATTATCGGAGCGTTGCTTGTTGGGCGTGAATAATCGTAATTTAAAAACGTTTGATGTGGATTTAAATACCACGTTGCGTTTGAAAAAATTATTGCCTGCGTCTCGTATGTTGATTACCGAAAGTGGTATTGCTACGCCTGCTGATGTAAAAATGATGCAAGAGCATGATATTCATCAGTTTTTAGTGGGCGAAAGTTTTATGAAACAGCCTGAACCTGATGTGGCGTTTG
>JAUNHS010000011.1:11115-18595 GCA_030523805.1 Acinetobacter sp.
AAAAAAGAATTAAACCAATTCAAACAACAGCTACAACGTGCCGAGCAAGAACAACAACTTGCAGAACAACACGCCCAACTTGCCGAGCAAAATAGCGAACAGCAACTTTTTGCTCAAGCCATGCAAGGCGTAAAACCTTTAGCAAACAGCAATCAAGCCCAAATCCAACGCCCACGCCAACAGCGATTAAACGAGCAAATTTTGGCACGCCGTGCGGCAGCAGTAGGCATTACCGAGCAAGAAAGTGAAATATTGTCTGATACACAAGCCATGCTCAATCCAGTTGGTACACACGAAGTATTAAGCTATCGTATTCGCACCTTGCAAGATAAAGTATTTGATGACCTAAAAACAGGCAAAATGCCGTGGTTTGAAGCCGTGGATTTACACGGTTGCACGGTGGAGCAGGCTCGTAGTGCGGTATTGCAAATTATTCAAATGGCAAAAGATGAAAATCAAACCGTATTGAAAATTGTGCATGGTAAAGGTGGCGAAACTGGAACATTAAAAACCTATGTCAATGGTTGGTTACGTCAGCATAGAGATGTATTAGCCTTTGTTTCTGCACCGAGCAATCAAGGGGGTTCTGGGGCAGTTTTAGTGTTGATTAAACGTGCGAGTAGAAATCAAGAAAAATCAATATCTTAAATCATTGTTTGAATGCTTTATAAGATTGCCCACACAAATGGCTCAAATTCAACATTTAAATCTGAAAGGGCTTCTGTTATAATAACCCTTTTTTAAGCAAGACTTTAGCCGATAATATGCCAATTTTACCTATGTCTCAATCATATGCCGAACTTCTCACCGCTGTTGGGGAAGATGTTCATCGTGCAGGTTTAAAAGATACGCCACAGCGAGCTGCCAAAGCGTTTCAATATTTAACATCAGGTTATCAGCAAGATTTAACACAAATTTGTAATGATGCGGTTTTCCCTTCTGAAAATCGTGAGATGGTATTGGTTAAAAATATTGAATTTTATTCATTGTGTGAGCATCATTTGTTGCCATTTTACGGTAAGGTGCATATTGCGTATTTGCCTGAAGGGCAGGTGTTGGGCTTATCAAAATTTGCACGCATTACTGAAATGTTTGCTCGTCGTTTGCAAATTCAAGAAAATCTAACACAACAAATCGCCCAAGCAGTGCAAGAAATTACACAAGCTCGTGGTGTGGCTGTGGTGATTGATTCAGCACATATGTGCATGATGATGCGTGGAGTAGAAAAGCAAGGTTCAACTACTCGCACAGTATCATTTTTAGGCGATTTTAAAACGGATAAAGACGCACGCCATGAGTTTTTAATGGCAGTGCCTGAGCAATAATTCAGCTAATTTTTTGTTTTTTGTAAAATATAGCACGATTTTACGAGAGATTGTTTACAATATTAGGCGTGTGGTTGGTCGCACGCTTTTATTTTTTATAATTTTTGATGGTGTAGCAATATGCAAAATAAAATGATAACAATCGCACTGCTTGGTAGTGCATTCGCCTTGGCTGCCTGCCAGCATTCTGCACCGACACCTACGAAAAAGCCACACGGCAAGCAAAGTGCAATGGGGCAACAGCCAGTTGTCGTTGCACCTAAAGCTACTACGCCATTGCCGACGTTTAAACCCATTCAACGTCCAATAAAAACAGTCCCTGCATCATTTGTTACTTGGTTATCGCAAGGGGACAATCGCCAGCAAGCTCAAGAATATTATCAATATTTATTGCAAAACCATGTGGCAAATATTGTGCCAATGTCGGAATTGTTGCGTACAGCACGCTCATGGCAAGAGTGTGGGCGTTCGGAATATGCTGTGCCTAGCCGAGAATTGTGGCAAAATTCAATTTCTACACTCAAAGTATTTAACTATTTGGTTTCTATGAATATTTTGACAGATTTTGAAGTTACATCGGTTTATCGTGATGTGCCACTCAATGAATGTGCTGGCGGTGCAAAATCATCAAAGCATATTTTTAATGCAGCGATTGATTTCCGTTTAGGTTCAGAGTATCCAAGCATTGAAGAAATTCATCAGATTGAGCAAACGAAAAATAAATTATGCCATTTTTGGATTCAGCATGGTGCAGCATTAGATATGGGCTTGGGTGTGTATCGTTCAGGGCAAATTCATATTGATACGCAAGGTTTCCGCACTTGGGGGCCTGATTTAACCAAAGTATCATCACCATGTTATTTCTTATTGCCACCAAGTGTGTGATGAATATGTGATTAAATTGTAAGCATTAAAAAAAGTCGCTGTCATAGCGACTTTTTTATTGCTTATGCTCGGTATGTTTTAAGCATCTAAATATTTTTCAGCATCTAATGCTGCCATACAGCCCGAACCTGCAGAAGTAATCGCTTGGCGATAAATATGATCAGCAACATCGCCTGCAGCAAATACACCAGCAACAGAAGTGGCTGTGGCATTGCCTGCTGTGCCACTTTGTACTTGAATGTAGCCATCACGCAATGTTAGTTGCCCTTCAAATAGGTTGGTATTTGGCTTATGACCAATGGCAATAAATAAGCCTTGTACATCAATGGTTTGTGTTGAATGGTCTTGGGTAGATTTTAAACGCACTGATGTTACACCTGATTGCTCGCCCAAAACTTCATCTACTTCATGATTCCAAATAATGCTAATTTTACCTTCTTTTTCTTTTTCAAAAAGATGGTCTTGCAAAATTTTCTCTGAACGTAATTTATCACGACGATGTACCAAAGTAACATGACTTGCAATATTAGATAAATATAAGGCTTCTTCTACAGCGGTATTACCACCACCGACCACCATCACAGGTTGATCTTTATAGAAAAAGCCATCGCAAGTCGCACACGCACTCACACCACGACCCATAAAGTTTTGTTCTGATTCTAAGCCTAAATATTGAGCAGTTGCCCCTGTTGCAATAATTAACGCATCGCATGAATATTGTCCCATATCGCCAGTAAGGATAAATGGACGTTGTTGTAAATCTACGGCATGAATATGGTCATAAACAATATTTGTACCAAAACGCTCCGCATGAGCTTGCATACGATCCATCAATGCTGGGCCTGTTAAACCTGTAGGGTCGCCAGGCCAGTTATCTACTTCTGTCGTGGTGGTTAATTGACCACCCACTTGTAAGCCTGCAATAAGTGTTGGTTTTAAATTGGCACGAGCCGCATAAACGGCAGCACTGTAGCCTGCAGGGCCAGAGCCTAAAATGATTAAGCGTGAATGTTGAATAGTCATGATTGTTGTCCTAAATATAAGGTTGAAAATGTTGCTACTATAAAAGATTTACGTTAGAAATGCTATGCTTTAGATGATGAAAGCGATATAGATATTTTCAATGTAGAACATTGGCAATGCAAACGATAGACAATAAAAATCCCATCATGTTCAGCAACATCATGGGATTTTGTGTGCTTAATCAATCCTTATTGGCTGATTGATTGTTGCACCATATCTTTCGCTTTTTGCTGTTTTTCAGCGGCTTTTTTGGCACGTTTGGCAGCTTTTTCAGCTTTCTTTTGCTGTTTTTTAGCTGCTTTTTCAGCTTTTTTCGCAGCTTTATCTGCTTTACGCTGTGCTTTCTCAGCTTTCTTTTCAGCTTTTTCGGCTGCTTTGTCCGCTTTTTGTGAGCTTGCAATCGCTTTTTCAGCTTGGTTTACTGCTGAGATATTTGCGTTTGATGTTTGTGCTTGTGCTTCAGCAATTGCTTTTGCTTGGTCAAACGTTAAAGGTTGTGCAGGTATTGGTTGTACTGGTGTTTTTACTGTTGTATCAGCAAAAACCATGTTCGATGCCAAACTCAATGCTACTGTTGCAGCAACTGCTTTTAAATTAAACATTGTCATATCCTATACATCATGAGAACGAAATTTGATTATATCTGAACAAATGCATATAAAACAAGCATGATGATTAATTTTAGGCAATAAAAAAAGTACGCTATAAGCGTACTTTGGTTTGAACAATCTTGATAAGATTGCAAGCAATTAGCGTTGCTGTGGTGCTTTAGGAGCTTTAGGCTTCGCTTTTTGCTTTTGTTTTTGCATTTTTGGTGCAGGTGCTTTTTTCTGAGCTTTTTTCGCAGGTTGAGCTTTTTGTTGTTTCGCTTGCATTTGCGGCTCAGGTTGTGGTTGTTTAGCAGGTTGTCTTTCTGGTGCTGCATGAGCTAAAGAAAACATTGAACCTACCATAAAGGTTGCTGCAGTAAAAAGTGCTTTTAATTTCATCGGAAATGCTCCAAAGTGATGAACCGAAGTTCGTTAAGTTTAAGAATAAAGTATGAATAAAATCTATGACGCTAGTATAAGGAAAAGTGTGGGAGAAAAAATGGAGCATTGTACAATATACAGCTGTGTTTTATGGTGTTTTGTAAAGTTATCTGCATGATTTATTTATAGAAATGAAATAATGATAACTAGTTATCATTCTTTAGTTGGTTGTAGAATTGCTGCGATGTTGCTAAATCAAAACTTTCTAAATGCACAGGCAGTTGTGCCAAATGCCGATCGTGCAAATAATGTTCTAAAGTGCGAGCAATGCTTGGAAATGCTAGCTGTTGCCACGGGATTTCATCTATAGTAAATAAGCGAGTTTCTAAACTTTCTTCGCCATTGCCAAACGTGCCATGTTTGAGTTCTGCTTTAAACAAAACGTAAATATGTCCAACGTGTGTAATATTGTACAGGCAATACAACTGTTGAATATCAATTTCTGCTTCAGCTTCTTCCCAACTTTCTCGTGCTGCTCCTTGCTCCATGGTTTCGCCAATTTCCAAATAGCCTGCAGGCAATGTCCATAAACCATAGCTAGGTTCAATGGCACGTTTACACAGCAAGATTTTTTGTTGATGCGTAATTAATGCACCACACACCATTTTAGGATTTTCATAATGAATAAAATCACAATGTGTGCAAACATCTCGCACTGCATGATCTAATGCTGGAATACGCTTTTCGGTTGCATGACCGCAATTTTGACAAAACTTTGCCATAGGAAATCCTTGATTGTTGGGTATGGCGAAACATCATTTAAGCATAGCGAAAATAATACATAATCTCAAGTCTAAGCGATGAAAGATTGTCTAGCGATACAGTAAGTCAATGAATAGACTATATTTTGCTAAAAAAGTGCGTTAATATAAAATCAAAATGATGATTTTTTACCGTAATTTTATCCATCAGGCGTGCAAAAAATGGCTTTAATCCAACGCTTACAACAGCATTTACAGTTTAACCCTTATCCAAGCATGGCAGATGCTGCAGTATTGATTGCCATTAGCCAAGAAGATGAACCACAAATTATTTTAACAAGACGAGCCAGTCATTTACATACGCACGCTGGGGAAGTGTCTTTACCAGGGGGCAAGCGAGAAGTCGGTGATGATGATGACAGCAGTGTCGCCTTAAGAGAAGCACAAGAAGAAATTGGCTTGACTGCTCAGCAAGTAACATTATTGGGCGAATTGCCGATGCAACAATCTAAACACGGCTTGAGTGTCAAGCCGATTGTGGGTTTAGTTCCTGCTGATGTCGCATTATTTGCACAACCTGATGAAATTGAACGTATTTTTAAAGTAAAATTGCATGATGTAATGTATCAAGAGATTACGCCTTATCAAATCACTTATGCCAATCAACAAATCCGTGTACCTAGTTTAATATTGGAAAATGAAATCATTTGGGGTTTAACTGCCAAAATTTTGGTGAGTTTGATGCAACATGGTTTACAGCACCATCGTGCATGGCCTTTGGTTTTGTAAATGTTGTTGTGTTAGATAAAATTTAGCACAAATTTTCAGCAAAATAAGCCATTTGATACAGATAAAAAGATGATAAAATCCTGTAAAAAATGCTACTTTTTGGAAAAAATCTGTTAAAATAAACCAGTTTACATCTTTTTTTAATATTTTTGAGTAATACCATGTCATTGGAACATTTACAACAAGAAGCACTCACAGCGATTGCTTCAGCTCAAGATTTAGCCACTTTAGATCAAGTACGAGTACAATTTACAGGTAAAAAAAGCCAGTTAGCAGAGCAATCAAAAGCACTGGGTAAAATGGATGCGGAACAGCGTAAAGTGTATGGTGCTGAAATTCATGCTGTGCGTGAAGCCATTCAATCAGCTTTAAATGAGCGTCAAACACTGTTGCAACAGCAGGCTTTGGCAGCAAAATTGGCAAGCGAAACGGTAGATATTAGCCTTGCTGGGCGTGGGCAAACATTTGGCAGCATTCACCCTGTAACGCAAGTGCAAGAACGCATTTGCCAGTTTTTTACTAAATCAGGTTTCCAAGTGGCACAAGGCCCTGAAGTGGAAGATGATTATCACAATTTTGAAGCCCTAAATATTCCAGATCATCACCCTGCACGAGCAATGCACGATACGTTCTATTTTGATGTCAATCATTTATTGCGTACGCATACATCAGGCGTGCAAATCCGTACTATGGAACAGCAAAAACCACCGATTCGTATCGTTTGCCCTGGGCGTGTGTACCGTTGCGACTCTGACCAAACGCATTCGCCAATGTTCCATCAAATTGAAGGTTTATACATTGCCGAACAAAGCAATTTTACCGAATTTAAAGGCATTATTATCAATCTGTTAGAAGCCTTTTTTGAAAAAGAGTTAAAAGTACGTTTCCGTCCGTCTTATTTCCCATTTACTGAGCCGTCTGCTGAAGTGGATATTATGGACGAGCGTGGGCGTTGGCTTGAAGTGATGGGTTGTGGTATGGTTCACCCAAATGTATTGCGTTCGGCAGGCATAGATCCTGAGCAATATCAAGGGTTTGCCTTTGGTTTGGGCATTGAGCGTTTTGCGATGTTACGCTACGGCATTAATGATTTGCGTATGTTCTATCATAATGATGTACGTTTCTTAAGCCAATTTGCTTAATCTCAGTGCAGAATAGGTTTTGATTTAAATCATAGAGATTTACGAGTTATAACAATGAAAATTAGTGAAAATTGGTTACGTCAGTGGGTCAATCCTGCGATTAATAGTGAAGCATTAGCCGAACAATTAACCATGCTTGGCTTGGAAGTTGATGATGTTGCACCTGTTGCCAAGCCGTTTACAGGTGTTGTGGTTGGCGAAGTTTTAAGCGTTGAACAGCACCCAGATGCGGATCGTTTGCGTGTAACAACCGTGAATATTGGCACAGGCGAGCCGTTGCAAATCGTGTGTGGTGCTCCAAATGTGCGTGTTGGTATGAAAGCTCCTGTAGCGACTGTGGGTGCAGAATTGCCACCTGTTGCAGGCGATGATAAACCGTTTAAAATCAAAAAAGGCAAATTGCGTGGTGTAGAATCTCAAGGTATGCTTTGCGGTGCATCAGAAATTGACCTTGAAGATAAACTTGATGGTCTATTGGAATTGCCTGCCGATGCCCCTGTGGGTATGAATGTGCGTGAGTATTTGCAATTAGATGATCAAGTCATTGAAATTAGCATTACACCAAACCGTGGCGATTGTTTCAG
>JAUNHS010000011.1:18695-25023 GCA_030523805.1 Acinetobacter sp.
GTGGATATTACCAATTATGTGATGTTGGAATTGGGACAACCAATGCACGCATTTGACCTTGCGAAAATTAAAGGCGATGTGCGTGTTCGCCAAGCCAAAGCCGATGAAAAAGTAACTTTGCTCAATGAACAAAATGTCAGCCTAGATGAACAAATTATGGTCATTGCCGATGATGAAAAAGTGTTGGCATTGGCAGGTATTATGGGCAGTTTGGATAGCAGCGTAACCGATGAAACGCAAGATATTTTCTTAGAAAGTGCATTCTTTGCTCCATTGGCAATAGTAGGTCGTGCGAGACGTTTTGGTTTACATACCGATGCTTCACAGCGTTTTGAGCGTGGTGTTGATTTCAACCTTGCTGACCGTGCGATGGACAGAGCGTGTCAATTAATTCAACAATTGGCAGGGGGTGAATTTGCACCGATTAGCCGAGTTGAAGCTCCTGAATTGTATCCACAACGTCAAGCAATTGATTTAACGCAAGCACAAGTGGATAAATTATTAGGTTTTAGCATTGATGGCACATTTATTCACGATGTTTTAACGCGTTTACAATGCCAAGTGGAAACCATTCACCCACAACATTGGCGAGTTACACCACCATCGCACCGTTATGATTTAAGCATTTATCAAGATTTGATTGAAGAAATTGCACGCATTTACGGTTATGATAATATTCCAACCAGTAAGCCAAGCATTGAAGTGAGCCTTGCTCCGTATCAAGACCATAGCGAATTGGGGCAATTACGTCAAACTGTTGCGACATTAGGCTATCAAGAAGCGATTAGCTTTAGCTTTGTAGATGAAAAATTGGAAAAACAGCTCAATCCAGATGTAAAACCGTTGGCATTGGCAAACCCAATTTCTAGCGATTTGGCGGTTATGCGTAGCACTTTATTGAGTAGTTTAATTCCGTGTGTGCAGTACAATTTAAACCGTCAGCAACAGCGTGTACGTTTCTTTGAATTAGGCTTGCGTTTTGATTATCAAAATGCCAATAGTATCAGTGAATTAAAGCAAATTCCTACTTTAGCCTTAATTGCGGTGGGTTCTCGCACGCCTGAGCAATGGCACGCTAAAGTACAAGAGATGGATTTCTTTGATTTAAAAGGCGATGTAGAGCAGATTTTAGCATCATCACGGGTACACGCTGAATTTGTTAGAAGTGAGCGTGCATGGTTGCATCCTGGTCAATCTGCTGATATTATCGTAAATAATCAAGTGGTTGGTTATTTAGGACGTTTACATCCATCTTTAGAAGATCGTTTAGATTTGGGTAAAACATGGGTGGCAGAAATTGATCAAGCTGTTTTAGCTCAAACTTACCAAGCGAAGTTTAAAGAATTATCACGTTTTCCATCAGTAAGACGAGATATTGCCATTTTAATTGATGACAATATTGCCGTGAGTGAAATTCAACAACGCATTCAACGTACAGGTGGCGAATTGTTGAAAGCAGTGTGGTTATTTGATGTTTATACAGGGCAGGGCATAGAACAAGGTAAGCGTTCATTAGCTTTTGCAATGTTATGGCAGCACGCAACACGCACACTTGAAGATGCAGAAATTAAAGCAGGAATGGATCAAATTGTAGCCGTGCTAGAAAGCACATATCAAGCAACATTGAGGGCATCAGCATGACAAAAGCAGTGAAAGAAGCAGAAGCAAAAGTTCCAGCATTGACCAAAGCTGAAATGGCAGATCATTTAAGTGAATTGACTTCTTTGAATCGCCGTGAAGCGAAGCAAATGGTGGAGCAATTTTTTGATGAAATTAGTTTGGCGTTGGTCAATGGTGAACACGTTAAATTATCAGGTTTTGGTAATTTTGAATTGCGTGATAAAAAACAACGCCCAGGGCGTAATCCAAAAACCAATGAAGAGATTCCTATTGCAGCTCGTCGTGTAGTTACTTTCCGTGCTGGACAAAAATTCCGCCAGCGTGTGAGCGAAGAGCAAAAGTAATTTTCTCTTTACGATGAGAATAATCTTCATCACAATAAAGCCAAGTCTGTGGATTTGGCTTTATTTTTTGCACGTTAATGCTATAATTGCGATTATCAAATTTTATTTTATCTATATTAAGAGGTTATCATGACGCAACATACTGCGACACCTGAACAGGCTATTTCCGAAAATGATTTAATTGCACAGCGTCATGCCAAATTAAAGCAATTACAACAGCAAGCCCAAGAGCAAGGCAAAACTGCTTATCCAAACACGTTCAAACGTGAACATTATTGTGCTGATTTACAAGCTCAATTTGATGGCGTAGATAAAGCCACGATTGAAGCAGGCGAAAAAGTGTATGCCAAAGTCGCAGGGCGTGTCATGCTCAATCGTGGTTCGTTTATCGTCATTCAAGATATGACAGGACGTATCCAGTTGTATGTGGATCGCAAAGGTTTGCCAAGTGAGCAATTAGAATTAATCAAATCATTGGACTTGGGCGATATTATTGCGGCAAGTGGTTATATCGGTCGTTCGGGCAAAGGCGATTTGTACATTCATTTGGAAGATTTTGAATTATTAACCAAATCATTGCGTCCATTACCAGATAAATTCCATGGTTTGAATGACACAGAAGTGAAATATCGTCAGCGTTATTTAGACTTGATTGTGAATGAAGAAACCCGTAAAACTTTTGAAATTCGTGCCAAAGTGGTGGCAGGCATTCGCCAATATTTAAGCAATGAACGCTTTATGGAAGTGGAAACGCCAATGATGCACGTTATCCCAGGAGGGGCTTCGGCTCGTCCGTTTGAAACGCATCATAATGCGTTGGATATGCCACTATTTTTGCGTATCGCACCTGAATTATATTTAAAACGCTTGGTAGTCGGTGGTTTTGAGCGTGTGTTTGAAATTAACCGTAACTTCCGTAATGAAGGGGTTTCCACACGCCACAATCCTGAATTTACCATGATTGAATTTTACCAAGCCTATGCTGATTATAAAGATTTGATGGCATTGACTGAAAATATGCTGGAAAAATTGGCGATTGATATTTTAGGGACAACTGATGTGCCGTATCAAGGCGAAGTGTTTAGCTTTAAAGGCCCATTCAAGAAAATTTCTATGTTTGATGCCATTTTAGAGCATAATCCTGAATTTACCGCTGACAATGTCAATGACCGTGAATTTTTAGCAAAATTCGTCAAAGAAACTTTAAAAGAAGACGTGAAGCCAAATTTTGGTTTAGGGAAATTGCAAACCATCGTATTTGAAGAAACGGTGGAAACCCAATTACGCCAACCGACTTTTATTACTGAATATCCTGCGGAAACATCGCCATTGGCTCGCCGTAATGATGACAATCCACACATTACCGATCGTTTTGAGTTTTTCATTGGTGGTCGTGAATTGGCAAATGGCTTTAGCGAGTTAAATGACCCGATTGACCAAGCCGAACGCTTCCAAGCTCAAGTGGCAGAAAAAGATGCAGGCGATGATGAAGCAATGCACTACGATGCAGACTTTATTGAAGCCTTAGAATACGGTTTGCCACCAACCGCAGGCGAAGGCATTGGTATTGACCGTTTAGTGATGTTATTTGCTGATGCACCGAGTATTCGTGATGTGATTTTATTCCCACATATGCGTCGTAAAGAAGGTTAATAAACAGACTTCTGCTCAAATCAAAAAGGCTTAATCATGACGATTAAGCCTTTTTATTGTGCAATTTATTCAATGGATTATGCAAGCTTATGCAGCTAATAATTGCTCAAGCATACGTTCATAAATCCGTGCTAAACGCTCTAAATCATCTACGGCAACGTGTTCGTCAATCTGATGAATGGTTGCATTCAACAAGCCAAGTTCAATCACTTCTGCACCAGTCGGAGCAATAAAACGACCATCAGATGTACCACCACTGGTAGAAAGCTGGGCTTGTACGCCTGTAACTTCAGCAATGGCTTGTTGCGTTGCAGAAACTAATTCACCCACAGGCGTTAAAAATGGTAAACCTGAAGATGCCCATTGAATGTGATAACGCACTTGATGACGATCTAAAATTTCACATACACGTTGCTTTAATTCATCAGCGGTAACTTCGGTAGAGTAGCGGAAATTAAACGATACTTTCAATTGATCTGGAATGACATTTGCCGCACCTGTGCCAGCGTGAATATTGGAAATTTGGAAACTCGTTGCAGGGAAATATTCATTGCCATGGTCCCAAGTGGTTTGGCACAATTCTGCAATTGCTGCACTGGCTTGATGAATTGGATTGTCTGCCAAATGTGGATATGCCACATGACCTTGTTTGCCTTGTACCGTCAATTCACCATTTAATGAGCCACGTCGCCCATTTTTAATCACATCGCCTAATTGGTGCGTGCTTGATGGTTCACCGACTAAGCACCAAGTAATTTTTTCTTGGCGAGCTTCCAAAGTTTCTATCACTTTGACTGTACCGTTGATGGCTGGGCCTTCTTCATCAGACGTAATCAAATAAGCAATAGAACCACGATGGTTTGGATATTTTGCTACAAAACGCTCAGTTGCCACCACGAAAGCTGCAATAGATGTTTTCATATCCGCACTGCCACGAGCGTATAATTGACCATCACGAATTTCAGGTTTAAAAGGGTGCGAAGTCCACGCATTCACATCGCCCACAGGTACAACATCGGTATGACCCGCAAAGCAAAATACAGGGCTTGATGTGCCACGTCTTGCCCATAAATTTTGTACATCACCAAAAGGCATTTGCTCACATTGAAAGCCAATTTTTTCAAGGCGTTGCGTTAAAATGTGTTGGCATTGTGCATCGTTTGGCGTAACAGAATCTTGGGCTAACAATGCGATACTTAAATCTAAAGTTGGGTTTGTCATAAAATCACACTACATAAAAAGAGAAATATTGAGACATTACAAATCGCTTAACGATGGAATAAACGAGCCTTATCACGTTGCCAATCACGGTCTTTTTCGCTGGCACGCTTATCATGCAATTGCTTACCTTTAACTAAAGCAATTTCAAGTTTGACCAAATGCCCTTTCCAATAGCACGCCAAAGGCACGCAAGAATAACCTTTTTGATTGACTGCTCCCATCAATTTATTGAGCTCACGGCGAGACAATAGCAATTTGCGTGTGCGTGTCGCTTCAGCCACAACGTGAGTAGATGCCGACAATAAAGGCTGAATTTGAGCACCAAATAAAAAGGCTTCACCATTTTTAAAAATCACATAACTTTCTACCAAGCTCATACGCCCAGCACGCAAAGACTTCACTTCCCAGCCTTGTAAAGAAAGTCCTGCTTCAAATTTTTCTTCAATAAAATAATCATGACGAGCCCGTTTATTTTGAGCAATCGTACCACCATTATGTTTTTTTACAACTTTTGCTTTTACCATAAGACGATCTAATCTATTCATTGCAATGATGGTGGGATTTTCGCATATTTAGCACAAAATCGCTAGAATAAAACAGCAACAATCATAAAAACTCGCCATTTTTACGCAAAATTTGCTAAAATATGCCAAACTTTTTCACAGAGAATTTTTGATGTCAAAAACACGTGTAATCTATCCTGGTACATTTGACCCAATTACCAACGGTCATGTAGATATTGTCAGCCGTGCCAGCAAAATGTTTGATGAAGTGGTGATTGCCATTGCGGTAGGACATCATAAAAATCCACTCTTTAGTTTAGATGAACGAGTAAAACTTGCCGAGCAAGCCACCGCCCAATTTGGCAATGTACGCATTATTGGTTTTGATGGTTTATTAATCAACTTGTTCAAGGAACAACAAGCCACCGCTGTGGTGCGTGGTTTGCGTGCAGTGTCCGACTTTGAATATGAATTTCAACTTGCCAATATGAACCGTCAATTATTGGCAGAATATGAAGCAATTTTCTTTTCGCCAGCGGAGCAATATTCATTTATTTCATCTACTTTGGTGCGTGAAATTGCACGTTTGGGTGGCGATGTGAGTAATTTTGTACCGCCAATGGTGGAGCAGGCATTTTTTGATAAGTTTCGTTGAGCGTTGTCGTTCCATTTAAAAATGCGAGTTTGAGCAAAAGATTTTTGCTTGATAAAACCAATAATTGAAATGATTGAAAAGGTAAAATTGTGGCACTGTATATCACTGAAGAATGTATAAATTGTGATGTTTGCGAGCCTGTTTGTCCCAATGAAGCAATTTTTATGGGGGAGTTGATTTATGAAATTCACCCAGATTTGTGTACGGAATGTGTGGGGCATTTTGATGAACCACAATGTGCATTATTCTGCCCAGTAGATTGTATTCCTAAAGATCCAAATCATGTGGAAAGTGCCGACGAGCTGCAAGCAAAATATGAGAAATTGATGATA
>JAUNHS010000012.1:0-4867 GCA_030523805.1 Acinetobacter sp.
AATGCAAGTTTTTTCAATGAATGGGCTGAATCTACAAAAATATACACCTATTATTCTTTTACTGCACCAAATGTAGAACAATTATCGGAACAAATACAACAGCTTAAATCCAATATTCCATCAATATACGCACAAGATCCGATATTTGCCAAATTAGAGATAACGGATTGGAATACCGACACGGTGGATACAATCACAAACATGATTGAAACAATGGTGGAAAATAAATACCATGAAAATCAAATCATGTATGTATTCAATGAACTGAATGTAGAAAAATACCCTCAAGGAACTCATTTTGCCCTTCATCTTTTTATCGGTAAAACTGCTATATTACCTCCTCGGGCTACACACGTTACAGAACTGATATCCGAGTTGAACATGGGAAGTAATATTCTCGCCAAAAATTGCTTCGTTATATTATACGATTTAGATGATGCTACACAAATAAATATCGCTAAACAAAAAAAAATTGAAAAATATCCCGTTATTGCTCTCACCGATAAACAGCGTAAAACCTTACCTGATGAAGCAACCGCAGTAATTATTACGGATAATCCTGAACAAGTCTGTCAAACCTTTCAAATGCTATGGAGACAAATGGCAATTATTGAGTTTCAATTCTATTACTTTAGTAAACTTTTATATAAAGAAAAAATATATACACACTATTACTTCACTGCGTCCAGTGTAGAGCAATTATGCGAACAAATCCAACAACAAATCTTATCTAAGACACCCATATCAGCAGATAACAGCATCTTTTTTAAATTAGAAACAAATGAATCTATAGAAACTCTTGATCCTATTGTGGAAATAATGAATTTAAATGATTTAGATGTTCATTGGGAATTTACAACCTTTGAATTGAATGAAAAGAAATATCCCGAAGGAACTCATTTTGCTCTTCATCTTTTTATTGGTAAAGCAGCAGAAAATAGTACCATCGCTGATGATGAAAACGACATCTAAAAGATGTAACATCTCAAACAAAAAAATCACTTTCATATTGAAAGTGATTTTTTTATTGCCTATGGTTTATTCGCATTAACGCACAATACCACGAGTAGATTCTTTCAAGGAATTAATCAATAACAATACTTCAGGCACAGTCGGTAAAATCTCTTGTTCCAACAATTCTACCGCTTCTTTGACCGTACAGCCTTGTTTATAAATAATTTTATACGCCGCAAGTAAGCCCTGTATGGTTTCACGAGACCAACCCTTGCGTCGCATACCTTCCACATTTAAGCCAGCAGCTTTTGCTGGGTTGCCTGCGGCAAGTACATAAGCTGGCACATCTTTCCAAATGGTAGAGCCACTGGCAATCATACTATACGAATCAATATGACAAAATTGATGAATACCAGAATTTCCACCCATCACCACATAATCGCCCATGCGTACATGACCTGCGATACCTGCATTATTGGCAAAAATATTATGGCTACCAATTTTACAATCATGTGCAATATGTGTATTCACCATCAGCAAATTGTGGCTACCAATCTTGGTAATCCCTTCATCTTGAATCGTACCACGATGCAAAGAACAATGTTCACGAATAGAGTTATAATCCCCTATTTCCAACCAAGTTTCTTCACCCATGTATTTTAAATCTTGGCAATCTGCACCAATACTGGCAAATGGAAAAATTTCATTCATTTTCCCAATGCGTGTATGTGAATGTACCACCACGTGCGAATGCAAGCGTGTACCTTCATCAATACTAACCTGTGGGCCAATAATACAATATGGCCCAATATGAACATCTGATGCGATGACTGCAGATGAGTCAATAATCGCTGTAGGGTGAATAAATTGATTATTACTCATTGTTACTCAATTTTTGATGTGAAATCGTAATTTCCGCTGTAGCAACAACTTGGTCATCTACACACGCAGTACAATTATACTTGTAGATTCCACGACGTTGCATCACAAGCTCAGATTTCAGCACCAGTTGATCACCAGGTACAACTGGACGCTTAAAACGAACTTTTTCAGCCCCTGCAAATAAGAATAATGAATTGCCGTCTGGTCGTACATTATTCATAATAAAACCTAAAATACCCGATACTTGTGCCAATGCTTCTACAATCAGCACGCCTGGCATAATCGGTTGTTGTGGAAAATGTCCTTGAAAAAATTCTTCATTAATGCTGACATTTTTATAGCCAACAATCGCATTTCCTTCCACAGCCACCACACGATCCACCAATAAAAATGGATAGCGATGTGGTAAATATTCATGAATATCTTGTGCTACTAAAGGTAATTTCGGCACAGTATAACTTGGTGTCGCTTGATTTTCACTCATGACTTGGTGTTTCCTTTGATTCAAGTTTAGCGTGCATATCATCTACCTTTTTCACTAATTGGGTCAATGGCAAATCTGCTAATTGTCTGAGTTTTACAATCGCCTTTTTCCACTGTGCAACTTCAAATACGCCTGTACCCGATGAGTATGTGCCAGCTTTTAAAATGCTTTTGGTAACCATCGCCTGTGCAGTTAAAGTAACATGGTCGGCAATGGTAATATGCCCGACTACGCCACAGTCGCCTGCCAACACACAATTTTTACCAATTTTGGTACTGCCTGCAATGCCTGTTTTCGCAGCAATCGCTGTATTTGCACCAATATGCACATTGTGTGCAATTTGCACAAGGTTATCAATTACGACACCATCTTCTATAATGGTATCGTCCAATGCACCACGGTCTATACTACAATTTGAGCCAATACGCACATCATGACCAATGCGTACCGAACCTAATTGAGCAATGCGATGCCATTTGCCTTGATACGGTGCAAAGCCAAAACCTTCTCCACCAATCACTGTATTGGCATGAATACGTACACGATTGCCCAATTGACAACGCCCCAGCAAACTTACATTAGACTCAATCAAACAATGCTCGCCAAGCTGTACACCATCTGCCAAAACGGTATTGGCTAAAATAATACTATGCTCGCCCACCACACAATTTGCACCAATCACGACATTTGCACCGATATATGCCGTACTCGCAATGCGTGCTGTCGGATCAATTTGTGCTGTTGGCTCAATGCCTTGCTTTTGCACTTTTTCTTCAAATACATGCGTTAAAATCGCAAAAGCAAGATATGGATTTTCTACAATTAAAAAGTGCGATGCTTGCGATTGTAATTGCTCATACAACGCTTGGGTAACAATCAATGCACCTGCTTGGCTTGCTTGTGCTTGTTCAACATATTTTTCACCATTGACAAAACTCAACTGCGATGGCGTTGCTTGTGCCAAACTTGCCAGTTTTTCAATCTGAAAAGATGCTGAACCCACGATTTTCGCCTGAATCATCGGTGCTAAATCAGCCAAAGAATACATTGTATTACCCACTTTTATTTGTAGTTATGATGATTTATCGCTAGGCTATAGCGATAAATTGCATCACATATCAACGATTTATTTAATCGCATTTAACTTTTGAATCATTTTATCAGTAAAGTCATATTTTTTATCAAAAGACAATACCGTACCACGATCCAAAATAAAATCTACACCATTTTCTGCACGCAATTGGTCTGCCACTTGTAAAGCACGGCTTTCAAATGTCGCTTGTGCTTGGCGAGATACTTGTTGCATACGCATTTGCAAATCTTGTTGTGCTTTGTTAAATTCTTCTAATTTAGTTTTGAACTGTTGCTCTAGTTTTGTACGCTCAGCATCTGACATTTTTGCTGCTTCAGTTGCTGCTTTTTTCTCTAATGCTTGCAATTCTTTACCCAATTGCTCCAATTTTGTACCTAAAGGACGCACTGATTGAGAAATACTATCTTGTTGCTGCTTTAAATATGTACTGCTATCTGCTACACGAGCAAAATCTACTACGCCATAGCCTGCTGCAAAACTGCTTGCACTTGCTGCCATCATGGTCATTAAAGCGAATGCTTTGATTTTCATATCATTACCTTTTTCAATTATTGCAATGGCTGTGATGATTTACTTTCCAAGCCATTTTATGACATTCATCGTGTAAACTATTGCTGATCTTTTCAACAATCTACACACTATATATGATGAGAATAAATTCTCATTTACCCATGTAACAAATCATATCATAATTTTTGTAACATCAGCAGTGCTTTCTACAAAATATTTCATGATTGTAACATATTTTCAGCACTTGCGGTGCTGTATTTGTTTAAATGTAAAATATTTAAGCAATATTCAATCGCTATACACTAAAAAATGTGTGATGTTGAACACCACACATTTTTAATTTCACATTCGGTTTAGAACGTACGACCAATTTCAAATTGAACTTTCTTGGTTTCATCGCCCACTTTATCGTTGAGTGGTACAGAATAGCTTAATGAAATTGGGCCAATCATGGTTAGCCATGTGAAGCCTGCACCCACGCTATAACGCATATTGCTCAAATCAAAACCATAATTGTCTTTACAATATTGCTGTGCAGAGATGCCACTTTGCAATGTCGTGCTTGCTAAAGCATCACATTTGGTATCAAACACTTGAGCCCCTTCGGCATACAGTACAGGACGAACTTGGCTAGTCCAATCACCTTTAAATGGTAAAGGTAATACTAACTCTGTACCGAATTGTACTAAGGCATTACCACCCACTTGTTCTGGATCTGGGTCGGTGCTACCTTCAGCAACATAGTTTACAGAATCATAGCGTGGGCCTAAGGTACTAATTTCATAGCCACGCACTGAGCCATAGCCACCTGCGAAGAAGTGTTTATAGAATGGTAAATCGTTACCATAGCCGAGCTTACCATAGCCACGCAATACAAAACCTTTGCCTAATGGGAAGTACGTTTGAGCTTCATAAGTTACTTTTTGGTAATCTACATCACTACC
>JAUNHS010000012.1:4967-12369 GCA_030523805.1 Acinetobacter sp.
AGAAGCACTTAAACTTTGGTTTTCATCAATCGGATAGCTAAAGCTAATATTACCACCCATACTGTCGGTAACATAGTTACTTACGCTATAGTTATGATTTTCTTTAGTTTTTCGGTAATACAAACCATAACCACGGCTTACACCATCAATGGTAAAGTATGGATTGGTCGCACTAATATTGTATGAATCTAAGGTTTCAGAACGACTTAAATCAATAGATACACGATTACCTGTACCCATAAAGTTGGTTTGACTTAAACCTGCTTGGAAAGTCATACCACCACTTTGTGAATAACCCACAGCAAACGATGTACTGCCTGAATGTTGCTCTTCTACTGTAACATCAATATCAATTTCATCAGGTACGTTTGGCACACGCATGACTTTCATATCTACAGATTTGAAGAAACCAGTACGCTCTAAACGTAATTTAGATAATTGAATTTTTTCATTACTTGCTAAAGCCCCTTCCATTTGACGCATTTCACGGCGAAGTACGCTGTCTTCCGTTTTGGTATTACCACTAAAGTTAATACGACGCACTTTCACCTGCTGACCAGGGTTAATGTAGTAATTCAAATCTACAATTTTTGTTTCTTCATTAATTTTTGGTACGATATTAATTTCTGTGAAATAATAACCTGCATTACCAAACTTATTGAGCAATAAGCTACGCACGTCATTCACACGGCTTTGAGAATAAGTTTCGCCTACTTTATAAACACGCAATTTATCCAATTCTTCATTGCTAAATAACGCATCGCCCAAAAATTTGCTTTCGCCAAAATTAAACTTTTCGCCTTCTTTGACTGCAACTTCAATATACACTTTGCGTTGGTCTTCGCTAATATTCAATTGAGCATTTTCTACAGCAAAATTGATATAACCATTATTTAAATATAAATTACGCAATTCTTCCAAACTTGCCGCAAGTTTTTCTTGTGCATAACGGTCTTTACGATTGATAAAGGTACTCCAACCTTTTTCTTTGACCTTAAACACACGTTTAATTTCATCATCAGTAAATACGGTATTACCAATCACGTTGATTTCTACCACACGAGCAGGTAAACCTTCATCAATATTGACATCTACTTCTACACGGTTATTGGCAACAGGTTGCACATTCACCGTTACATCGGCATTGTAACGACCTTGTTGGGCGTATTGTTGTTCTAATTCTGACTCAACGGTTTGAACTGTAGATTTTTTAAAGACTTGACCTTCTTCCAAGCCCATTTTTTTCAAGCCTTCTTGCAAGGCATCTTTTGGCAATAATTTATTGCCTGCAAACGTCATTTTTGAAATGACAGGGCGTTCTACCACATGAAACATCAATACATTTTGCTGCTTACTACTACTTACTTCGTCAAATAACCCAGACGCATATAAGCTATGAATTGCCTGTGCAATGCTTGCATCGCTCACACGGTCGCCTGCACTCAACGGCATATAGCTTTGAATTTGCTCAGGCGTTAAACGCACCAATCCAGAAATTTGAATATCCTGTGCGATAAAATCATCTGCAGCGTGTGCAGATTGTACGGCAGCCATTGCACTCACTAGTGCTAAAGGCATAAATAAATGTGTCATTCGCATTCGTTATTTCCCGTTATTGTTGCGTTTATAAACGCATAAAGTCATTAAATAAAGCTAGAAGCATCATACTACCAAGCACTAGCATACCAAGTTTAAAACCTAAAATCTGTATCTGTTCAGAAACAGCTTTACCACGAATCATTTCTACAATGTAATACAGCAAATGACCACCATCTAGCATTGGAATAGGCAATAAATTTAAAATTCCCAAGCTAATGCTCATCATCGCCATAAAACCTAAAAAGCTCTGCCAGCCCATTTCAGCCGTTTGCCCTGCAACTTTTGCCACAGAAATCGGGCCTGAAATATTGTCCAGACCAATCAAGCCTTGAACCATTTTTACAATAGAGCCAACAATCATGCCAGACATTTGCCATGTACGTTCCACTGCCATTGTAAAGGCTTCTGCAGGTGAATATTGTAACGTTTGTTTATAATCGTTAGGAATTTCAATATGTTCTCTTTTATTTTCTATACCTAAACTACCATAACGTACACCATCACTATATTTTGCTTGTGGCATCACATTCAATGAAACCACATTGCCCTGACGCAACACATCAATTTTTAACAATTTTTCTGGCGAATGGCGTACGGTATTCACCACATCGTACCAATCATTCACTTTTTGACCATTGATCTCAACAATCTGATCGCCCACTTTCATTCCTTGATGAAAAGCAGCACTATTTTCATGTACTTTTGCCACGACTGCGGCAATTTGTGGCGTATAAGGCAAAAATCCCAAACTTTCCAACGGTGATGCTTGGTTATTTTGCTGTAAAAATTGTTGGATAGGCAATTGATATTGATAGCTTTTTTGATCACGCTCTACCGTGAGTTGAATGTGTCCTGTTTCACCGACACGATCCACCAATGCCAAATGAATATTTTGCCACGTTTTCACATTTTGCCCATCTACAGCGACAATTTTATCGCCTACGTGTAATTGGCTAACGGCTGGCGTGTTTGGTAAAATTTTACCAATACGAGTATTTAATTGCTCATTGGCAGGTAAAAATAACACCCAAAATAACAACACAGCAAAGATTAAATTAATCGCAGGGCCAGCAAACACAATTAAAAAACGTTTCCATACCGATTGACGATTAAAGGCGTGTTTCAACTGTTGTTCATCAAACTGTTTTAGTTCATCGCCTTCTAAATTGCGTTCGTCCAACATTTTGACGTAACCACCGAGCGGTAAAGCGGCAAATTGATAGACGATGCCCGTTTTTTTTGATGTCCATTTCAGCACTTGCGGGCCAAAACCAATGGAATATACCAATACTTTTACGCCAAATAAGCGAGCCACCGCATAATGCCCAAATTCATGAATAGCAATTAACGGTGCAAGCAAGGCAAATGCAGCTAAAATGATAAATAAAACGCTCATTTTATCCCCCTTATGCCTGTAAAAGTCGCTGTGTCAGCTGTCTGGCTTGCGTATCCGCAGCAAGAATACTGTCTAAATCATCTGCATTTTGGCGTTCACTACGTTGTAAAACATCGTCCACCACATCAGCAATGCGAGTAAACGCAATTTGCCCCTGTAAAAACGCAGCAACAGCAATTTCATTGGCGGCATTAAATACGGTTGGCAACGTTCCCCCTGCACGAATGGCTGCACGAGCCAAATTTAACGCAGGAAAACGCTCAACATCAGGAGCGATAAAATTTAGTTGTGATAATTGCACCAAATCTAATGCGGCAACATGCGTACCAATCCGCTGTGGATAGGCTAAAGCATGAGCAATTGGTGTACACATATCAGGATTGCCGAGTTGTGCCAAGGTTGAACCATCAACATATTGCACTAAAGAATGGATAATACTTTCAGGGTGAATGACCACATCAATATAACGTTCATCTAAAGCAAATAAATGACAGGCCTCAATCAATTCCAAACCTTTATTCATCAACGTCGCAGAGTCCACCGAAATTTTTTGTCCCATTGACCAATTTGGGTGCTTACAGGCTTGTGCAGGCGTTACGTTTGTTAATTGTTCTGCTGTAAAATGTAAAAATGGCCCACCTGATGCCGTCAAAATTAACTTCGCCACGCCTTGCTTCGGTGTGCTTCGTTCATCAGCTAATTGTGCCGTGTAATGCTGTGGCAAACTTTGGAAAATGGCATTATGCTCCGAGTCCACAGGTAATAAAGTCGCACCGTATTGTTTAACCGCTTGCATCATGATATCGCCCGACATGACAAGAGCTTCTTTATTTGCCAGTAATACTCTTTTCCCTGCTTTGACTGCAGCGAAAGTCGGTAACAAGCCTGCCGCACCCACAATGGCAGCCATGACAATATCTACTTCATTGGCCGCTGCAACCTGCATTAAACCTGCTTCATCGGTTAATATTTCTAAATGTTGTAATTGTTGAGCCGCATGGCTTTGTGCAATTTTTTGTTTAAAGCTCGCATATTGTGCCGATGGAATGACCACCACTTGTGGGCGATGTGCAATACAAATTTCAAGCAATAGATCCATACGGCTATGTGCCGTTACTGCATAAACGTGATATTGCTCAGGGTGCTGTTGTAAAACTTTTAATGTGCTTTGACCAATAGAGCCTGTTGCCCCTAAAATACAAACGGATTGACGCATTTATAATTTCACACCCAACATCAGCATAATCACAATACCCATCACAAATACAGGTGCTGCAGCAAGTAAAGAATCTACACGATCCAACACACCACCATGCCCTGGTAAAATACGCCCAGAGTCTTTAATCCCTGCACGACGCTTTACCATAGATTCAAACAAATCGCCCTGTACCGATGCCAATACACTTAAAATAGACACCACTAAAAAGCACAACCATTGCCATGCGTTAAAGTGCAACTCACTCACTGCAACAGCAATAGACATAATAATGACCGTAGTCGCAATACCACCGTACAAGCCTTCTACGCTTTTATTTGGACTAACGTGTGGCGAGAGTTTACGTTTGCCTAATTTACGCCCTACGAAATACGCACCACTATCTGCACCCCACACCAGCAAGAATAAATACATCAACCACCAAGGCGACATCAGGTACAAGAAATTCATGGCAAAAACTGCACCAGCAATCAGTAGCAAGCCAATAAAATACAAACTTGAGTTGTACCACACTTGATCGCCTTTTGGATATGCTTTCACCCATGCCACCGTACAGCACCAAAAAAATGATACACCAGCGACGATAAGCAACAATACCCATTTGCTATCTAAAATCGCCACGGTAAACATCATGGCGGCAGATAAAATTAAAGTTAATACGCCATAAGTGGCTGCTTTCATACGCAAGCGACGCTCACTTTGCATACGATGTGGCGAGCGTGGCATCAATTTATACCATTCATAGCCTGCCACAGCCGCAACCATACTCATCAATAAATACATAGGAATCGCATTAGTACTGGCAAACATACAGCACAATACGACGACGACAAGGACAATGCCTGTTAAAATCCGTTCTCTCATTCGCAACTCCCTATATTATTGTTGTTGCATTTGTTGTAATTCTTGTTGAATTTGTTCCGATGTTTTACCAAAACGACGCTCACGCCCCATAAAGACAGCCAAAATTTCATCAAATTCAGCAGTGCTAAATTCTGGCCATAAAGTTTCGGTAAAAAATAATTCGGTATAGGCTAACTGCCACAATAAAAAGTTAGAAATACGATAATCACCACCTGTGCGAATAAATACATCTACAGGAGGTAAATCATGCAAAGAAATATGCTGTGCCAAACGCTCTGCCGTAATCTCTTGCACTTGGATTTTTTGCTCAACGGCTTGCTGTGCCAATTGCTGTGCAGCTTGAGCAATGTCCCACATACCACCATAACTCACGGCAATGGTCAGCGTCATTTCATTAAAATGTGCTGTTTGCTGCTCGGCATCTGCCATTAAGGCTTGTAATTTTGGCGATAAACGACTGCGATCACCAATAAAACGTAACGCAATTTGAAATTTTTTCATGCGTGGTAATTGGTCATGAATTGCTTCTTCAAGCAATGCCATGAGCAATTCCACTTCATACGCTGGACGATTCCAGTTTTCGCTAGAGAACGCAAAAACGGTCAAAGCACGAATGCCAATTTTACGGCAATGCTCTACCAAAGGGTCTAGGCTGTTTTTACCTTCACGATGCCCTTCGCCTTTTTCCATGTTGTTTTTTTTAGCAAAACGGTTATTTCCGTCCATAATAATCGCAACATGGTGTGGCAGTTGTCGCACTTTGAGTTCGCTCATTTTACGCTCTCCCACGCTTTAAACTTTCATCAATTCAGCTTCTTTTTCAGCCAAACGCTTATCAACTTCAGCGACATATTTATCGGTAATTTTTTGAATGTCCGCTTCTGCACGGCGTTCATCATCTTCAGAAATTTCCTTATCTTTCAATAAGGCTTTAATATCGCCCAACACATCACGACGGATATTACGAATGGCAATCTTCGCATTTTCCGCTTCAGCACGAGCGATTTTTTGCATATCTTTACGCGTTTCTTCCGTCAAAGCGGGTAATGGCACACGAATGCTATCCGCTGTAATTGGGTTTAAACCTAAATCACTTTCACGAATGGCTTTATCAATCGTAGAAACCATATTACGCTCAAATGGTTGTACAATTAACGTACGAGAATCTTCCACGCCTACGCTTGCCACTTGGTTTAATGGCACATCTGAACCATAATAAGACACCATCACGCCATTTAAAATTGATGGGTGAGCACGCCCTGTACGTACTTTAGCAAAACCTTGCTCTAAAGACTCAAGGCTTTTTTGCATACGTTGTTCGCTGTCTTTTTTCAAATCATTAATCATAGTCTGTTCCTTTTACACTTTTTATGCTACCAATGGCCAACATAAAAAGACTTTGGGTGATTGTGCAATCTCCTGCAATCGTTTGGGAAATTACACTGAAAATTGCCTGCATTTTAGCAGTAAAATAATAAATTTTGCAGTAATTTTGACAAATTACTGCAAAAAACATCAAATCATAGGGTGATGATGACACAAAACATCATGCACCGATTACCATCATTTCACTTAAACTGATGCAACGTGCGTACCTTCTTTTTCGCCCATAACGACAGAAAGCAATGCACCTGACTTATTCATATCAAATACTTGTAACGGCACATTGTGATCACGGCATAAGCAAATTGCAGTTAAATCCATCACGCCTAATTTTTCATCTAACACTTGATCAAAAGTTAAACGATCGTATTTCACTGCATCTTCATATTTGCTTGGGTCTTTATTGTACACGCCATCAACTTTCGTTGCTTTTAAAATCAAATTAGCTTCAATTTCAATGCCACGCAAGCACGCAGCTGTATCGGTTGTAAAGAATGGATTGCCTGTACCTGCCACAAATACACACACTTCGCCATTATTTAAATGACGAATAGCATCACGGCTTGAGTACGGCTCGCCTACAGTTGCAATATTTAAAGCAGACATTAAACGAGTTTTGATGTTACGACGAACCAAGGCATCACGCATCGCTAGACCGTTCATCACGGTCGCTAACATCCCCATTTGATCGCCTGTTACACGACCAACCAAGCCTTCTTTTTGCAAGGTACTGCCACGGTATAAGTTACCACCACCGACTACAATACCGACTTGCACACCCAATCCCACTAAGTGAGCAATAGACAGCGACATTTGGTCTAATACTTGAGCGTCAATGCCCATATCTTTATTGCCTGCAAGGGCTTCGCCAGAGAGTTTCAACAAAATGCGTTGATAGCGTGGGCGAGTATTTTGGATAGTGCTCATCTTATTTACTCCAAGAC
>JAUNHS010000012.1:12469-18332 GCA_030523805.1 Acinetobacter sp.
CGTTGATAGCGTGGGCGAGTATTTTGGATAGTGCTCATCTTATTTACTCCAAGACTACTTAAAACAATTTAAAAATAAAAATCAGCGTATTGTAATCTAATTTTATCAAAAATTCTATTGATAAAATTTAACCACAACGAGACTATATCAATAACATCAATAAAAAATCCATCATTCAATGAACAATGGATTTTTATCATCAAACAATCGCAATCAACTTAGCAAATAAATCATATTCATCAGCATCGGTAATTTCTACTTCAAGTAAATCGCCTGCTTTAAGTTGTGATTTATCAATATCTTCCACAAACACATGACCGTCAATTTCAGGAGCATCAGCATAAGAACGGGCCACAGCCACAGGGTATTCATCTTCCAAACTGTCCACCAACACCGTCATTTTTTGTCCAATACGTTGTTGCAATTTTGCCGATGAAATTTCTTGCTGCACTTGCATAAAGCGTTCATAACGCTCTTGCTTCACATCTTCAGGTACAGGATCTGGCAAATCATTTGCTGTCGCCCCTTCCACAGGCGAATAAGTAAAGCAACCCACTCGGTCAAGCTGTGCTTCTTTGAGCCAATCAAGCAATAATTGGAAATCTTCTTCTGTTTCCCCTGGGAAACCGACCACAAAAGTAGAGCGAATAACCAAATCAGGGCATTTTTCACGCCATAATTTCAAACGCTCTAAGGTATTTTCACTATGTGCAGGGCGTTTCATCAGCTTTAAAATGCGTGGACTGGCGTGTTGGAATGGAATATCCAAATACGGCAAAATCTTGCCTTGTGCCATTAAATCAATCACGGCATCAACGTGTGGATACGGATAAACATAATGCAAACGCACCCAAATACCTTGCTGTCCTAAGGCTTCGCACAAATCTAAAAATTTGGTCTTTAATGGCTGACCATTCCAAAAATCAAGTTTATATTTGGTATCCACGCCATAGGCTGATGTATCTTGTGAAATGACCAATAATTCTTTTACACCTGCACGCTTCAAAGCCGCTGCTTCATTCATCACATCGCCAATCGGACGAGATACCAAATCGCCACGCAAACTTGGAATAATGCAAAATGTACAACGATGATTACACCCTTCAGAAATTTTTAAATACGCATAATGCTTAGGCGTTAATCGCACACCCTGCTCAGGCACTAAATCCACAAAAGGATTGTGCTTCGGTGGTGCAGGCACATATTGATGCACCGCTTCCATCACGTCTTGATAAGCCGCAGCCCCTGTAACTTTCAACACATTCGGGTGCATCGCACGGATTTTATCTTCATCTTTACCCAAGCAACCTGTTACAATCACACGGCCATTTTCATTCATCGCTTCGCCAATGGCATCAAGCGACTCTTGCACCGCAGATTCAATAAAACCACAGGTATTAACCACCACCAAATCTGCACCTTGATAATCCGATGCCACTTGATAGCCTTCTGTTTTGAGTTGGGTTAAAATACGTTCAGAATCGACCAAAGCCTTGGGACAACCTAGGGATACAAAGCCGACTTTAGGAATACTCATAGATGATGCTCTATTGCTAAAATTAGAATTGGAAAATAAATAAACGGCACATTATATGATTTTTTGCTCATTTTGTAAAAAGTTTAATCATAAAAATGCCGATTTCTTTTAGATTGCGACTATTTCAACGCCACAATACAAATTGCGAGACATTATGCACAAATCACGCATAAATCATTTTGACAAATGCCGTGTAAATTTTCATAATAATCACATGACTTTAGCAATGATTGATTAACAATGAACCGTTTTTACACACCGATTGATTTAACCTTACAACAACACATTGAACTACCAGAAACCGTTTTTCATCATTGGTGCAGAGTATTGCGTGCCAATGTGGGTGAACAAGCCATTTTTTTCAATGGTCAAGGTGGTGAATATTTAGTACAACTCACTGAAATTCATAAAAAAACTGCATTTGCACATGTCCAACAATTTTATGCACAGCAGCGTCAATTAGCTGTCAATATCACTTTAGGACAAGTGATGAGCAAAGGCGATCGCATGGATTATGCCATACAAAAAGCCACAGAATTGGGCGTATCACACATTCAATTACTCACTAGTGAACGCTGTGAAATGCGATTAAAATACGACCGAGACCAAAAGAAAATAGAACATTGGCAAGGCGTAGCCATCGCAGCTTGCGAGCAATCGGGTTTAAATATTGTACCGACCATTTTAGCACCATTGACACTCAATGATTGGCTGGCACAATGCACGGCTGATTTAAAATTAGTCATGGCATTGAGCGAGGGTCAAGTGCATTTCCCAAATCCTTTACCACAAAATATTGCCCTACTGGTTGGCCCTGAAGGTGGCTTAAGTACCAATGAAATTGCCCTAGCCCATCAGCATGGTTTTCAATCATGGACGGTTGGACAACGTGTGTTACGCACCGAAACTGCTCCAGTCGTAGCATTAAGTATTCTTAATCATTTATGCGATATGCAAGGTGTATAATCAAGGTATCATTTAGGCATAACGAAACACATCTATCTTTAGTATAAGTTTGATGTATTTTTATACGATTTACCCTATTGCAAAAGCAAATAAAATGCTATATTTAGAATACTTTTAAGTCTAATTGGCGAGCCAATCGTTGCTTGAATGTTTATTTTTGACTATACGACGTGCGATACAACGTGGAAAGCTCCCGATTTTGCTTGATTTTACTTTTATTTTTAAGCATTTATTTAACTTAGGACACCATCAATGACTGACCAAACTTTAAAGCAACAAGCGTTGCATTATCACGAATTTCCCAAACCTGGTAAAATCAGCGTTACACCAAGTAAACAATTAGTCAATCAACGTGATTTAGCCTTAGCCTACTCTCCAGGTGTTGCTGAGCCATGCTTAGAAATTGCAAGAGATCCATCTACAGCAGCAAAATATACTGCCCGTGGTAATTTGGTTGCCGTGATTAGTAACGGTACAGCGGTACTTGGCTTGGGTAATATTGGTCCTTTAGCATCTAAACCTGTCATGGAAGGTAAAGGCGTTTTATTTAAAAAATTTGCTGGCGTAGATGTATTTGATATTGAAATTGCCGAAAATGATCCAGATAAAATCATTGATATTATTGCATCGTTAGAGCCTACTTTTGGCGGCATTAACTTAGAAGATATTAAAGCACCTGAATGTTTTTATATTGAACAAAAATTGCGTGAGCGTATGAATATTCCTGTATTCCATGACGATCAGCATGGTACAGCAATTATTTCTGGTGCAGCATTATTAAACGCTTTACAGTTAGTCAATAAAAAAATTGATGAAATTAAAATCGTGGCTTCTGGTGCTGGTGCGGCAGCGTTGTCTTGCCTAGATTTATTCTGTGCGTTGGGCGTGAAAAAAGAAAATATCTTTGTGGCTGACTCTAAAGGTCTTTTAACCACAGCACGAGATAATTTGGACGATTCTAAAAAACGTTATATGCAAGACATTAGCCAAACCCAACTCGCTGAAGTGATTGGTGGTGCAGATATGTTCTTAGGTTTATCAGGTCCTGGCGTTTTAACGCAAGACATGGTAAAACAAATGGCGAAAGATCCAATTATTTTCGCATTGGCAAATCCAAACCCTGAAATTTTACCTGAAGATGCTCACGCTGTACGCAGCGATGTGATTATGGCGACAGGTCGTTCGGATTATCCAAACCAAGTGAATAATGCACTTTGCTTCCCTTATATTTTCCGTGGTGCGTTAGATGTAGGTGCAACCACAATTAATGAAGAAATGAAAGTCGCTTGTGTACACGCCATTGCTCGTATGGCTCATGTAGAAGCAGATAATGGCACTTATGGTGGTGAAAGCCAATCATTCGGTCGTGAATATTTAATCCCTGGTCCATTAGACCAACGCTTGATTTTAGAAATTGCACCTGCAGTCGCTCAAGCAGCAATGGATTCTGGTGTTGCTACTCGCCCAATCCAAGACTGGGACGCTTATCATCAGCAATTATCAGAGTTTGTTTATAACTCTGCGTTCGTGATGAAACCAATTTTCACTCAAGCGAAAAAATCACCAAAACGTATTGCTTATGCTGAAGGTGAAGATTTACGTGTATTGCGTGCTGCTCAAGTGGTGGTAGATGAAGGCTTGGCGAAACCAATTTTAGTGGGTCGTACTGCGATTATTGAAGCAAATATCAAGCAATTAGGTTTACGCTTGCACAATGGCATCAATGTGGAAATTGTGGATCAAGAAAACAATCCATTATACGAAACATTCTGGCAAGATTATTATCAAACTATGCAGCGTAAAGGTATCTCTATTGAGTTTGCTCAACGTGAAGCACGTCGTCGTTCTACCTTAATTGCCGCCATGTTAGTGAAACATGGTAAAGCTGATGGTATGTTGTGTGGTACTTACTCAAGCTATAGCGTACATTTAGACTTTGTCAATAATGCGGTCGGCTTGAAAGAAGGTCATAAAAACTACTTTGCATTGAACGTATTAACACTCGGCGATCGTAATTTATTCATTGCCGATACTTATGTGAATACCAACCCAACGGCTGAACAATTGGCAGATATGACCATTTTGGCAGCGGAAGAAGTGAAACGCTTTGGTGTATCGCCACGTATTGCCCTACTTTCTCACTCTAGTTTTGGTAGTAACTTGAGCGATCCATCAGCTCAAAAAATGCGTGAAGTATTCCGTATTTTATCTGAACGTGCACCGCATTTAGAAGTAGAAGGCGAAATGCACGCTGATGCGGCATTAGATGAAAATATTCGTCAATATGCGTTCCCTAACTCTCGTTTCAAAGGTGCGGCAAACTTATTGATTATGCCAAATCTTGATGCAGCAAACATTGCATTTAACTTGTTGAAATCAACATCTGGCAATAACGTAACGATTGGGCCAATTTTATTAGGTGCTGCAAAACCAATCAACATTTTAACCCCTACAGCAACCACACGTCGTATCGTCAATATGACGGCTTTAACTGTTGTAGAAGTACAAAATGCAGCAAAATAATAGCAAATCATACATTTGAATTGCGAAAAAATACCACCTTTTTAGGTGGTATTTTTTTATGATTAATGAATGACTTTTTCATTCATTTCACTTGTGTAAAAACCTTATGTTGCAAACGATAGGCAGATTGTTCATCGTGTGCCAATTGTACAATGGTCGGTTTACGTTGGCATAATTCACGCATTTTGGCTGTACTTTGCTTGTGTAAATGTTCATCTATACATACGCCATCAATATCGCCATTGAGCAAATAATCTTCACGATATGACGCATCGCCACCGATAAGTATATAATGGTCGTCCATATCCACAATTACCGATAAATGCCCCAATGTATGCCCTGGTGTCGGCACAAGGCGAATTTTTCCATCTTGTGTAACTTTATGACTTTGCTCAAAATTTTCAAATGCACCATCTTGAAACGTGGTACTCTGCGGCTTAAACCAAGTCGGATAGTGCATTTTTAAATAGCCATTAAATACCGCATTCGGTGCATTAATCGCTTGTTTTTCTGTTTCGCTCAATAAAAATTCACTATTAGGAAAATCAGGAATACCGCCTGCATGATCGCCGTGCATATGGGTCATCAGCACCGTTTTCACTTGTAAAGGGTCAAAACCTTTGGCACGCAACAATGCTCCCACTTGTTCATCAGGTTTGACATCACGGCGTTCACAATACTGCATAAATGGATGCCACCACGGTTGATACCCTTTATCATTGGCATGGCTACTTTCGCCAGTATCCACCATAAATAAACCTTCAGTGTGTTCAATTAACCAGCAACCAATCGGCAAATGTGGCGACCATTGGCGATCGGTTAAAATATCCAACACCC
>JAUNHS010000012.1:18432-24902 GCA_030523805.1 Acinetobacter sp.
CAACCAATCGGCAAATGTGGCGACCATTGGCGATCGGTTAAAATATCCAACACCCGAGCAGGGCGTTTTAAAAAGCGTGCGATTTGATGATGAATTTTAATCTGCACCCAACCTGTGGTAATACAATGTACTTTAATCATAGCGTTCTCTGTTGTTCAAAATGATGATGTTATTATACCTTGTACGTTGATGTAAGGTCTGACACATTTGTGTCATTTTTCAATTATTTTAAGGTAATAAAAAAGCCCAAAAGCAATCTTTTAGGCTTTTATTTGATGGCATATAGCTTATTTACGGCTCAAGGTTAAACCTGTAAAACCGAATAGCAAGGTTAAAATCAAACTTGCATAACAGAAAATAGCAAAAGGTAAATAACTCAATACTGGCACATTCAAGGTCTGAGCGATAAACACACCACACACACTCCACGGCACTAAAGGATTAATCACCGTACCTGCATCTTCAAGGGTACGAGCCAAATTGCGTTGGTGCAAACCGAGCTGCTCATAAACAGGTTTAAAAGTTTCGCCTGACAATAAAATACTCAAATATTGCTCACCAATCAGCACGTTTACGCCCACTGATGTGGCAGCGACCGAAAACGTTGCACGCCCTGCTGTGGTTAAAAAGTTCTTAATCCCTGTTAATAAACTTGGAATAATCCCCAAAGCAAATAATAATCCACCTAAACTCAAGGCTAAAATAACCAAAGTTTGCGTAAAAAACATACTTTCCACGCCACCACGAGACACTAAACGGCTCACTTGCTCAAAACCGTCCAATTTAAAACCTTTAAAGAAATAAGTCCCTAAATCGGCTAAGCTTGGCGAGCTGTGCAAATAAGTAACCACCAATGCTGAAAAAATGGTAATAATCATGGTTGGAATAGCACGCACTTTGAGCATTGCCAATACGATTAATAAAATAAATGGAATGACGGCATAATTATGCACCAAACCTGATGCCAATAATTGCTCACGGAAGACTTGCACATCTGCCAAATCAGTCGTGCCTGCACTTGGTAAAATGTACAGAGCGGCAATTGCTGTAATCAAGAATGCAGGAATGGTGGTATAAGCCATATTTTTAATATGCTCAAATAAATCAATTCCTACCGTTGATGCCGCAATCGCTGTCGTATCAGACAATGGCGACATTTTATCGCCAAAAAATGCCCCTGAAACAATCATGCCTGCCGTAACGATGGGATTGGCATCAAACACACTTGCCATCGCCATAAATGCCACGCCTACTGTGGCACAAGTGGTTAAACTACTGCCAATGGCAATACCAATCACTGATGACAAAATAAACGCTGAAAGGTAAAAATAATCGCCTGAAATTAAAGCAAAACCTGTGTACATTAAGGTTGGAATTGCTCCACTCATCATTAAAGCAGACACCAGCAAGCCAATAAATGAAAATAGGTAAATCGCACCTAATCCCGATGAAACCGAAGCCACCATACCTTGCTGTAATTGATCATATTTTACACCACGCACCATACCATAAATAATCAGTGCAATCATCGCCAATAAAATGGATAAATGTGGAATCCATTCAAGCGACATCATGGTATAGCCCATGAGAGCGACCATTGCAACAGCAATTATAATCGCTTCCCACAAAGACATTTCACGAAAAACAGGTAAATTAAACATCTGCATTCCTTAGTTACATCATTTATATAAAATGTGATTATTATAAGAGTTTTCTTATTTCTTGTGTACAGAATATGGTAAATTTATTGGTAAAATCATGTGTCATTTTACACAAAAACTTGCTGTACTAAATACATATACAACACTGTACCCACAGCAATGGATAAAAACATATTTTTTCGCCACAAATGCAACGCCACCACCACAGCACCTGCAATAAATTCCGCAGCACCATGAAAATCCGACCACACATCTACATTTTTATAGCAATAAATCACCAATAAACCAAATACACTCGCAGGCAACACTTTGGCTAAATATTGCACATACACAGGAATTGGACGATGGGCAGGAAATGCCCAAAATGGCAACCAACGACAAAATTGTAAAGCGGCAATCATTGCCACCAAGGTGATTAATTGTTCATTCAACGTCATCATATTATATCATCTCTTTTTTTCGTTTATTGCCAAGTTTACTGCTGTGCTTCAGCATATTTTTTGCTTAATGCTGGACGACGTAATGATAAAATCAATAAAATACTCCCCATTGCAGGGATTAAAAAATGCTCATGCCCAAAAATCAGCAATGATAACAAGGTAACACTTAAACCAATCAATGAACTTTCATGCGTGGCTTCACGCAACCATTGCTCTACAAAAATCACTAAAAATAATGCCGTCATGGCAAATGATGCACCTGTTAAATTGACCGTCATCACATCTACCAATAATGCACCAATCGTTGCTCCCATCACCCAAAAAAGATGTAAAAATAAGGTGACATAAAACATATGGCTCGCTTCATCAATCTGCGGATCTAATTTTGCAGAATAATTAATCGCAAACGATTCATCAGTCATACCTGAAATTAAATAATATTTTTTCGCTCCTGCGGTGTGATATTTATTCAACATAGACAAGCCATAAAATATTTGCCGTGTGCTAATCATCAATACAATTAAAAACGCATATAAAGGATTAAATGCTGTGAGTAAAATTCCTGCTGCAACAAACTCTACCGAACCTGCAAAAATCGTTAATGCCATGACAATCGGATACCATGCTTCAAACCCCAAGCCACGCATATATACGCCATAGGCAATACCTAAAAAGATAAAGCCCGAAAAAATAGGTAAGCTATGAAAAAAAGCCGATTTTAATGTTAGCCAGCGAGAGATTGCTACATGAGCCACAATAGGACACCTAAAAAATAAAAGCGATATTCTACAAAAAAACACCTGTGAAATAAACTAAATTCACATTTCAAATCCATAAAAAATTGTTTTATACTTACAGTCAAATTCTATTGCATATCATGACGATGACAGACCACGATTTAACCCCATTATTTTTATCTGCTTACGACTTTCCCCACCCTGAATGTGCCGATCCACATCATCATGAACTGATTGCTGTCGGTGCAGATTTAGAACCGCAAACGTTGCTTCATGCCTACAGCGTGGGTTTATTCCCTTGGTTTAATCAAGGCGAAGAGATTGCTTGGTATTCGCCATCGCCACGTTGTGTATTGTATCCACAGCAGCATCAAGCCAGTAAAAGTTTGCTGCGTGAAATGAAAAAAAGCCCTTATGTGGTCAAAATTAATCAGCATTTTCAAGATGTTATTCGCCAATGTGCAGCTGCTCGTGCCTATAGCAATGAAACGTGGATTGGCGATGATATGATACACGCTTATCAAACCTTGCACGCTTTAGGCTATGCCATCAGTGTAGAAATTTGGCATGAGCAAGATTTGATTGGTGGCTTGTATGGCTTAAAAATCGGTCATGCGTTTTTTGGGGAATCCATGTTTCACACACGCAGTAATGCGTCTAAAATGGCATTTTTTGTTTTAGCTCGCTTATGTGCGATGGCAAATTTTAAATGGATAGATTGTCAATTACCAAATGAACATTTGATGAGTTTAGGTGCAAAAACTTTGGAGCGAAAAATCTTTTTACAGCAACTACCAGAACAAATTCGCCAGCCTTATTCTGATTGGTCGGCATTGTACGATGTGGCATTGCCATTGCAAGATTTTTTAAGTGATGATGTGTTGAGTTATCAGCAATTTGCATTTACGCTCAATAAAAACAAGGTCTAAAAAAGACCTTGTTTTTATGACAATAAGTTGATTATTTAATGCGGCAATCGCTTAACATTGGACCACCTGCAACTTCGCCATCACCTTCACATAATAACGTAATCGCTTGCCCTTTTTTCAAATTGGCAACTTTATTAATTTCATCTTCATTAAAGTGAGCTTGTGGTTGAACAAATTCAAACTCTCCACCAGCTTTTAAAACAACATACGGTTTATCAGCAAGACCTGCTTCAATACTATCAATTTTACCTGATACTTCTAATGGTTTTCCTTGATATTTCTGATTTGCAGAAACTTCATTTTCCTTATATGCTTTAAGCAATTCATTTGCCGTAACTTTAATATATTCAACAGGTTTTGCAGCTTCAGTTGAGCTAGAATTTGAACCTTGTCCTTGTCCTGCACCACCACACGCAACTAAGGCAATACTAAACAAACCTAAAAGACATTTTTTCATAAAAATCTCCAAACTAAACATGACTTTATTCAATTACATCACCCGATTTTCTTATCAAGTTATGTAAAGTTATTTAAATTTATGTAAAGTTATGTAAAGTTTAACACACTTTATTCAAAACGACAAGGTATTTTATGACGAAAGTATCACTTCATTTGCTTAAACAATGTAGAATACAAAAAGATGAGATTTTTACATCTCATCTTTTATCTTAATTTCAATTCAACCCATCAAAAGACTTATGCCAAAGCCTTTTCTGCAGCTTCCACAGTCTGACGGATTAATGTGGTAATGGTCATCGGGCCAACACCACCTGGGACAGGTGTATAAGCTGATGCAATCTTTTCAATGCCTTGGAGCTGAATATCGCCTACACCACCACCATCTCTTGGGTGGAAACCAGCATCAACCACCACTGCACCTTGCTTGATCCAATCTTGTTGAATTAATTCAGCTTTACCCACAGCACCCACAATAATATCTGCTTGCTTGACAATTTCTGCTAAATTTTGTGTGCGAGAATGGCAAATAGTTACTGTGGCATTCGCTTGTAACAACATCATCGCCATTGGTTTACCCAAAATTGCCGAACGCCCAACAACCACAGCGTGTTTGCCTGCAATTTCAATGCCATATTCTTTTAAAGTTGTCATAATGCCTTGTGGTGTTGCCGAACCATACGCCGCTTCGCCCATCGCCATACGACCAAAACCTAAACACGTTACGCCATCAACATCTTTTTCTAAAGCAATGGCATCAAAGCAGGCACGCTCATCAATTTGAGCTGGCACAGGGTGTTGCAATAAAATGCCGTGAACATCAGGATTAGCATTTAATTTTTCAATTTCGGCTAATAATTGTTCTGTTGTCGTTTCTTGTGGCAATTCAATTTTTAATGAATCCATACCCACACGGCGACACGCATTGCCTTTCATACGTACATAAGTCGCTGAAGCACCATCATCACCCACTAAAATCGTCGCTAAAATCGGTGTGCGTCCTGATTTAGCTTTTAAGGCTTCAACACGTTTTAATAAATCGGCTTCAATCGTATTGGCTAATGCACGACCATCTAACACTAATGCCATTTTTTACTCTCCAAAATGAAATCATAGAACAATCATTGAATATGCTAATCATACATTATTTTTTTTTATTTTCCATTGTATTTGCCGAAATTATAGACATACGATAAAAAAAGCTCTTGTAATTTATTTTAATATTGGTATGATGTGCAACATCAAATGTTGGCGTGGTGGCAGAGTGGTCATGCAGCGGACTGCAACTCCGTGTACGCCGGTTCGATTCCGACCCACGCCTCCAACAAATGATACATTTGATTTATGCCCGGGTGGTGAAATAGGTAGACACAGGGGATTTAAAATCCCCCGCCCCCAAAGGCGTGCCAGTTCGAGTCTGGCTCCGGGCACCATAGATTTCTTTATTAGAATAATGATGAAAACCCCGAGAGTGGCTTTTAAAGCTATTTTCGGGGTTTTTGCGTTTGGGCTTAAACAATAAGCTACTCTATTTTATAAGAATAGCCATGCAATGATGTAGATGATAATGGCAATGAGAAATAGTAGTCCGAGTATGCCAGTCATATCGCTAATGGCACTGCGTGGTCTTGGGATATAGGGTTCTTCTTTTTGCTGAATTGGTTCATATTCATCATCTGTGAATGGGTCTTGACCGTATTTTAGATTATATATCATTCGCTCTATTTCTTCGTTTATTTGTTTATATTCTATCTCCATTCGTTCAAGTTCTTGTTGCATGTAGGTGATTTGCAGTGAGATTTGTTCTTCTGTCAGTTGTTCTGCTGGTATGTGTTTGGTGATTTGGTATTTTCTGCGTAGCTTTTTTGCGTTCATAGCACGTTCCTATTGGTGTTTGCATTTGATTAATGATTACAGAAATAGCCATGCGATGATGTAGATAATGATGGCAATGAGAAATAGCAGTCCGAGTATGCCAGTCATATCGCTGATAGCACTGCGTGGTCTTGGGGTATAAGGTTCTTCTTTTGGTGGTGCTGGAGTGTCGTCGTCTTCGCCAATTCTTTGTTTTTTGGCTTGTCGTCTGTAGTATTCTTGGATTTCTTCTATTGGTCTATGGGCCAGTTCTAATTCAAATTGCTCTTGTTTTTTGCTCGCTTGTTCTTCTCTACGCTCTCTTCGTTGTTCTCTTTTGAGTATTGCTCTCGCCTCTTTCACGATTTCTTCTGTACTTCTTGTTGGCTGCTC
>JAUNHS010000153.1 GCA_030523805.1 Acinetobacter sp.
AAATCATGTGGAAAGTGCCGACGAGCTGCAAGCAAAATATGAGAAATTGATGATAAACAAAGGGTAATTTTGATAGAAACAATCTCTTTGTGAGTAAAAGAGATTATTTCTATCAGAATGTTTAAGATTTATTTTTGCAAAATACCTGTTTCATGTATTTTTTTAGCAATATCTTTTGCTGCTTTATCAATAATTCCTTTTGCATCACCACCGAAAGCACCAATATATAAAGCTGTATCGGTGCTGACTTGCCCTAGATTTTGTCCTGTTTCATCTGTTAATTTTACCGAAATAGTTGCTGTTGCTTTTCCTGCTCCAAACCCTACAAAATAACGCAACGCACGATTTCCTGCATCAAAACTCTCAATATTATAGCTAAGATTTAAACCATTACCTGTTTTATAACCGTATTTGGTTAATTGTTCATTTAGCTTTTTTGCAAACTGACTATTAATATCTGACTTTTGTGTAGAAATATCTTGCAGTTGAAAAGCTGAGTAGCTTTTTTGCACTTGTTTTGGGATATTACTTACACTATTAACAGTCGTACAAGCAGATAGTGCAAGGATTGCACTTGTTACCAATGCTAATGATATAGACTTCATAGAAATTTCTCCTGTAGGTAAAAAGTCATACTTCATTGTAGGATATATAAACTTTATTGATTGCTTCAGCATTGCTGAAGAAAAAAATATATTTTTTGCCATCTACATCTAATGGTAAGATTAAATTATCATGATCATATCTAGTTCTAGCATAAGAATTATTTCCATGACCACCTAGATCATGAACAAAGCTACAAAAACTTTCCCAATAAATATCATCTACGAATATCTCATTTTTAGATGATAGAATAAGAAGAGATAATTTGTTAATAATAGCTTGATTTCTACGTTTTTTTCTCGTCAATATGAGCCATAAAATATAGAATAAAACACCGAACCACATTGGAGGAAAAATAAATGCTAAAATGATTAGTAAGATAAATGCTAACAAGTTAATATCTCCTATATTGGGTAGGGGTGCTTTACGTAATATAACCAAAGATACATATTGGAAAATTTAATACACACATTGTAGACACTAATATGTTATAATAGGGAAAATGTAGATGTGAATAAACTAAAAGAGTTTTTAACTACACTTTTAGTATGGGTTATGAATAATGAAATCGTATGAAAAAATTCGTAAGTTGAGAGAACAGAACCAATGGACACAAGAAGATATGGCTGAAAAGCTAGGATTGTCTGTAACTGGTTATGCAAAGATAGAAACTGGCAAAACACATTTAACTTTGCAAAGGTTAGAACAATTTGCAGAAATTTTTAATATTGATTTGTTGGAATTGATACAACATGAAAGTCATATATTTTGTCAAATTAATGAGCAATCTACGAACAGTAAGCAAGGTTTATTTTTTAACCAATACAATGAACACTATCAAGCTACAGCAAATGCAATAGAAATAGATAAATTAAAACTACTGTTAGAACATAAAGAAGAAATTATTAATCAACTTAATCAGCAAATTCAAGATTTAAGGGAAATAAATATATTGCTAAAAGCAGGTCAAGAAAAGTTAAATGATTAAGGTTCGTTTAGTTTGTTATTAGCCTTATTGTGTAAAAAAGATGAATGCGTTAAACATTCATCTTTTTTTATGGTTTTAATGTGCTTCTTGCCAGTTTTTGCCCATACCAACTTCCACAATCAACGGTACACTTAACGCATACACATCTTGCATTAAAGCCTTAATTTGCACAGCATAATGTTCTGCCATGGCTTCATCTACTTCAAACACCAATTCATCATGCACTTGCAATAATAGGCGAATATGTTGTGGGTCTAGCTGTTGATGCACGGCAATCATTGCCAATTTAATAATATCCGCTGCACTGCCTTGTAAAGGAGCATTAATCGCTGCACGCTCTGCGGCTTTACGCACCATCGCATTGCCAGCTTGTACATCTGGCGTGTATAAACGTCTGCCGAGTATGGTTTCTACAAAACCTTGCTCCAATGCCACTTGGCGAGTACGCTGCATATATTCATAAATTGCAGGATAACGCTGGAAATATTTCTTAATATAATCTTTGGATTGCTCACGGGTAAAACCTAATTGGCGAGTTAAACCAAATTCCGACATACCATAGAGCAAACCAAAATTCACCGCTTTGGCTTGGCGACGTTGGTCGCTGGTTACATCTTGCAAGGCAATGCCCAAAACTTCTGCAGCAGTACGCTGGTGAATATCTTGCCCTTGCATAAACGCATCAACCAAAGCATCATCTTGCGAAAAATGAGCCATGAGACGCAATTCAATTTGCGAATAATCGGCTGCCAATAGCACACGCCCTTCAGGAGCGACAAAGGCTTTACGAATTTGTCTGCCAATATTATCCCGAATTGGAATATTTTGTAAATTTGGATCACTAGAAGATAAACGCCCAGTCGCTGTAACGGCTTGATGATAATTGGTGTGAATACGCAAAGAGCTAGGGTCTAAACGCTCTTTCAAACCATCAGTATAAGTACTTTTCAGTTTGCTCAAACTGCGATAATTCAAAATTGGCTCAATAATTGGGTGATCCAACTTTTCTAAAATACTTTCATTGGTGCTATATTGTCCAGTAGCTGTTTTTTTGCCGCCTTTTAATTGCAATTTGTCAAACAAAATTTCACCGACTTGTTTGGGTGATGCAATATTAAAGGCTTCGCCTGCATACTGATGGGCTTGTTGTTCTAACTTGTCAATCTCTTCACTAAATTCAATGCTTAATTGGTCTAAAAATGGTGCATTGAGTTGAATGCCAACATCTTCCATACGGTTTAAAATATGCGATACAGGCAGTTCTACATTGAGCAATAATGCCAATAATTCAGGTTGAGCCTGCAATTTTTCATGCAAAACTTCATACAAACGATAGGTAATATGGGCATCTTCACAGGCATATTTTGCTGCTGTCGCTATATCAATTTGATTAAACGTTTTTTGTTTAGCACCTTTGCCTGCAATTTGTTCAAATGTGGTGGTCATGTGTCCCAAATACAAACGTGCCACATCGTCCATATTATGACGAGTTGCTGTACTATTTAACACATAAGATGCCAGCATGGTATCAAAATAAATACCTTGTAATTCAATATCATAGCGTTTAAAAATATGCTGATCATATTTTAAATGATGACCAATTTTTTTGATATTTGCATTTTGCAAAATCGGCTTTAATGCCGCCAAAACGCTATCACGAGCCAACTGTGCAGGTGCATTTTCATAATCGTGAGCCATTGGAATATAGTAACTTTGCTCAGCGTGAATGGCGACGGAAATGCCGACCAATTCTGCTTGGCGATAATCTAGCGATGTAGTTTCAGTATCAATGGCAAATTGCGTTGCTTGTTGCAAATTGTGCAATAAATCATCAAATTCTGCTTGAGTGAAAATGGTGTGATATTGTGCCGTCCCTAATTTTGCCGTCGGCGACGTTTGATGATTTTGCTGTTCATCAACAGCATTATTTTGATTGTCTTGCGACAATGCTGTTTGACTGGCTTGATATTGTGGATTGTCAGGATTATTCGGGTGATTCA
>JAUNHS010000154.1 GCA_030523805.1 Acinetobacter sp.
TTGGCATTGCACTGGCTTTTTCTTTCACTACAGGTTGATTTGGTGTCATCGCTCCTGCTTTTGCCGTTGTATTAGTTACAGCATTTGCTACTGTATTAACAGGCGTTGGCACTGGTGTAGGCGTTAGTACAGGCTGTGTCGTTGTATTGCTGACCAAAGTCGGCTGTTGATAAGTCGGTAAGTTGTTCACAGGCGGATTGCTTACAGATGAATTATTCACCAAAGTCGGTGTAACCAATATTGGCTGTAAGGTCGGCTGCGATGCTGAAATCGGTGGTTCATTACGACTTGCCGTTGAAAAACCACTATTATTGCTTGACGTATTGTTATTATACACAGGATTACGCACCGTTACCGTTGCTTGACGCTCCGTGCTTGATGCCGATGCACCCAATTTAGCATCTAAACGTGGGCTAACATCTGCAGGAATCAATACTTTCATATTACTAGAATAATCAATAATATCACTACGATAGCCAGGGTTTAATGCGTGTAATTCAGCATAATCTAAACCAATCGTACTTGCGATATAATTCAAACTATTTGGCTGTGATAATTGCACTTCCCTAAAGTGCGGACGGTTCGCAATCGCTGGTAAATAAACACCATATTCTGATGGATTTTTTACAATTTGAGCCACAGCAATAAAACGTGGTACATAATCCATCGTCTCTTTAGGTAAACGCAATGACCAATAATCTGTTGCCAAACCTGCGGCTTGGTTACGCTTAATGGCTTTACTAATTGTTCCTGGCCCAGCATTATACGCTGCCAAAGCCAACTCCCACGAGCCAAATTGATTATACAAAGCACTTAAAAAATCATAAGCGGCACTGGTTGAACTCACCACATCACGGCGACCATCATAGCTTGTCGTTTGCTGCAAACCATAGGCTTTACCTGTAGATGGAATAAACTGCCACAAACCTGCTGCCGCTGCCGAACTTGTCGCTGCTGGGTCATAAGAACTTTCAATAATTGGTAACAATGCCAATTCTGTAGGCAAACCACGACGTTCTGCTTCACGCACCGTATGATACAAATAACGGCTGGCACGAGCACTCAAACGATCCAAATATGGCTGACGAGATGCAAACCAACTAC
The DNA here is from genome assembly GCA_030523805.1 of Acinetobacter sp. GTDB lineage: Bacteria > Pseudomonadota > Gammaproteobacteria > Pseudomonadales > Moraxellaceae > Acinetobacter. The sequence continues at coordinate 1,105 of JAUNHS010000154.1, forward strand.
GCTGTGCTGTAACTCGTGAGTTATAAACACTATCCACATTCATACGGAAGCCCACAGGAATACGCTTCCACACATCACCGTGTTTTAAAATCAACAAACGGTCGCCTTCTACCGCACGCATATCCGTTGCGTACAATAAATCTTCTAATTGATTTAAACTATCACTATCTAAATAGCCTGTATCTACTTTAGCAACTGCTGGCTGTTTTGCTGGTTGTTGCGTTGTTGTTCTTGACTTGCTTGGTGCTGTCGTTGTTGTACACGCTGTCAAACCTAAAGCACCAATAGCAGTGGCTAACACTGTCATTTTGAACCAAGATTGAGTAGAATGCGTAGATTTCATTGTTGTAAATATAGACATCATCACGTCCTAAATTTAAAATTCACGATGTGCAAGAATTTTGCAGACAAAATATTGCCCACTATCATAACACATTATTGTACAAAAAAGTTATTTTAAAAAAATATGCACCACAATCAAGCAAAACTACAGCAATCCACCCACGAAAATGTTACAAAACATCTAAATCTACACATCTTACCTAACACAGCACCATTTCCATGCAATCCACGAGAAAATATACATTGTTTCCCTTGTGATTTTTGTAGCACACTTTTACAATAGCACATTATTTTTTAAGATGAATAACTTATGACGACCGAAACCCCAAATTTAAACACGCTCACTGCTGAAACCGAATTAGAGCAACTCCCAGAACACCGTGAAATTGTAACTTTTATGCGTCGTTCTGCACCGCTCAACACATCACAACGTACAGCATTAGAGCAATACAAACACCTAATTTTAAGCTATCCTGTAGGTGATTTACGTCAGCATTTTCCACACCCAGAGCGTCCACTTACGGTAGAAATTGGTTTTGGTATGGGGCGTTCATTGGTCAAAATGGCAAAAGCCAATCCTGAACGCAATTATGTCGGCATTGAAGTTCATGTACCTGGGATTGCACAATGCGTCTTTGAAGCAGGTATGGGGCAATTAGAGAATTTAAAAGTATTAGATGCCGATGCCATTCAAGTCTTGCGTGAAATGCCAGACCACAGCATTAATTGTATTCAATTATATTTCCCTGACCCTTGGCAGAAAAAACGCCATTTCAAACGTCGCTTTGTCGTGCCAGAGCGTATGGCATTGGTCGAGCAAAAGTTAGAACATGGTGGTACATTCCACTGTGCAACCGATTGGGAACCTTATGCCGAATGGATGCTTGATGTGCTAGATAGCCGTGAGCAATTGGAAAATCTCGCTGGTAAAGGCAATGCTTATCCACGCCCAGATTGGCGACCGATGACCAAATTTGAAAAGCGTGGTATAGAAGCAGGACATAAAATCGCTGATTTTATTTATCAAAGACGTTGATTTATTACCATACATAAAAAAACCACTGTACACACAGTGGTTTTTATCACTTCCATCTACCAACCAATCACTTCCGCTGTCGCCCTGCACGGGAATGCTGTTGAATATCCTGCAATTCATCTTTCAACCATTCAAAATGCTCTGGATCATCATGCTCTGCCGCTTTACGCAATAATTGCGATCCCGAGTGCATGAGTTTATTGGTTAAACGATGAGCGAATTGCTGCAATACATCTTCTGCATTTGCACCAGCTTGTAATTGTGCCAATGCCAATGCCAATTCTTGCTGTTGTTGTTGTTGTCCATGTTGGCGATATTGTGCAATCGTCTCGCCTGCTTGTGATACTTTTTGCTGTAAAATCAACTGTGTAGCCAACTGATTGACCATAAATTCCGCTTCAACGGCTGCTTGGCGACGTTGAGCTAAATTTTCATCAATCACACCTTGTAAATCATCTACACCGTATAAATATGCACCATCTAAATCTTCAACTCTGGCTTCAATATCTCGTGGCACAGCCAAATCCACAAGCAACATTTGCCGATAACGACGCTGTTTTAATGCCTGCTTGACATCATCATAAAAAATGACTTGGTGCAAACTGCCTGTACAGCTCGACACAATATCTGCACGATGTAAATTGGCTGCCAAATCAGTAAAATCAATAATTTCCACTTCTACACGATGAGCCAATTCTTGTGCCAATGATTCTGCACGTTCACGAGTACGGTTACAAATGATAATTTTTGCCACATTCATTTCTGCCAAATGCTTTGCGACAAGACTATTCATTTCACCTGCAGCGACAATCATCACGGTTAATTTTTGGTTTTCACTGAACACTTGCAATGCTAATTGTGCAACAGCATAACCCATAGAAATGGCATGGCTACCGACTGCGGTCTCCGAGCGAACTCGCTTGGCTGCGTAAAATGCATATTCAAAAATACGGTTTAAATCTTTAGAAACGGTTTGGCATTCTTTGGCAAGTTGTAAGGCAGATTTCACTTGCCCCAAAATTTGTGGCTCACCCAACATCAGCGAATCCAAACCACTCGCTACTCGCATTAAATGCGTAATGGCTT
>JAUNHS010000013.1:0-20170 GCA_030523805.1 Acinetobacter sp.
TTCCCAATATTATTCATAAAGAAACCACGCTAACATGGCATGAAAATATTGTGCTGTGTTTTAGCTTATCTAAAATTGGCTTGGCAGGGGTGCGTACGGGCATTGTGGTAGCTCGTCCTGAAATTGTTAAAGCCATCAGTAGCTTAAATGCAATTATTAATCTTGCTCCAACTCGTTTTGGTGCAGCCATTGCCACACCGCTCTTGCAAAATGATCGTTTAAAAACCTTATCTTTGGAGCATATTCGTCCGTTTTATGCTCGTCAGTCAGCATTTGCCATTCAGTTGCTAAAGCAACATTTTGCAGATTTGCCACAATTAAAAATTCATCAACCTGAAGGGGCGATTTTCTTGTGGTTGTGGTTTAAAGATTTACCGATTACTTCACAAGAATTGTATGAACGATTGAAACACGCAGGCACATTGGTTATTCCAAGTGAGAAGTTTTTTGTAGGGATTGATACGTCTGATTTCCGTCATGCTCATGAATGTATCCGTATGAGTATTGCCCAATCCGATGATGTGTTGCAAAAAGGGATTGCGACGATTAGTGATGTGGTGCATGATGTATATGGCATTTAATTTGTCATCACAGAATGATAATCCAATCATCACCAATAAAAATGGCATATCATCATGATATGCCATTTTTTAATTTAACCATTCAATTACAACAATAATGTACGAATATCTTGTAATAATTTGGTCAATTTATTGGTAAAGCGAGCAGCGTCTGCACCGTTAATCACACGATGATCGTATGATAATGATAACGGCAACATCAAGCGTGGCTCAAAGTCTTTACCATTCCACACAGGTTGCATTTTCGCAGGAGAAATGCCCAAAATTGCCACTTGTGGCCAGTTTACCAATGGTGTAAATGCTGTACCACCGATTGAACCTAAGCTGGTAATGGTAAAGTTTGCCCCTTGTAAATCTTTCGGCGATAACTTCTTATCACGAGCTTTTTGGCTCAATTCAGCCAATTCTTGAGCGATTTGCTTAATTGATTTTTGGTCAGGATTACGCAATACAGGCACGGTTAAACCGTCAGGCGTTGCCACCGCAATGCCCATGTGAATTTCATTACGCAATAACACTGATTTTTGATCATCAGCCAAATGGCTCGCAAAATAACGCTCTTCAAGCAACAAGTGAGCCACCGCTTTAGCAATAAACGCTAAAATAGTCAAGCTAATACCTTGTTTTTTAAAGCCATCTTTCAATTCATTACGCCATGCTTCAAGTTCAGTAATGTCCGCCAAGTCAAATTGCGTCACTTGTGGAATAAAGTTATTCAATGACAACTGCGGTACAGACACTTGCTGTAAGCGAGTCATGGTTTGCACTTCACCACCACCAAATGCAGTAAAATCAGGCAATGGCGGTAAACCTGCAGCAGCGACAGCAGTTGCTATAGGAGCTGCAGCAACAGGTGCAGTTAAGCGAGTTTTGACATACGCAAATACATCATCTTTAAGAATACGCTGTTGCGTGCCTGTACCTTTCACTTGCGATAAAATCACACCCAATTCTCGTGCCAATTTACGCACTGCAGGGCCTGCATAGACTTTTGCATTTTCAGCTTCTTGTTCAGCAGTCAATTTATCGCTTGATGTTGGAGCAGCAGTTGTTACAGGTGCAACTGGAGCTGATGGTGCAACAGGTGTTTCCACTTTGCTTGGTGCGGCAGGTGCAGAAGTCGCAGCCACAGATGTTGCACCTTTAGCCGCTACTTTCGCTAAAGCTACGCCTTCAGTTACGCTTTGGTTTAGGCTAATGTGAATTGCTTCCACCACGCCTGCGACAGTGCTTGGTACTTCTACCGTTGCTTTATCCGACTCAAGCACGGCAATACTTTGATCCACTTCAATGGTATCGCCCACTTTAATCAAAATTTCTGTAACAAGAGCTTTATCTACACCAATATCAGGCACAGTTATTTCTACGCTACCACTTGCAGCTACAGGAGCAGAACTCTCAGCAGTTACTACAGGCGTTGATACTGTTGTTTCTGTAGGCACAGCGGTAACTGTACCGCCTGTTATTACTTTTGCTAAAGCCACGCCTTCAGTTACGCTTTGGTTTAAGCTAATATGAATTGCTTCCACCACACCTGCGACAGTGCTTGGCACTTCTACCGTTGCTTTATCTGATTCAAGTACAGCAATACTTTGATCCACTTCAATAGTATCGCCGACTTTAATCAAAATTTCTGTAACAAGAGCTTTATCTACACCAATGTCAGGCACGGTAATTTCTACGCTCGCCCCTGCACTTGGTGCTGATGATGTCGCTGCGGCAACTGGTGTTTCAACGGCTTTTTGTTCAGCAACAGAAGCTGTTTCTACTGCTGGAGCAGGTTCAGCTGTATTGCTCGCTTCGCCTGCTTCAATTTCAATTAACGCAACGCCTTCGCTGACGCTATCATCTTTTTTGACTAAAATCGCTTTAACCACGCCTGCCACCGTGCTTGGCACTTCAACGGTGGCTTTGTCAGATTCTAAGACAAAAATGCTTTGATCTACGCTGACGCTATCACCCACTTGCACCAAAATTTCAGAAACAAGGGCTTTATCTACGCCAATATCAGGAGTATTTACAATCATTCTTTATCTCCTGTGAAGACTGAAGCATCTTTCACTTCAGGGGTTGCTTGTGGTTGCCATGCGAATGGACGGTCTGTGTCAATTTCAAATGAAACAATCGCATCATTGACTAAACGGTAGTCAATTTCGCCTTCATCAGCCAATTTTTTCAATGTTGCTACGACAATATGAGCCGCATCTACACCGAAGTAATTACGCAAACTTGCACGGCTATCTGAACGGCCATAGCCATCAGTCCCTAAAGTTACATACGGACGGTTGTCTGGTAAATATGCACGGATTTGGTCGCTATACGCACGCATATGGTCTGTTGCTGCAACAACGATACCATCGGTCTCACGCAATAATTGCGATACCCATGCTTCTTTTACGCTTTCGCTTGGGTGCAAGCGATTGTATTCTTCGCACGCCATACCATCACGAGCCAATTCATTAAAGCTGGTAACAGACCAAATATTTGAGTGAATTTGGAATTCATCACGCAAAATTTGAGCCGCTTTAATCACTTCACGCAAAATCACGCCAGAGCCTAATAATTGTACAGTCGCTTTATCATCTTTTTGGAATAAGTACATTCCACGTTTGATGCCTTCTTCTGCACCTTCTGGCATGGCAGGGTGTTCGTAATTTTCATTCATCACAGTTAAGTAATAGAACACACGCTCTTGGTTCACATACATACGTTTTAAACCGTCATGTACAATCACGGCTAATTCATATGCATAACAAGGGTCATATGAAATACAGTTTGGAATAGTTCCCGCTAAAATGTGCGAATGACCATCTTGGTGCTGTAAACCTTCGCCATTCAATGTAGTACGACCTGCTGTTGCACCCAATAAGAAACCTTGTGCTTGTGCATCGCCTGCTGCCCACGCAATATCGCCAATACGTTGGAAACCGAACATTGAGTAGTACATATACATCGGAATCATTGGTAAGTTATTGGTTGAATAACTTGTTCCCAATGCTGCCCACGCACTCATCGCACCTGCTTCGTTAATCCCTTCTTGCAACATATGACCGTCTTTAGCTTCACGGTAATGCATCAGTTGCTCTTGGTCTTCAGGTGTATATTTTTGACCATGTGCTGCATAAATACCCAACTGACGGAACATACCTTCCAAACCAAAAGTACGTGCTTCATCAGGCACAATCGGTACAACACGATCTTTAATTGCTTTTTCTTTCAATAAAGCAGAAATCACACGCACCATCATCATGGTGGTTGAATACGCCTTATCACCAGTGCCTTGTAAAATGCTGTCAAAAATAGACAATTCAGGAATTTGCAACACTTCACTTTCTTTACGACGTGCAGGCAAATAACCGCCCAACGCTTCACGGCGAGCTTTCATATATTTCAGCTCTGGCGAATTTTCCGCAGGACGATAGAATGGCAACTCGTGTAATTGCTCATCGGTAAATGGCAAATTGAAACGATCACGGAAATATTGCAATGATGAATGCTGTAATTTTTTAATTTGGTGCGTACGGTTTACGCCTTCCGCTTCTTCAGACAAGCCATAACCTTTAACCGTTTTCGCCAAAATCACGGTTGGCTGACCATTTGATTTCGTCGCAGCAGCATAAGCAGCAAAGACTTTATATGGGTCATGACCACCACGATTTAACGATTCAATATCTTCATCGCTCAAATTACGCACCAACTCTGCCGCTTCAGGATAACGACCAAAGAAATGCTTACGAGTATATTCGCCACCTTTCACTTGATAACGCTGATAATCGCCATCAACCGCTTCTTCCATAATCGCTTTTAACGCACCGCTGTGGTCTTTCGCCAATAATGGATCCCAATGGCGACCCCAAACCACTTTAATGACACGCCAACCCGCACCACGGAACACAGACTCTAATTCTTGAATGATTTTACCATTACCACGCACAGGCCCATCAAGACGTTGCAAGTTACAGTTTACCACCCAAATCAAGTTATCTAACTTTTCACGACCTGCCAATGAAATCGCACCCAAGCTCTCTGGCTCGTCCATTTCGCCATCGCCCAAGAATGCCCACACTTTACGATCTTCTTCTTTAATCAAGCCACGATTCATCAAATACTTTTGAATATGTGCTTGATAAATAGACATAATCGGGCCTAAACCCATAGATACGGTAGGGAATTGCCAATAATCAGGCATCAAATATGGATGCGGATAGCTCGACAAACCATTGCCGCCCACTTCACGACGGAAATTTAATAATTGTTCTTCGGTCAAACGCCCTTCCAAGAATGAACGAGCATATACCCCCGGCGCACAATGTCCTTGATAATAAATCATATCACCGCCAAAACTTTCGCTATTGGCACGGAAGAAATGGTTAAAACCGACATCGTACAAAGTCGCAGATGATGCGAAACTTGCCAAGTGGCCACCCAAATCATCGCCAGATTTGTTGGCTTTTAATACCATTGCCAACGCATTCCAACGAATCAATGCACGGATACGACGCTCCATATCTTGATCACCAGGCATCGCAGGTTGTTCTTCTACTGGAATCGTATTTAAATAAGGGGTATTTAAACGCTGAATGGGAACGTGTTTTGCAATCGCTTGTTGATACAATTTTTCTAATAAAAATGCCGCACGTTCTGTACCCATATGCTGTAGCACAGAATCAAAAGCATCTTGCCACTCTTTGGTTTCTAACGCATCGGTATCGCCATAATATGTCATAAAAAATACCTACATCTTTTGAATGAATGAAAATAATAACGATCAACTTGGCTTACAAGTCATCGCACTCAAATTAATAAACGATCAGCTCGCAAATAATCTCTCTATATTTACCACATTTTGCCTTGTAATGGTTATTTTTGTAAATGAATATCAACTAAAATAGTATTTATTAAATAAATATTGGTTATTTTTATTGCTTTAGAAAGCAAGAAAAGCTGCCTTGATAGACAGCTTTTACAGAATCTTTCACTTTGCAACTTATGGTAACATTGCTAAGTAAGTCGATGGGTTTTGACGCTTGCCATTTTTTACTACTTCATAATGCAAGTGCGGGCCAGTACAACGACCTGTACAACCTACATTTGCAATATGCTGACCAGCACTTACCCAATCGCCCACATTCACATGAATACGAGATGCGTGAGCATAACGAGTAACATAACCATTGTTATGCTGGATTTCTACATATTGACCGTAACCAGTCCCCCAACCTGCTTTGGTTACTTGCCCTGGACCTGTTGCTACAATTGGCGTACCTGTTGGTGCAGCAATATCTAAGCCTGAATGCCCTTCACGTTTACCGCCCATCACTCGTGTACCGAAGTTTGAAGATACTCGACCACTAGATAATGGATGTACTTGCAACCATGCTAACTCATCAGCTGATGACACAAAATTAGCACTAAACTTCGCACTATCTGCTTGTGATGACAACACATTTTGCTGTAAAGCTGGGTTGATCGCTGCAGATGTTGATGTAGACATTTGCAAATCAGCCATAGCAGCTGTAGATGCAAGCAATGAACATGCTAGTAAAATACGACGCATAAAACACCTCAATCAGAACTCTGGTTAAAAGTTCTTCCTCTATTTTTTGATATTTATCAAAATAAATTCTTAAATATGTTGTAAACTTAACTTTTCACACAAGGTAAATCATTATGTCTCAACCTATTCAGATTTTCCAAAAAAACAACCAATCTCAGCGAATGAGCAATTTTTCAGTATTGCTCACTCAAGTCCGATATTGGCAAAACCTAAGCAAACAAATCCAACATTTACTTCCGCAACCAGAAGAATGGCAAATTGTTTGCTATCAAAACGGCATACTAACCATTGCGGGTAAAAATCAAGCGATGGTAAACCAACTGAATTATTTACGCTCGCAGTATGTCGCTCAGCTTGCGAAACTTGCACCTTTTCAGCAATTAGAAAAAATTCAAGCAACGCTTTCTACAAGCAAGCAAACCCCACCTGCTCCACCGACCCCAACGTTAAAGCCACTGTCGGATCAAACAAAAGAAAGGCTATACTCTCTCGCAGAATGTACATCACATACAAATTTACAAGCTGCTTTAATTAAATTAGCGAATACGGGAAGAGAGAGATAAATCTCGCTCTTCCATCGTTTTAATTTACAGAATAGATGAACCAAAATGATTAATCTATTTTTACGATTAAAACTCTTACTTTTTCAGCATAACCAATTTTTCAGCAAATTGCAAAAAATATCAGCATCTTTTTGTTACTTTATACGGTTCGTTTTATAAAACCCTTTAAGAAACAGCAAGATACTGAATGGGTGATGTTACAATATCATCAAATGTTACAATTTCATAGCAGCTATCATCACTCAATAATTGGCGTAATAGCTCATTATTGACCGCATGACCTGCCTTAAAAGCATCAAATTTAGCCAAAATTTGATGTCCCAATAACGATAAATCGCCAATCGCATCTAAAATTTTATGGCGAACAAATTCATTTTCAAAACGCAAACCTTCAGGGTTGAGTACGCTTTCATCATCTAAACCAATGGCATTATCCAAACTCGCACCCAAAGCCAAATTTTGTGCTTTTAAAAATTCTAAATCTTTCATAAAGCCAAAAGTGCGTGCGGTGCTAATTTCATCTATATATTGCTGCGTATGTAGCTGGAATTGATAAAATTGATGCTCTGGCTTAAATACTGGGTGTTGAAAGTCAATTTTAAAATTCAACTCAAAACCATCATACGGTGTAAATGATGCTGTTTTATCGCCCACTTGTACTTGCACAGGTTTAACGACTTTAATAAATTTTTTTGCGGCATCTTGCTCTTGTAAGCCACATTGTAAAAATAAATCAATAAATGGCTTGGCACTTCCATCTGCAATCGGCAATTCTGCTGCATTAACTTCAATAATCAAATTATCAATCCCTAATGCGGCAATAGCACTCATGACATGTTCAATCGTACCGACTTTGGCATCGTCTTTTACCAAATTAGAACACATAAAGGCTTCTTGAATAAGCAAAGCGTGTGCAGGCAATTCTACAACAGGATTTAAATCTACACGGCGAAAGACAATGCCACCATCAGTATGGTGTGGCAAAAATCGCATTTCTACAACATCACCGCTATGTAAGCCGATGCCTGAAATTTGTGTATTTTGTTTCAAAGTGCGTTGTTTAAGCATAGATTTAACCTGTATAATCGGGTTTTAAATTCATAATTGTGAAAAACTTTGTTACAATATCATATTTAAACGCAGAAAAAAAGAAAAGACTGTGAAATTTTCACAGTCTTTTCTTTATTTTTATGACTTTTTTGTCATATTTGTTAAATTTATCTTATTTTGGGCGACTATTTAAGAAGTCCATGATAGATAAACTTTTCTTTTGCTCTGCAGGTGCAGGCTCTGCCACAGGTGCAGCAACTGTTTCTGTTGTTTCAGTTTGGCGAGCAACTGCAGGTGTTTCATCTACAATCATATTGGTTGGGCGTGTAGGCTCTTCTACAGGCATATTACGCTCTAAACCAGTCGCAACAACAGTTACACGTACACCATCAGTGATTTCTGGGTCAATCGCTGTACCAAAGAAGATGTTACCATCGTCTAAGTTAGCAATTTGATTGACAATTTCCATCACTTCATCAACTTCGTCCATGGTTACTGCATGGTCTGGGTCTTCACCACTTGTAATGTTAATCACAAGGCTCTTCGCATTTAAGTTAGTAACACCTTCCAATAATGGACTGCGAATGGCTTGTTCAGCAGCTTGACGAGCACGACCATCGCCAGAACCAAAACCATCACCCATCATCGCATAACCACGGCTACCCATCGCAGTTTTTAAGTCATTGAAGTCAAGGTTGATATAACCAGGGCGAATGATTAAGTCAAAAATGTTACGCACAGAGCTTAAAAGGACATCATCTACTTTTTTGTAGGCTTCTGCCATGCTCAAGTTACGATACACTTTTAACAATTGTTGGTTAGGAATAACAACCAATGAATCTACATTTTGCTCTAATGCTTCAATGCCTTTTTCAGCAGATAAAATACGCTTTTTACCTTCAAATTTAAACGGTGTAGTAACTACGCCTACCGTTAAAATTTTCATTTCTTTCGCAATTTTAGCAATGACAGGTGCTGCACCAGTTCCTGTACCACCGCCCATACCTGCAGTAATAAATACCATATCGGTATTTTCTAATTGTGCACGTACATCTTGCAAACTTTCTTCTGCCGCTGCACGGCCAACATCAGGGTTTGCACCAGCACCCAATCCACGTGTGCTTTGCTCACCAAGTTGGATTTTGTTTTCCGTATCAATACGGTCTAATGCTTGTTTATCTGTGTTTGCACAAATAAATTTCACACCAGACACATTTGATAAAATCATGTGTTGTACAGCATTACCACCGCCGCCACCTACGCCAAATACGGCAATACGAGCAGCACCATTTCCATTATTTTCATCAACAAGTTTGAAGCTGGACATGAGTTCTCCTTAAAAGGGTTGTACAGTGTTGGCTCACACTGCAAAGTTAATCTATGGGTTGAATGTCGTTACAAGTAGCATGACTGTAAGCCGTATTCAATATTTAAGTAAATTGTGAAATATCACGAATAAAACTCGGATATTCTAGCATTATTCACATCAATTGAATATGCTGTTTTAAGTCATGTAGTAAATTCTTACACATCACGATTCATGAATTTACTCACTTTACTGAATATTTTATCTAGTTGTGCAAAAAACTTATTGGTTTTTACTTCGCCATTTTGACTATTGGTTGTATCATTTTGGCTATAAAGCAATAAACCGACCGCTGTACGGTACACTGAGCTTTCTATATCCGCATGATGTGCTGCTTTTTTCATTTTGTGCGTTGCTGAAGCATTGGCTAAATGAATTGGCAATAGCATTTCTTTGCGGAATAAATCTACCACACCTTCTATATCTACTGCCGTACCAGAAAGTACGATACCGTGCTTTAACGCATGATAGACTTGTTTGTCTCTCAAGTATTTGGCAACATAATTGATAATTTCTTTATAACGTGCCGCAATACTATCTGCCAAATCGGCTTGGCTAATGGTGCGTGTAGAGCTATCTAAACGTTCATATTGAATCATTTTCCCAGGTGGGATATTTTCCATATCCAAACGACCATTTTCTAATTTCAAACGCTCGGCTTCTTCTAAACTTGTACCATAATAGGTTGCAATATCTTGTGTAACACGGCGGCCACCTAATGGGAAGCTATCGGCACACACCAATTTACCATCAATATAGACAGAAACATCGGTTGTACCTGCACCAATATCTACCAAACACACGCCATATTTGCGTTCATCTTCAAGTAAGCAACTTTCAGCATTTGCCATGCTAGAAACCACGATTTTATCTACGGTAATTTTTGCTTGCTTTAAGGCTTGGCGAATGTTTTGCATACTACTTACAGGCATCATCATAAAGCTATAATAGGCTTGTAAGGTATTGGCAATCATACCCACTGGGGCTTGTACATGGTCTGTACCATTCAGCACAAATGATAGTGGAATGGTATTCATAATATAATAATTTGGGTCTTTACATTGGGCTTTTGCCAAATCTAAAGCACGGGCAATATCACTACGCTCAATAATGCCTTGTGGGTGTTCAACGTGGACTTCACCGCTATTATATTTATAATAAATTTCTGCACTTGGAATACTCACCCAAGCCGAATAAATTTCAGCACCGAGTGTATTGTGCTGATTGTAATCTTGAATAAGTGCTTCTTTGATATGCTCTAAATCTGCAACCAAGCGATTAAAATCAACAATCTTGCCTTTGCTCATCGCACGGGTTGGCACAGTTGCTCTAGCCAAGACTTCTATATTTTTTTCACGGTCTATATCGGCAATAATTGCTGCGATTTTAGACGTTCCTATATCTAGTACAACAATACTTTGTTTTTGAGTTTGCATAAGACTTTACCATCGTGCAATGCAATGTAAGATTGCGTATTCATCAATTTGTTTAATTTAAAATAAAATGCCCATTTTTATAAGGGACAGGTTGTGCGTCTTTCCACTGTATCGCCAAGCCATCACGGTAGCGTAAATCCACCGCTTCTACTTTAGACCATACGGCTTTAAGGTCGGTTTGAGCCAACTGGCTCAAGCGTTGCAATTTGAGTAGTGGCTGATCTTGATCTACAATCACTCGTAAGCCTGAATCAAATTGTAAAACCCACGTCATACGCTCAGTTAAAAAGACTTCTCGTAAATTGACACCCATCGGCTTAAACATACGACTGGCTTCATTATAGACGTGCATAATGGTTTTGACTTGATCTTCAGGGCCAGAAATAGAAGGTAATTGACGCACATTTCTACCATGATATTTGGCAAAAATATCACCACTATCACTCACCCAACGCCCTGTACGCCCCCATTGAGCCACAGCTTGACGTGGAATAATATGAATTTGTATCGTTTTTGGCCACGCACGAGACACGACGACATCATCTACCCAATCTTGCTGTAGCACGGCATTACGCACTTGCAATAAATCAACGGTATAGAAACTTTGCTGATTAATTTCTTTGAGCTGATTTTGAATTAAATTGAGTTCTGATTCGGTGCGAAAACCTTGAATATCTAAAGTTAATGCTTGGCTGGTCAAGTTACGCTGTAAGCTAAATACCCCAACAATGCACGCAATTAAGGCTAGCACAATTAAAATGCCAAATACCATATTCCACAAAGCATTTCTGCCTTGCTGTTGCTCACCTAGCGTGGATACGCCTTGACGTGGAGAAAATGGAGATTGTGTCATTGTCTAGCCTTAAACCTTAAATTTAAACCAATGTTTGCTCTAAGATTTTAACGCATAACGCATCAAAACTATAGCCCACGGCTTGAGCTGCTTTTGGCACAAGTGAATGGTCAGTCATGCCTGGCACGGTATTCACTTCAAGCAACCAGAAATTACCCTGTTCATCTTGCATGGCATCTACACGTCCCCAACCTGTTGCACCGACAGCTTGGAAGGCTTGTAGAGCTAAGGCTTGCAGTTGCTTTTCTTCTTGCTCGCTTAAACCACACGGAATGCCATATTTCGTGTCATTTCGCTTGTATTTTGCTTCAAAATCGTAAAATGCAACTTCTTTTGGTGGTTGCAAGCTAATCACAGGCAAGGCTTCACCATTCAACAGCACAATTGTATATTCTTTGCCTGTAATCCACTTTTCTGCCATCACCACAGAATCATGTGCAGTTGCTTTGCTTAAGGCTTCGGCAAAATCTTCACGCTTTTCCACTTTGCTCATACCAATGCTTGAACCTTCATGCACAGGCTTGATAATAAACGGCAAGCCAATCGCTGCAATCACTTCATCAACATCGCTTTGTGGTGTAACAATTTTATACGGTGCAGTCGGTAACTCATGCCCTGCCCACACTTGCTTGGTTTTGACTTTGTCCATGCCAATCGCAGAACCTTGCACGCCAGTGCCTGTATAAGGAATATTCAACCATTCCAACACGCCCTGAATTGCACCATCTTCGCCACCACGCCCATGCAGTACAATAAATGCACGGTCATATTGCGTTAATTCGGTAACACTCCGCTGCTGTGGATCAAAGGCTTCAGCATTTACGCCAGAACGTAATAAACCGTCCAACACTGCCTGACCGCTGTCTAACGATACTTTACGCTCTGCTGATTTACCACCGAACAATACGGCAACTTTTCCAAATTTTTCAGTATTTGACACAATCTTAATCCTTCGCTTCATCAGCGTTTTTTGTATTTAAAAAAAGTTGATTTTGTGCAAGCTCAAGTGAAATTGCACCCACATTACCTGCACCTTGTGTAAGCAATAAGTCATTGCTTTGTAATACATTTTGTAAAATGGTACTTAAATTTTGATGATCAATTGGATCAATCAAAATAGGCTCTACTTCGCCACGCAAACGAATGCTACGAGCCAATGCTCGGCTATCTGCACCGACAATTGGCTTTTCACCTGCTGGATACACTTCAAGCAATAACAATTGATCGACTTGCGATAAAATATCTACAAAATCATCAAAACAATCTCGTGTACGGCTATAACGATGTGGCTGGAACATCATCACCAAACGACGGTCTGGGTGGCTGGCACGCACGGCTTTAATGGTTGCTTCTACTTCTTTCGGGTGATGACCATAATCATCAACCAATTTCACATTGCCATCGCCCAATGCAAATTCGCCCTGCACTTGGAAACGACGACCAACACCACTAAACCCTGCCAATGCTCGTGCAATCGCATCATCAGATACGCCTTCATCGGTTGCTACACCAATTGCCGCCAAGGCATTGAGAATATTATGCACCCCAGGTTGATTAATAGTTAAACGTAATGGTGCTTTATCTTTACGCAATACTGTAAAGTGGCTACGCATACCATCTTGCTCAACATCAATGGCACGAATATCGTTATCTTCATTAAAACCATAGGTCAAAACAGGGCGACCAATGCGTGGCAAAATTTCACGAATATTGGCATCATCACCACACACCACAGCTAAACCGTAGAATGGCAAACGGTGCAAAAATTGCACAAAAGTATCTTTCAAGGTATCAAAACTACCACCATAAGTGTCCATGTGGTCTGCATTGATATTGGTAATAATGGCCGCCATCGGCTGTAAATACAGGAATGATGCGTCAGATTCATCGGCTTCTGCCACGATATAACGGCTTTCACCCAATGCGGCATTCACACCTGTACTGTTCAACAATCCACCAATCACATAGGTTGGATCTAAACCACCTTCTGCAAGCATTGTCGTTAATAGACTAGTAGTTGTGGTTTTACCATGCGTGCCTGCAACAGCAATGCCATGACGATAACGCATCAATTCGCCCAACATTTCCGCACGGCGAATCACTGGAATGCGTTGTTCCAACGCCGCTTTGACTTCAGGATTCTCAGGGTCAATCGCTGTAGAAACAACGACCACATTTGCACCTTGTACATTATGCTCGTGATGCCCGATAAATACATGAATGCCATGTTCTTGTAATTGTTGCGTTGTTTTTGACGCTTTAATATCCGAACCTGTAACGATATAGCCTTGATTTTTAATCACTTCAGCAATACCACACATACCTGCACCACCAATCCCAACAAAATGGATTTGCTGAATACGACGCATTTCTGGTACTTTTGATTGTTGAATTGTTTCCATATAAACCTACCTTTTTAGATTAGTTCAACTAATCTTATTTCATTTCTTTGCCTTGTCTTACACTAACTCATCAATCAAGCGAACAACATATTCTGTGGCTTGTGGCTGTGCCTGCTGACGTGCTTTAACTGCCATTTCACTCAATACTTGACGATTCATCAATGGCGTAAGCAATTCTGCTAAAACATCTGCGGTTAAAGTTGCTTGTGGGCAAATTTTTGCTGCCCCCAATTTTGCTAAATATTGAGCATTCGCTGTTTGGTGATCATCAACTGCTGTTGGTAATGGCACAAATATTGCTGCCACGCCTGCAGTCGCAATTTCCGTTACCGTCAAAGCTCCAGCACGGCAAATCACCAAATCTGCTTCGCTGTAGGCTTTTGCCATATCAGCAATAAATGGTTGCACATCAACTTGCACAGTGGTTGCTTGTGCATAGCGTTGTAGTGTTTCTTCTAATTGCTGCTGCCCACATTGGTGAAACACCTGCAAATTCATGTTTAATTTAGTCAATGCTTCTGGTACAGCTTTATTCAACGCTTGAGCCCCCAAAGAACCACCGACCACCAAAATTTTTAATGGTTGCCCTGCTTTTTCACGCTCATCATATCGCCATTGCGGATTAAGAATTTGACTGATTTCAGCACGCACAGGATTACCTGTGGTGATTACTTTTTCATTTTCAGGGAATGTATTTGGAAAGGCTTGGCATACGACTTTGGCAATATTAGACAATTTAGTATTGGTAAAACCTGCAATCGCATTTTGCTCATGAATTAACACAGGAATACCTAACAAACGTGCTGCCAAACCACCTGGCCCTGCCACATAACCACCAAAACCAGCCACTACATCTACTTTTTGCGATTGCATATAACGCTTGGCTGCCAGCATGGCTTTAATAATTTTAAATGGTGCAAGCAATTTGCGTACAATGCCATTACCACGCACACCTTGAATATCAATTTGATGAATCGTAATTTGTTCTTGTTCTAACAAACGATTTTCCATACCTGTACGGGTTGCCAACCACGATACACGATAGCCCTGCTGCTGTAATTGCTTTGCTACAGCCAATGCAGGAAACACATGACCACCTGTACCTGCAGCCATCATCATAATATGCTTTTGCTTTACTTCAGACACGTTGTACCGATCTCTAAAAAATATTTTAAAACATTAAAAAATACATTCAAAAATTGAAAACAGGGTAAACTCTGCCCATCTTTTGCAGAATTTAAATCTATACCATGCTTAATTTTAAACAATACCACTGTTTATTATAGTTTTTTTTTGAGCATAAACCTATACCCAAAAGCAATAAATCCTTCAAAATAGAAAGATTAGCCACACTTTTTTGTAATTTTTTATAAAATCATCAATTAAACGAGAAGCCAATAAAAAAACTGCCCAACGTGAAACATTAGACAGTTTTCATATATTGCCATTTAAAGCAAAATTAACGTGCTTGCACACCTTGCTCCAACACATCAAATAAATCATCAGCCAATGATGTGCCAAATTGAGCATCAATTTCACGGATACAGGTTGGGCTAGTAACATTAATTTCAGTTACATATTCACCAATCACATCTAAGCCCACGAAAATTAAGCCTTTTTCTTTTAAGAATGGGCCAACTTCTGCCGCAATCGCCAAATCTTTTTCCGTCAATGGGCGAGCAACGCCAACGCCACCAGCCGCTAAATTACCACGAATATCGCCTTGCTGTGGAATACGAGCCAAGCAATACGGAGCAGGTTTACCGTTAATCATCAAAATACGCTTATCGCCATCAACAATTTCAGGGATATAACGCTGTGCCATAATCGGTAATTGTCCATTTTGCGTTAAAACTTCAAGCGTAGAACCAATATTCACGCCATCTTTAAACAAACGGAAAATGCCCATACCGCCCATGCCATCTAACGGTTTGACAATCACATCATGGTGCTGTTCAATAAACTCACGAATTAATTTGGCTTGCGATGTAACCAACGTTGGCACCTGTAAATGTGGAAATTGCGTAGCGAATAATTTCTCATTGCAATCACGCAACGATTGTGGCTTGTTAATCACCCACGCCCCTTCACGTTCCGCTTGCTCCAAAATATAAGTGGTATAAATAAAATTCATATCAAATGGCGGATCTTTACGCATTAAAATCACGTCATAATCAGCTAAAAACTGTACGCTTTTTTCGCCTAATTGATAATAATCTTTTGTGTTTTCAAATACTTGCAAGGGAGCAATTTGCCCAAATGCCTTACCTTGATTTAAAAACAAATCTTGCTGTAAAGCATAGCCCAATTCATGACCACGGCGAGCAGCTGCCCATAACATTGCCATGGTTGAGTCTTTTTTGAGATTGACGTTTTCAATCGCATCCATCACCACTAAAACACGCATAATTCCCCCTAATTTTATTTAAAAATGAATATGTTAGCCATTTAAATGTGCATAACGCACTAGGTTAGATAACTGTGCATTTTGCTGTTCTGCTTTGCGATATAGCAATACCACTTTACCAATTTTTTGCACAATTTCTGCTTGCGTTGCTTGTGCCAATTCTTCAATAAGTTGCTGACGCAATTCACGGTCTTCACCTGCAATTTTAACTTTGATGAGTTCATGGTCGTTCAATGCACGCAATGTTTCTTCAATCACACGCTCACTTAAACCATTCACCCCCAACATCACTACAGGATTTAACGCATGCCCTATAGCACGCAATTTTTTATTTTCAACATTAGATAAACGACGGCTCATATTACTCTCTTTTCATAGCATTTCAATCGTGCTGTCAGTATAGCAAATTTCTATATAAAATGCTTTTCACATGGCGTGCTTTATGGAAATTTTTCACATTTTCTTCATTTTTCATGAAATTTTAACAGGACGAATATACAAATATACATTTTTTGCTTGATTTTTATTTCATTTTTAGGAATACTCAATAGACCTTAACTTGATAAACAAGGAATGCTCTTATGAAAAAGTTACTTGCAACAGCAGGCTTATTCGCAATGTCATGTGCGGCTTTTGCTGCAGACCCTTTGCACAATACAACTTGGCGTACTATTGATGATACGACAAAAAAACCAAAAGCGATTGTAAAATTTACTGAATCAAATGGTGTATTATCAGCAACCATTCAGCAAGTTTTAACACCTGGTGAAGAAGCTGCTTGCAAAAGCTGTTCTGGTCCTTATAAAAATAAATCGTTGCGTGGTGTAACCGTAGTGCAAAACTTAAAGAGTGCTGGCGGTAACAAATACCAAGGCGGTAAAATTATTGATCCGAAAACAGGTAAAGACTATAAACTTGAAGCAACCTTAAAAGGTAATAGTTTAGATATGCGTGGTTATATCGGTATTTCTGCTTTAGGTCGTACTCAAACTTGGCAACGTGTGAACTAATGTTTTAATTCTTTGCGTTGAACCATAAAAAAGAGCGTTGTTTTTACAACGCTCTTTTTTGTTCCATGTGGAACGTATGACTTTATATTCTAATTATTCCACTGTAACATGAATATAATTTTCATATAAATCAACATGAACAATAGGATTACCATAAACAACTTTATCAATTGCTGTTTGATCATGCGTACCGTTTAACATCATACTTTCAAATCGTGCACGGTTCTGCTTTGAGCTCATCATACAATCTGCTGTATCAGCAGCATCTCCGCTACCAAATACATAAAAATTTGCTCTATCCTGACGCAAAATAGCTGCAAAACTAGAAACATTGTTACCAGAAAATACTGGGTTTCCTGAACTATTGTATTTATCATTATCTGAGATAAATGCAGTGTAACTACATATAGGACCAGAACTACTTGAACTTACAGAAGAACTACTTTCTTCTACTTCATTTACAACTTGTTCTGCTTGAGAGTTATTCTCTAAATTTTGATTAGGTTTTACTTCTTCACTGCTTTGTTGCTCAGATGATGAAAGGATTTCTTCAAGTAACGATACCTTTTTATCTTGACTATTACCGCAACCAGATAATAATAAAGCACTAAATAATACTATTACCGAAGATAAGCCTATTTTAACAAAGTGCATAAAACACTCCTTTTGCAATTTTTACTAAAGCTCTAATAATATTAATATAAAATAACTTATCTTATTCCCACTCAATCGTTGCTGGTGGTTTACTACTCACATCATACACCACACGAGATACATCTTTAATCTCATTCATAATACGAGTAGAAATCTTATCCACCAAATCATATGGCAAATGAGCAAAACGAGCAGTCATAAAATCCACTGTTTCCACTGCTCTAAGAGCAATCACCCACGCATAACGGCGACCATCGCCTACCACTCCCACTGATTTCACAGGTTGGAACACGGCAAAGGCTTGAGCAGTTTTATCATACCAACCACTTGCTCGCAATTCCTGCATAAAAATATCATCAGCAAGGCGTAAAATATCGGCATATTCTTTTTTCACTTCACCCAAAATACGCACGCCCAAACCTGGCCCTGGGAATGGATGGCGATAAATCATGTGATGTGGAATGCCTAATGTCGTCCCGAGTTTACGCACTTCATCTTTAAACAAATCACGCAGTGGTTCAACCAGTTCAAACGCCAAATCATCAGGCAAACCGCCCACATTATGATGAGACTTAATCACATGAGCCTTGCCTTGTTTGCTTGCAGCCGACTCAATCACGTCAGGATAAATCGTGCCTTGTGCCAAGAATTTTACGCCATCTAATTTACGAGCTTCTTCGGCAAACACTTCAATAAATTCACGTCCAATAATTTTACGCTTTTGCTCTGGGTCGGTTACACCTGCAAGTGCAGTTAAAAAACGCTGCTCGGCATCAGCACGAATCACACGAATGCCCATATTTTCAGCGAACATTTGCATCACTTGATCGCCTTCATTGAGACGAAGCAAACCATTATCTACAAATACGCAGGTTAATTGGTCGCCAATTGCTTTGTGCAATAATGCAGCCACCACCGAGCTATCCACGCCACCTGACAAGCCTAAAAGTACTTTTTCATCGCCAATTTGTTCACGCAATTGGGCAATGCGTAGGTCAATAATATTTTCCGCATTCCACAAATTTGCACAGCCACAAATAATATGCACAAAATTTGAAATCAGCTCTGTGCCTTTCGCTGTATGCGTTACTTCTGGGTGAAATTGCACACCGTAAAATTTGCGTGCTTCATCGCTTGCCGCTGCATAAGGACAGCTTGGCGTGCTTGCCGTTGTAGTAAATCCTTGTGGTAAACGTGCCACTTTATCTCCATGGCTCATCCACACTTGAGATTGATTTTTGTCATCGCTGATACCCGTTAATAATTGGTCTTGGTGCAAAACATCAATTTCGGCATAACCAAATTCATGCACATCACCTGCTTCAACTTTACCACCTAATTGCTCCGACATGGTCTGAAAACCGTAGCAAATACCAAGCACAGGCACGCCCAATTCAAACACAACTTGTGGTGCTCGTGGGCTACCTTCTACATGAACGCTTTCAGGCCCGCCTGATAAAATAATGCCTTTGGGATTGAATTTGCGAATATCTTCTTCTGATAAATCATAGGCATACATTTCAGAATATACACCTGCTTCACGCACACGGCGAGCGATGAGTTGGCTGTATTGTGAGCC
The DNA here is from genome assembly GCA_030523805.1 of Acinetobacter sp. Classification (GTDB taxonomy): domain Bacteria; phylum Pseudomonadota; class Gammaproteobacteria; order Pseudomonadales; family Moraxellaceae; genus Acinetobacter. The sequence continues at coordinate 19,459 of JAUNHS010000013.1, forward strand.
AAAATCTAGGATTAAAATACGGTCTTGGGTAATTTGAGCATTTGTGGTCATGATAATTTCGCCAAAATGAAAAATGAATGCATTATATCTTAACATTTTTTAGATTTTATAGGAAAGGAAAATATCAGACTTCATTTAAAAATGGAATGCAATGTTGATAGGCTTGACAGGCTTGCCCACGTTGCTTTTTCAAAAAATAATCTTGTACGATTTGAGCTTGTTGCTCTATGCCATAGTCATAAAAGGATTTACCTACTTGCAAATGATAGCGATAGCGACGATTGAATAATGCACGCCATAATACTGCCATGCCTTGCTGAGCTTGCCACACATGTACCAATTCATGAATAAACCATGCTTGCAACTCTAACGATTGCTGAGAAAAATCATCACATACATCTTGTGGGTGGAAATACACATGACCACCGACACTCAAGGCATAGCCTTTTCTCATAGCACGATGTGTACGAATTTCTATACCATCTAATACCAGATGATGCCGAAATACACTATGTGCCAACTGTCGTTCACCTATCGTTAAATGCCGTCGTGTAACCCACCATGACGATAAAAATGTTTTTACTTGCTGCTTCATACACTCTCAAAAACAAGCCAAAAATGGATAAAATGCCATCAAAAGCACTCAATTCTGTCAGTATTATGCCATAATTTAAGCTAAAAACTTGCTTTTTTTGATTTTTTTGTCTATTGT
>JAUNHS010000013.1:20270-24584 GCA_030523805.1 Acinetobacter sp.
ATTATGCCATAATTTAAGCTAAAAACTTGCTTTTTTTGATTTTTTTGTCTATTGTGCTTCTATCATTTGGTAAAATTTTTAAGTGATGATGATTGAAATTATTGCTTAAAACCTTTCTTTTTTGGACGATTTAGGATTGCTCGTGCCATATCGCACTGCAACGCAGGAATGCAAATACATGATGTAATCCATCTCTTTTTACTATAACAAGGAGCAAGTGATGACCCATTCTTCCCCACCAAAGTGGTTTGATAATATTAATCGTGCTGTATTTGGTAGCACGGTGCTACTGATTGTATTTTTCCTTGCTTTGGTACTGTTTGTACCCAATTTTGAAGCATTGACCAATCAAATTAAAGCGTGGATTACCACATCTTTTAGCTGGTTTTATGTACTTTCAGTCGCTTTTTTCTTAATCTTTTTATTATTCATTGCCTGCTCTCAATACGGCAAAATCAAACTCGGCCCAGACCATAGCCAACCTGATTATAGCAATCGCTCGTGGTTTGCCATGCTATTTACTGCAGGCATGGGTATTGGTTTAATGTTCTTTGGTGTAGCCGAACCTTTAATGCATTACATTAGCCCACCTGTAGGCGATGCTCAAACAGTCAATGCAGCACAGCAAGCCATGCGTGTTACCTTTTTCCATTGGGGTTTACACGCTTGGGCAATTTACGCTGTTGTAGGTTTAAGTTTGGCTTATTTTGCCTATCGTCATCATTTGCCGTTAAAAATCCGTTCGGCATTGTATCCAATTATTGGACAACGCATTCACGGTGGATTAGGTCATGCTGCCGATACTTTTGCTACTTTAGGTACAATTTTTGGTGTTGCCACATCACTCGGTTTTGGTGTGTTGCAAATTAATTCGGGTTTAAATGCATTATTTGGCATTGAACAAAACCAAACTGTGCAAATTATACTCATTTTAGGCATTAGTGCGATTGCGTCTATGTCGGTATTTTTAGGTTTAGATAAAGGCATTAAGCGTTTATCTGAATTTAATTTATTTTTAGCAATTTTCTTTTTAGCATTCGTATTTCTGACCAGTTCGTCTATTTATTTATTGCAAACGACCATTCAAAATGCTGGTAATTACATTTCACATTTGTTTAGCATGACATTCAATCTCTACGCTTATCAATCTGATGGCGATTGGATTGGTGGTTGGACGATTTTATATTGGGCATGGTGGATTTCATGGTCGCCATTTGTAGGTATGTTTATTGCTCGTGTCTCTCGTGGGCGGAGTATTCGTGAATTTATCACAGGTGTATTATTTGTACCTACAGGATTTACTATTGTTTGGATGGGCTTTTTAGGCAATGCTGGCTTGGCAAGCGTGCTACAAGAAGGGCAAATGCAATTGCTCACCGTGGTACAAAATGATTCATCTATGGCTTTATTTGAATTTTTAGCTCATCGCCCTTGGGCAACGCTCATGAGTGGTGTGGCGACGTTATTGGTATTATTGTTCTTTGTTACATCTGCCGATTCTGGTGCATTAGTTGCGGATTATCTGACTGCAAAACACGAAAATTCACCTGTATGGCAACGTTTATTTTGGACTGTAATCATTGCCATTTTAGCCATTGTACTCTTGCTGGCAGGTGGTTTGGCTGCATTACAAGCCACAACCATTATTAGTGCCTTGCCATTTACTGTGGTTATGCTCATGATGTGCTGGGGATTAAGCAAAGCATTGCATTTAGATGCACTTAAAATTAATGCCACTCAACAAGCACGCATTACGCCACGAGCCATTCACAACCCACGCAGTTGGCAACAGCGTTTAGGTTTAGTGATGCACTATCCTCATCAGCAACATGAAGTGGAGCAATATATAGAGCAACACGTTCGCCCTGTGTTTGAACAGCTTGCCGAAGAGTTTAAGCATCGTCATCTGGCTGTAGATGTGCATATTCAACAGCAATCTGCCAGTTTAGTGGTACATCATCAGCACGAATTAAATTTTGTGTATAAAGTGATGATGACGCCAATGCAAGCTCCGAGCTTTATGCAGGAACAATCATCTCAACAGCAATACTACCAAGCGGAAGTATTTTTAGGCGAAGGCGGACAAAATTATGATGTCATGCAGTGGACCAATGATGATTTATTGCAAGATATTATTGATCAGTATGAACGTCATTTATATTTCTTAAATGTTGTACGTTCATAAACGTTCTACAATAAAAAAACTCAACCACATTTGGTTGAGTTTTTTAGTTCTGCTGAACCTTATACTATAGGCATTAACGACCTGATCTTAAGGCTTGTAAGATTTTTTGCCCAGCTCTGCCATTGGCTTCTAAACCTAAGCGTTGTTGCTCTTGGCGAATGGCTTGACGTGTTTTATCGCCAATTAAGCCATCAATTGTTCCAATGTCATAGCCTTTATTAGCTAATAATTGCTGGATTTCACGGCGTTCAGCACGAGATGTTCCTGCATCATCAGTCGGCCATGCTTGTCTAAATGTTGAACCACCTTTTAAGCGATCCGACAAATGAGCAATCGCTAACGCATAACTTTCTGACGCATTGTAGCTATAGAACGTATCAAAGTTTTTAAATACTAAGAATACAGGACCATTTGCACCTGCTGGAGCAAATAAACCTGCATTGCTTTGTCCTGTTAAATTACCTTGAATTAATGCTGAACCATCAGCTCGTGTTAAGCCACGGCTAACCCAAGTGCTTAATGCACGCTTTGTGGTACGACCTTCACCTTTTACCGACATATTTGCTGGTAATTTTACTTCAAAGCCCCACGGCATACCTGTTTGCCAGCCTGCTTTTTTCAAGAAATTCGCTGTAGAAGCCAGCGCATCTGCTGTGCTAGAAACCAAATCACGACGACCATCGCCATCAAAATCTACGGCTAAACGTTCATAAGTGGCTGGCATAAATTGCGTATGACCAAATGCACCTGCCCATGAACCTTTAAGTTGCTCTTCTTGCAAATCGCCACGTTGTAAAATACGTAAGGTCGCAAAAAATTCACTTTTGAAATAACTTTGACGACGACCTTCACAGCTTAAGGTACTCAACGCTTGCAATAATGGATACGACCCTGAAATACGTCCAAAATTACTTTCCACGCCCCATACAGCGACAACGGCTTCAGCAGGCACACCATATTGCTGAGCAATACGGTTTAAATTTGCACGATGCTGTGCCAATTCTTGTTTACCTAAATCTACACGTTCCTGATCAACCAAACCTGACATATAATCCCACACAGGTGTAGAAAATTCAGGTTGATAATTTAACTTATCAATCACCGAATAATCAGGACTTAAATTGCGTGTATAACGATCAAATGTTGCTGCATTCACACCACTTGCCAATGCTTGCGAACGCAAACCACTCACACAACTATGATAATTATTGCGTGGTTGATATGTACTCGCTTTAGGCGTTTGCACCACAGGTTTTGGTGCTGGTTTCACTTCTACCGTTGGTGTAACTACAGGCGTTTGTGGCACAGGTTGCACCACTTTCGGTGTTGTTGGTGTCGTAGTTGGGTGAATAATGGTTTGCGTACACGAAATTAAAAATACCGATGTACTCACCAATAAAAAACGTTTCATGGAAGACCTATATCAATAGCGTAAAATAAAATGTGCAGGCAATATAACAAAAACATACTTAAAAGTGTAATGCTTTTTGCATTTTTGCGAGATTTTTTACATTTTCCTACATTGTAAATCGGCAATGCTATTATTCATCTTGCAAACTTTGCTCTAATTCTTCTAGCTCCATTAATAAGGTCAATAACGCATCTTCCAGCGTTGCTAACGCATTTTTCTGTTCTGTTTGCTGTGTCATCAATGCCAATAAATCAGCTTTGCGTGCAGCATCATACAAACTACTATCGGCTAATTGTTGCTCAATATCCACCAATTGCTGTTGGATTTGATCTATTTGCGATTCATGTTGCTCAATTTTTTTCCGTAATGGACGGGTCATTTCCCGACGACGTGCTGCCGCTTTACGTTGTGCTTCTTTATCTACTTTAGCGACAGTTTTTTCATGTGTTTCAACCACTTGAGTTGCTTGGCTTTGCTGTTGCAACATTTGCTGGCGAGCCTGTTTAAGCCATTGTGCATAATCTTGCAAATCGCCATCAAAAGTATTCACTTTGCCATCATGAACCAACAGCAAATCATCACAGACCGATGCAATCAGCTGCCGTTCGTGTGAAACAAGTACCACAGCCCCTTCAAAATCTTGCAATGCCATACTCAACGCATGACGCATATCTAAATCTAAATGGTTGGTTGGTTCATCTAAAATCAATACATTTGG
>JAUNHS010000155.1 GCA_030523805.1 Acinetobacter sp.
CGCCGACATTCTGCTTGTAAGGCAGACGCTCTACCAACTGAGCTAATCACCCTTTCATCATTTCGTGATGTGCATTATAGACAATTTATAAACGATGTCAAATGATTTTTTACTTTATTTGACGAAATTGTTTTTAATTGCATAAAAATAAGGCGTTTTATATTATTATTTTCACTTTGCGAAATGCTATGTTGTAAAGTGAATTTCTTGTTCAGACAAGTAAACGCTGGCATCTTCATCAATTAAATCAAATAATTCAACAATATCATGGTTTCGCATACGAATGCAGCCGTGAGAAAGTGGCGTTCCCATCGCTGCAGTGTCAGGCGTACCATGTAAATAGATGTAGCGTTGCTTGGTGTCGCAACCTTCGCCAGCATTGAAACCTTGCTCTAACCCTTGCAACCATAAAATGCGAGATAAAATCCAATCTCGTTCTGGGTGATTTTGTGCTAAATCATCATTATAAATTTCGCCTGTGGCTTGGCGAGCGACAAATACGCTATATATCGGAGCATGATGTCCAAATTTTTCGGCAACCATGTGCCAACCCCGTGGGGTTTTACCGCTATTTTCTTGTTCGCCAATGCCATTTTTCCCCGATGAAATCGGATAGCTTTTGCCGTGCTTGGGTAAATGGAGCATTTGTTGTGCTAAATCAATCAGCACATCGGCATCATAAATCGTATTGGGAATGGTGTGTTGTGATATAGAAGTCATGGTTGATATAGTCATTTTATGATGGCATTACCATAACACACTCTACAAAATTGTAAAGATGGGCAGGCATTGTTCATTATAAATTGATGTGTAATTAATTTTGCTTAGGTTTGTGCGAAGTGGTTTCTTGCTCTTTTTGCTGTGCAGGAGCAACAGGGCATAAATGCTCATCGTTGAGAGCAGGGCATTGTTCGTGCTGTGGATTGATGGCAGGCTCTGGGCGTGTCCATAACCAAATGGCGACAAGAAACATGATACTATTGCTCATAATTTTGAGCCATAAAGGAAAAGGTGTTAAGCACATAATCATGCCACTGACGCACATCATACAAATGGCGATGTATTTGATTTTGCGTGGAATTGTGCCTGAATCTCGCCAATCTTTAAGCGTTTTCCCATATTTGGGGTGATTGATGAGCTTTTCATAGTATTCTGGCCAGCCTTTAGATGCCGCCCAAGTGGCTAAAATTAAAAAGACGGTCGTAGGAAAGCCTGGCAAAATCGTACCAAGATAAGCCAAAATGATAAAGAAAATGACTAAAAATTTCCAAAATAAGGTATTCATTTGGGAAACACGACCAGACAGGGGTAAATTTTTATTAGTATAGACGGTTTGGCAAAAAAAACTAGTATTAAATTGCAAATAAGTATCATTATTTTTGTATTTGCAATACATTTTCAAAGCTAAAAGGGTTTACTTTTAATGGTTTGAATATGAATGCGAATGATGGAAATGGATGCACATTTCCATCTAGCACCATTGTGTTTGTACAAAAAGTAGGCATATTGTAAGTGAAATATAAGGAATTTGACGATATAAATGCAAAATCCACTGTTCACCACGGCTCAGCGTTTGCTGTGATTGGGCAATTTTCTTGCTCACTGATGCATCGGTGTGTAATGCCGCACAAAACGCAATGATAATCCACGCTGACAATAAACTTAAAGCAAAAAAGCGAATGACCATTTGTTCGCTGTCGTTAGAAAAGAACCATAATTGATGGAAAGCGTAGCTTGCAGGTACAAGGCTTAATGCTGCGATGACTGATTTTAGCGTTTTCCAGTGCATTTGGTTGATGTGATCAAAAGAAAGATTGAAGTTCATAGTAATGGCTCTAATGAATGAAATTTTATTTATATTAGCATTATAAAAAATAAAAGAAAGTCTATTTTTATCCATAATTTCAAGTTTTTTGATGGATATTTATCATGATAGTGATTGAAGAATTTAATTTAATTTTAACTATTTGATTTTTATATTTAAAATAATATTTATTGAGCGATATTTATTCTCATTATAATTTCATTTGATACATTTTAAAACATAAATTTTTATATTTATATGGTTTTAATATTTTATTTTAATCAAATGATGATATTTTATATTTAAAAATGAGAATGTTTTTGATTTTAATATAATTTGCATTGATAAATACACTTAAGTCGTATTCTAGTGGGCTTGGGCATTGTGCTAGGATTTGAAGTAAAGAATGTTGAGCATTTGCTCAGCAGATGGTTTGATGCACAGGGAGAAAAATGATGAAACAAATCAAAATTGCAGCAACATATATGCGTGGTGGCACGAGTAAAGGTGTATTTTTTAGTTTAACGGATTTGCCATTGGCCGCACAGCAAGCAGGAAAGGTGCGTGATCAAATTTTATTGCGTGTGTTGGGTAGCCCTGATGTTTATGGCAAGCAAATTGATGGTATGGGGGGAGCGAGTTCAAGTACCAGTAAAGCGGTAATTGTGGCAAAAAGTGAACAAGATGGTCATGATGTAGATTATCTTTTTGGGCAAGTGGCGATTGATCGTGCTTTTGTGGATTGGAGTGGCAATTGTGGGAATTTAACCGCTGCTGTAGGGGCTTTTGCCATTCGTAAAGGATTGGTAAATGCTGAACGTATTCCTGAGAATGGATTGTGTACAGTACGCATTTGGCAAAAAAATATTCAAAAAACCATTATTGCTCATGTGCCAATCTGTGATGGCGAAGTACAAGAATTGGGCGATTTTGAATTAGATGGTGTTACATTCCCAGCGGCTGAAGTGCAAATTGAATTTTTAAACCCTGCTGATGATAGCGAAGATGGCGGAAGTATGTTTCCAACAGGTCATGTGCAAGATGTATTGGACGTACCTGATGTGGGGCGTTTTCAAGCAACATTTATTCAGGCAGGTATTCCAACCATCTTTTTAAATGCTGCTGAATTGGGTTATACAGGTACAGAATTACAAGATGATTTAAATAGTGATGCACAGGCATTGGCTCGTTTGGAAAAAATTCGTGCCTATGGGGCAGTGCAAATGGGCTTGATTCAGCATATAGATGAAGCACAGCAACGCCAACATACGCCTAAAATTGCATTTGTAGCTCCAGCAAAGACTTATGTCGCATCGAGTGGAAAGCAGGTTCAATCTGATGATATTGATTTATGTGTGCGTGCGTTATCCATGGGTAAATTGCACCATGCGATGATGGGAACGGCTGCTGTTGCGATTGCGACAGCGGCAGCAGTAACAGGGACAGTGGTCAATCTAGCTGCAGGTGGTGGGCAAAAAGAGTTGGTACGCTTTGGACACCCATCAGGCACATTAAAAGTCGGTGCAAGTGTAGAAAATGTACAGGGGCAATGGACGGTGAATAAAGCAGTAATGAGCCGTTCGGCTCGTGTATTGATGGAAGGTTGGGTGTTTGTACCTGAATCGGTGTTATTTTAGGCAGTCGGTTGGCTTGATCTTAAAAAAGTTTTGACAATATAAAAAAATGTAGTATTATATGCGTCATGCGGGAATAGCTCAGTTGGTAGAGCATAA
>JAUNHS010000156.1 GCA_030523805.1 Acinetobacter sp.
GAATGGCATTATGAATGCAGGAAAAATTTTTGATGTTTGATTTTTGGGGTTGAACTAGGGAAGAGTGATGAATATCAAAACATTGATTGCATTGATGATGCTGGGAAGTGTTAGCTTGACAGGTTGCGATATAGTCGCAGCCTATTTGGCTACAGCACCGACTGCAGCAGCGTGTAGTGCCGATGAAAGTAAAGCGAAAGTACAAAGTCTCTTTTTAGACCGTGTACGCATTGAAGCAAAACAAATCTTAAATCCATATATTGTAAATGGTGAAAATGTAGATTTGACCTTACTTGACCATTTTCTGAAGCAAATCAAAGTAACAGCACAAGATGTTCGTACCATTGAAAATAGTAAAAATAGCAATGAAAAACAATGTGCAGCGATACTTTCAATTACTTTGCCAAGCGATATGGTAGATTTAGCGGAGCAAACACGCCGTTTACTAGAAGTTACAGGTGTAGAGCAAGCTGCTGTCATGCAGGATTTTAAATACTTAGACCGTGTACTGAGCTATGATGTAGGCTATGTGGTACAACCTACGGACGATGGCGAGAAAATGTATATTAAACTTAGCAATGGTCAAGCCGCAGCGACTTTTGTTGGGGAAGTAATGGCAGATGCCATTCGTCATAGTAATTTGGTACAAGAGCAACGCAGAGCTGCGGAATTGCAAAAGGCTGAACAGAGACGTATTGAAGCTGAAGAGCAAAAAGCCCAAGCCGAACAAGCTGCTATTCAGCGTACTGAGCGTGAGTATGTTAGTCTGTTGATTAGAGAAGCCAAGCAAGGGATTGATAATGCCAATGATAATATCAATATTGTATGGCAGGCGACCACACCAGAAGTACGAAAAATCTTGCTTGATGAACAGCGAATATGGCTTAAAAAGCGTGATTTAGAATGCCGTATTGCTGCACAGCAAGAAGCCAGCGAAGCAAAAGAAGTTACACGCTTAAATTGTGAAACACAAATGACGATTGAGCGAACGGAAGAATTGCGACAAAAAATCGCTGCGATTGAAGCTGAGATGTACTAATTCTAGCGAATAAAAATACCCCGATGATTCATCGGGGTATTTTTATATCACAACCTTAACATAGTGCGATATATTGTAGATTAAGGATTAATCAAAATCACCCAATCAACTTCTTCATCAATTCATTCACTTGAGCTGGGTTTGCCTTGCCTTTAGATGCTTTCATCACTTGACCGACCAAACCATTAAAGGCTTTTTCCTTACCAGATTTGTACTCTTCCACCATTTTTTCATTGGCAGCCAATACATCTTTGATAATCGCTTCAATCGCTCCTGTGTCGGTTTCTTGCTTCAAGCCGTGTTCGCTAATGATGTCATCAGCCGTTTTGCCTTCGCTATCCCACAATAAACTAAACACTTGTTTGGCAATTTTACCACTAATGGTATTGTCCAAAATACGAGCAATCATACCACCCAACTGCGTTGCAGAAATTGGCGATTGAGCAATGTCTAAATTCGCCTTATTCAACGCACCAGACAATTCGCCCATCACCCAGTTTGCGGTAACTTTGGCATGGGCTTCGCCCACGATTTGCACCACATTTTCAAAATAATCAGCCATTTCACGAGATTGCGTTAAAACACGAGCATCGTATTCAGGCAACTGGAATGCACTCACAAAACGCTCACGACGTGCCGCAGGCAATTCAGGCATATCTGCTTGAATATCAGCAATTTGCTGTTCAGAAATATGCACAGGCAACAAGTCAGGGTCAGGGAAGTAACGGTAATCGTTGGCTTCTTCCTTGCTACGCATCGAGCGAGTTTCCATCTTGTTTGGATCAAACAGACGAGTTTCTTGCACAATCGTACCGCCACTTTCTAAAATATCAATTTGACGCTCAATTTCTACATCAATCGCTTTTTCAATAAAGCGGAATGAGTTGATATTTTTCAATTCACAGCGTGTGCCAAACGGCTCATTTGGACGACGGATAGACACGTTACAGTCGCAGCGGAATGAACCTTCAGCCATATTACCATCAGAAATACCCAACCAACGCACCAACGTATGAATGGCACGCACATAAGCCACCGCTTCTTCGGTAGAACGCATATCAGGTTCAGACACGATTTCAAGCAAAGGCGTACCTGCACGGTTTAAGTCAATGCCTGTCATACCTGCAAAATCTTCATGCAACGATTTACCAGCATCTTCTTCCAAATGAGCCCGTGTTACGCCAATGCGTTTGGTCGTGCCATCTTCAAGGAAAATATCAATATGCCCCTTGCCGACAATTGGATTATCCATTTGGCTAATTTGGTAGCCTTTTGGCAAATCAGGGTAGAAATAATTTTTACGAGCAAATACCGAAGCACGGTCAATTTCAGCATTAATGCCCAAACCAAAACGAATGGCTTTATTGACCACTTCAGCATTCAATACAGGCAAAACGCCTGGTAAAGCCAAATCAATCAAACTGGCTTGCGTATTTGGCTCTGCACCAAATTCAATGCTTGAACCTGAGAAAATTTTAGAATTGGTATTAAGTTGCGTGTGAATTTCAAGCCCAATCACCACTTCCCAACCATCAATTAATTTAGCCATTAGATGCTCTCCTGTGCGATTGGTGAACGCTGTAAATGCCAGTCGCTGTGTTGCTGATATTGATGAACGATTGATAATAATTGACTTTCTGACCAATAATTACCAATCAACTGCAAACCTACAGGCAACTGATTTTGGTCAAAGCCCACAGGAGCGTTAATCGCAGGTAAGCCTGCCAAATTCACCGCCAACGTATAAATATCGCCCAAATACAACTGCACAGGGTCTAGGCTTGCACCGATTTTATAGGCTGTGGTCGGTGCTGATGGTGCTGCAATCACATCAACATTTTCAAATGCAGTTAAGAAATCTTGCTGAATTAAGCGACGTACTTTTTGAGCTTTTACATAATAAGCATCGTAATAACCTGCCGATAAGGCATAAGTCCCAATCAAAATACGACGTTGTACTTCTGCTCCAAAACCTTCCGAACGTGAACGAGTATATAAATCATTCAAATCTTTAGGATTTTCACAGCGATAACCATAACGCACACCATCATAACGAGACAAATTAGACGATGCTTCCGCAGGTGCGATTAAATAATAGGTCGGCACATAAGCATCAATCATGCTTAAATCAATCTCAACCAACACTGCACCCAACTCTTCTAATTTTTTCAATGACGCTTCAACGCAGGTTTTTACATCTGCCGCCAAACCTTGCACATTAAAATATTGCTTTGGAATACCAATGCGTAAACCTTTTAAATTGGTTGCTGTTAAATTCGCCACATAATCATCAACTTCACGCTTTACTGATGTACTGTCTTTAGCATCATGTCCTGCAATGGCATTCATCAAATAAGCACAATCTTCCGCAGAACGAGCCATCGGCC
>JAUNHS010000157.1 GCA_030523805.1 Acinetobacter sp.
ACATATTTTCTTGCAAAATGGCGATGATTATACGTTGCTTATTTAAAGGAATGTGTAGCACAACCATCGAAAAATAGCCTAAAGAAAACTACACAAAAACCAACTCAATTTCTTCGCCCAACTGAGCATTAATATTGACTAACGCATCTAAACTAAATTTACTCATTTTGCCTTGCAACAAATCATTTAAACGTGGTTGAGTAATACCACATTGTTGAGCAATCTCACGCTGAGAACCGTTCATTTGCTTAATGCGTTGTTGTAAATGTTGCATTAATTCTGCACGCAATTTTAAATTGGCGGCTTGCAAAGGTGTATCACTGATTGCATCAAATACGGATTTATATGTCGTCATTCATTAAACTCCTGCATAAGTTGGTTAAAACGTGATTTAGCAATCGCTAAATCTGATGATGCTGTTTTTTGCGTTTTCTTTGTAAATGCGTGCAAAACATAAACTGTATCTGCAAATTTTGCTGTATAAATGACACGATAAATACCATTACTATCTCTCAAGCGAATTTCAACAACACCTACCCCAACCGTACGCATATATTTGAAATCATCAGGCATTTCTCCTGTTTGCACTTTATGTAATTGATAGCCAGCATCTTGCTTAATATCATCTGGAAAATCACGAATATCATCTAATGATGTTCCCAAAAATTGAATTGCTTTCATCACATTCTCCTTGCTTAGGAATATTATATCCATTTTGATATAAATCACAAATTATTTTTCAATGTTCTCCCTATGTTCTACATTAAATTATTCAACATCATAACGCAAATGAAACATCGCCAAACCCTTTTCAGAATTTGGCGATTATTGTCATCAAAGAAAGAGCTTTATTTTACTTCAATTAGAATTTAATTTCCAATCCAGCAGAATAATTACGTTCTGGCATAGTTGCACGCTCCCATTTTAAGGTATTTGCGGCACTTCCTGTATTTTCTAAACCAATCACTGTCGCATAATCCCAATAACGTTTATCAAAAATATTATTCAAATTCACATTAAACTTGATATGCGAGTTAATATTCCAATACGCATAAAAATCTTGCACATTATACGATGGCACTCTATAGCGAGTAGCTGACGCTGAACTATTCGCTGCTTGTTTTGATGCCACCCACGTTGAGTTTAGACCAAAGCCATATTTATCATTTGGACTGTTATAATAAAAACCGAATACACCTTTTGCAGGCTGAATTGATCCGATATTAATTTTATTACCACTATTATCTCGAGCTTTATAATTGGTTTTACCATACGCCAAATGTACACCAAAACCATCACTATTTGAGATAAATTTACCTAAATCCACATCGGCACTAATTTCTCCACCCCAAATATCCACATCGTGTAAGTTTTTAGCTTCTACGACATAGCTATAAATATTCGCCAATTCTGCAGGTGGATTATCATTGTAATAATAATCAATATAATTCTGATATTTGTTGTAGAATGTGCTAAATTTCAAATCAATACCATCATACACTTGACCTTTCAATCCTAATTCAAACGCATCAGCAGTTTCTGCTTTTAACTCAGGATTACCCATTACGGCATAAGAAATAAAGACTGTACTTTGATATGCACCTGTACGTTCACTGCTCGTTGGTAAACGTGTATTGCGATTATATTTAGCATACACCAACACATCATCATTCACATCATAAGACACAGCAATACCTGGTGCAATGTAATGATCTTTTGTCTTTTTCGCCATCAAATCCATCACATTATTTGTACTCGCCAAAGTCAAATAATCACTTAAATCTGTCGGTTTCGCCACTTGATAAACTGCTCTGAGCTGTGGCGTAATCACCCAACGATTACTCGCCTGAATATTATCAATCACAGAAAAGGCGATTTTATCTGTTTCCATTTCTGGCATACGGTTATTTGTCGTTGTCCCACGCAACAAGCCTGTTCTCGCACCATAATGCCTATCTCCCCATGGACGTGATTCTTGCGTACGGTCAGCCTGCAAAGCAAAATTCAAATGATGACGACCCAACTGTTTCGCCAATTTAAATTTCGCCCCATAAGTATAGGTATTTAATGCGGTATCAATGTAACGAATTTGTGGTCGATCTGATCTATGAGCAACTGTATTTAACGCATTTTTACTGGTTTGATAGAATAAATGTGTGTCTAAATGGTCAAATAACTTCGCTTGTTCAGGAGCATATAAATGCTCAAAACTGTAACGAGTTCGTTCTACTTCATTCCGTTGTACCGCACCATTTCTATAATTTGAACTACCTGCATAAATCGAGTTCATGTCAAATGTTGTTTCACTTTCTTTATTATAACGATCAAACACAAAACTAAGTTGATGTTGTGCATTTGGCGTATATTCCAGACGAGCCAAAATCGCTCGAGTTTGCCAATCCGCAGGATTTAAAGCCACTTTGGTATTGGCTTGTGTTTCCTTACCATCACGCTGTGAATACACCACTAAACCTTTAAATTTCTCATTTCCTGCTGCTAAAGTTGCCGCATGAGAAATTGTATCATTGGCACTAAAATAACCTGCTTTATACGACCCTGCAAATTTCTTACCATTGGTCAAATATTGGCTCGGAGATTTGGTTACAAAAGACACACGCCCTGCCAAACCTTCACTATGAGCATCAACCGAACCTGACTGGATATTCACTGATGAAAAAATTTCAGGGTCAATATAATCACGCCCTACACCATAAGCATTATTATCAATTTGAGCCCGGCTATCTAATTGTGATGTTGCCATCGGTAAATCCACACCATCAACATCTAAACCGACACGATTACCGTCCATACCACGAATATTATAGCCTGTAGCACCACTTCCGCTCCATATTTCTCCTGTTCCAGCGACCGTATTTGGCACAGCCACTAAAGGCTGATACTTGACCAAACTCGCCATATCTGTAGAGCCAAATTTATTAATTTGATCAGCTTGGATCACCGTGTTAGAACTTGGAATTTTATTTGCATTGACTACAATCGTAGGTAAACCTGATGCAGTTTTATATTGTTCATCGGCTGTTGTATTTTGATTTGCCAGTGTAACTTGTGAAACAAGAATACTACCAACAGCCAAAGCCAAAGGGCTGATTTTTAAAAATGTCATACGATACTCCATTGAAATTTCTTCATAATATTTACAGATAGTAACATTTAAACCTAAAAATGTAAATAATAAAATTAATTCTCATTATAATAATCATATATAAAAATGAAATATAACCTTATAGTTGAACTATTTTTAATCAAATATCATCAAATCATCTTGTGATTTCACCTTAAAAGTAATAATATAACATTTTACATATTCACATTTCATTACACAAAGGTTGCTATATGAAACATTTATCGCCAAAACA
>JAUNHS010000014.1:0-18729 GCA_030523805.1 Acinetobacter sp.
TTGTGCGTAATCCGAGCAAAGTCAATGCCTTAGCCGAAGATATTTTACGAGAATTGGGTGTATGGAAATTGGCAAAAGGAGCGACTTTTTTTGGCTTTGATGTACAGCAACGTGGTATAGATGCTTTATTGCACAAAGTTGAAGCGATTTTGACCGATCGTCATCACCCATTACGAGCAAAATTAGAGCAACAAGCACAACGTATTATGCACGAACTTGCACAAGCAGATAGCCCAAGCAGTCAGCGATTAGAGCAGTTTAAGCAACATCTGCTCAGCAGTCCAACATTGCTCAATTTTATGACGCAAGCTGTAGTAATGCTGTGTGATGCGATGAAGCAAGATTTACTACAACAACAATCAGGCATTGCCAAGCATTTGCAATCTGCCATTCAGCAATTTGCCGAAAGTTTACAATCGAATGATGATGTACGCATTTTGCTCAATCAGCGTTTAACCGAGCTTGCCATACAGCTGAGTGAACAATATGGCGATAAAGTGATTGATTTTGTGAGCCAGCAAATTCAATCGTGGGATAGCCGTGAAATGATTGATAAAATTGAAAATGCAGTAGGTAAAGATTTGCACATGATTCGGGTGAATGGTGTCGTCGTTGGGGCATTTATTGGTTTGTTTTTGGGGATTATTAGAGCATTAATTGAGTGGGTTTAGCATTCATTCACGAAATGATATTCCACAAAAAGCCCATTTTATCTCAAAAATGGGCTTTTATTGTACTAAAGTTCACATTATTTGGCATTGATTTAGCTATAAATATGAATACTTATCATTTATAATACAGTTCCCTTTGTTATGAATGATTTTAAATGATGAAAAAATCTCCCCTAAGCAGTATGATTGTACTTGCGATGTTTAGCCCTGCCCTTTTGGCAAACAACACACCTAACACAACAGCAGCAACACCCAATCAACAATTAGAAACGATTGTGGTTACTGCCAGTGCCGATGCATCTGCACAAGGTTTATTAGCCGATTATGCAGGTGGCGATGTGGCAACAGGTGGTCGTGTCGGTATTTTTGGTAATCAAAAAACCATTGATACACCATTTCACAGCACCAGTTATACCAATCAATATATCCAAGACCATCAAGCCAAAAGTGTGGGCGATGTTTTATTAGCCGACCCAAGCGTGCGTACTGCTCGTGGCTTTGGTAATTTCCAAGAAAGTTACTTTATTCGTGGCTTTAATTTAAGCTCTGATGATACAGCGTATAACGGTTTATACTCTATTTTGCCACGTCAATACATTGCTTCAGAATTATTTGAACGTGTGGAAGTTTTAAAAGGTGCAAGCACAGCGATTAATGGTGCAACCCCTGGTAATGGTGGTATCGGTGGAGCAATTAATTTATTGCCAAAACGTGCAGGCAATGAGCCACTCAATCGTATTAACGTAAACAGCAACTTACACAATATCAATGTAGCGACCGATATTGCTCGCCGCTTTGGTGCAGATCAACAATTTGGTGTGCGTGTCAATGCTGCTTATCGTGGCGAAAATACGCCTGTAGATGGCGAAAAATCTGAATTGGCATTAGCTGCAATTGGTTTAGATTATCGTCAAGACCGTTTACGTTTGTCTGGCGATATGGGCTTGAGCGATAACCGTTTAACAGCCACTCGTCCAAGCGTTACCGTTACTTCAGCCGCTGCTATTCCACAAGCGCCAAGTGCAAAAGAAAACTTTGCTCAACCGTGGACCTATTCAAACGAAAAGGATATTTTTGGTAGCTACCGTGCCGAATTTGATTTTAACGATGCTTTAACCGCTTATGGTGCGTATGGTTTCCGTTTAGGCGAAGAAGAAAATACTTTAGCCAACTTTTCTTTGACCAATGCAACTACAGGTGCAGGCACAATTTACCGTTTTGATAATGCCCGTGAAGACACGGTACAAACGGCTGAAATCGGCTTGCGTGCCAATTTTAATACAGGCTCAATTCAGCACAATGCAGTGATTGCAGGCTCATGGTTTGATCAAAAAGTTGAAAATGCTTATTTGATGGATTTCTTTAATAGTTCTGCCAATAATTTGTACAATTATCAGACCATTGCTCGCCCATCATTTGCAAGTAATGCTTTTGCAGGCAATGCTGACCGTACAACAGGTATTTTATCGCCTAAATTAAACCGTCGTACACGTTTAGAAAGTGTGGTAATTGGCGATAATATTACGGCATTGAATGATGCTTTAACCGTTTCATTGGCAGGGCGTTATCAAAAAATCATCAATGATAACTATGCGTATAATACTGGCGTACATTCTCGTACCTATGATGATGCTAAAATCACGCCAACTGTGGGTGTCAATTATAAATTTACACCAAATCTTGCAATGTATGCCAACTATGCAGAAGCCTTAGTACAAGGCGGTACAGCTCCTTCAACAGCACAAAATGTGGGGGAAATTTTAAAGCCTTTTGTGTCTAAACAAAAAGAAGCGGGCATTAAGTTTGATAATGAGCAATTTGGCGTGGGTGCAACCTATTTCCATACATCGCAACAGCGTGGCATTACAGGTACGGATAATATTTACCGTGCAGATGGCGAAAATGTGCATCAAGGCGTGGAGTTGTATAGCTACGGTCAAATCACGGACAATTTCAAAGTATTGGGTGGTGTAACGTGGTTAGACGCTCAGCAGAAACAAACACAAAATGGCATATTGGACGGTAAAAAAGTGATTGGTGTACCTGAAGTGCAAGCCAATGTAGAAGCGACTTATCAGTTACCGCAAGATATTGCGTTGAATGCTCGTGTGATTTATACAGGCAAAGTGTATGCCAACAGTGCGAATACCTTAACTGTGCCTGCATGGACTCGTGTAGATTTGGGTGCAAGCTACAAGACGAAATTTGGTCAAGTACCAACCAAATTACAGTTGCGTGTAGATAATGTTGCCAATAAAAATTATTGGGCTTCATCAGGTGGTGATGGTAATAATGGCTATTTAACCCTAGGACAACCACGCACCGTAACTCTAGGTGCTCAGTTTGATTTCTAATTGAAAAAAGCTGACAGTGCAAAAAAATAGGGCAAGTAAATTTGCCCTATTTTTATTGCCTTATCAACAACTATTCATGCTCATCATTTTGTTCAGCTTGGTATTGCTTTTCCAACACTTTACTAAAAATACTCTCAATTAACCAAATGCGATAAAAACTATTAAAAACAAACTGTTGCCCTGCAATTCGCAATACCAATACAGGCAAATCAGGTTGCTTATACGCCATACATTGTGCTGTATTTTGAGCCAAATGCTGATACACCTGCTGCGGTTGTAAAATCACATCTTGCTGTTCTACAAAGGCCTTAAAATGACGTTGATAAGAAAAATCCCTACCTTTCGTCCACACACTTTGCAATAAATTCAACATCATCGCCAAACGCTGCGACTCATCTACGCTATAAAAAATCTTCGCCATTTGATGAATAGCTGTTTCATTGGGACGGCAAAATGGTGCAAAATCCACTTTTACTCGCTGTGCAACACGATACACCATACCCCAATCAAAATCATCTTTTCCTTGATATTGCACAGGGAAAATGCGTAATTGAATATTGTAATATTCCAATAATTGCTCTTGTAAATATTGCAAAATCAACCAACTCATCGGGTCTTCAAAAGCCAAATACACATCTAATTCAGGTTGTAAGGCTTGAATATCTGCCACTTCTTCCACACCTTGAATTAAATGCTCTCGCCATTCTATGTGATTGATTAAAAAAATGGGGGCTGCCGTGAGTAATTGCTGTTGTTGCAAGCGTCTGGTCAGTCTCAATAAGCCATCTATGGCATGATATTGCCGATGACCAAAACTAAAATATGCCGTTAAAATGGGAAGATTGCTAGATTGAAACGCCTTTTGTACTGTCGTTTGCGATGAACAATGTTCAGCTTTCATCGCCAAAGTTGCCAATTTGGTTTCTTGCTGTTGCCACAGCATATGGAACACATCTTCTAATAAATACAGAAATTCTCGCCCTTGCAAATCGCTCTGCTGCAAAATATGTTGGGCTTGGGCAATGGCTTGGGCTGTTGGCATTTCAGGCACATCATCATAAGCAAAGCCGTGTTGTGCTGCCAACATTTTAGCATCATTTAAACAATAGGTTTGCCAATCTTGCTGGCTCATTTTGCTTGGTAATTCGCCCGATTGCGTGGAAATAAACAACTGAATCGGTTTTAAATCATCAATTAAAATATCATACAAATCATCTAAAATTTGCACCACCAAATAGCTATACACATCGTCCAAACGCAAATACAAACTTAAAGGCGTGGTTTCTAATTGGGTTTGACGTGTTGATTTATTCGCATACCAACGTGAGCGTATGGGGTCAAAATAACGACGAATCAACGACATATCATAATCTCTATCTTTTCACGGCACGCCAAACACGGCGTAAATTGTAACTCTATTGATGACCATTTGATGACATTGATTATTGCTTAATGTGGCTAGAATTACAAGCCATTGACATCGCTTTTTTCGCTTGAAACGCATGATACTCAATTTAAAATTACTCAAGCGACAACAAACAATGAAGCCAAATAAAAGCCAAGACTTTATAACAAATATTCAATTTTTCAATGTTACTATATTGTCATCATCGGTAAAATTATGCTATATTTTTAAACAGATTTTATTATGTACAACGCTGTGTAAATCGTATGATTTGAATATATTTTGCTACGCATGATATATAAATAAAATGATTGATTTACTATTCAACCAGGAAACATAATAAATCCACAAAATTTTATTACCCAAATTATCACCTATATTTTATATAGGTTATTTTACTGTGATAGTTAGGCATTTATAAAATGATGATATGGCTTGGTGTTCGTTTAGCATTATTTGCGTGTGTCATGCAAATCATGCTGGTGCTTTCGCCATTATTTTTATCATCATCGCAACGTAGTTTTTGTGTGCAAATTGAGCGAATTGGCTTGATGTATCGCCTATCGCAACAGCATAAACAACAACAGCATTTACAATCATTCGCTCAACAGCAACCACATCTTCAACATCACAATCACAACCACAATCATCATCAGCATAGCATTCATGCTCACCATGAAGCACCTGATGTGCAACAGCACAATCATGATATTGGTCATGACCATCATCATGCTTTTATGCAGCACCATAGCACTGATGATGACATAGAAACACACAATATCCATCTCAATCATTGCGATTTTTGTTTAATTTCGTCTCATTTTACACTTCCTGCAAGTTTGAGTTGGCTCGTGCCAATGGTGGTGTTTTTAACGGCTCAACGTCATATTGCGTTGGGTTATCAAATGCCATTGTTGCTCAACCCTGATTTTTTCATTCCCTATCCAAACGCCCCGCCTGTTTAAATCCGCAATATACGGCAAGGCATTTTGTCTTACACCGTGTCTTGTTTTGCATTTATTTTAAATCAAATACACATTTTAATATGATGATATACTGACTTTTAAATATATATTTAAAAGCGTATCAACTCGTATCTAAAATTGTGCCATTAAATTTTGATTTAAAATAAAACATTTTCAACCATGATTTATTTTTATTATTTAATTAGGCGTAAATATGATGCGTTATTCATTATTATTTCTTTCTATTTGTGCAATTCAAACAGCGTATGCACAAGACATCAAAACCCCAACACAGCTTTTACCAACTATTCAAGTGCAAGCCAATGATATTGATGCAGCACCACAAAAAGTCAAACTGGTGAATGAGCAACACCTACCACAAACCCTTGGCGAAGCTTTAAGCAAAGTATCTGGCGTGCAGAATGTGGCATTTACGCCAGCGTCAGGCTCGCCCATGATTCGTAGTTTAACTGGGCATCGTGTACAAATTGTGCAAGATGGCACAGCATTTTACGGTATGAATGCCATCAGTGCAGGCACAAATATTCCTTATGATGCGGCACTCAATCAACACATTACACTCAACAAAAGCAATGACAGTGTACGTTTTGGTGGTCATGCTGTGGGTGGTAGCGTGCAAATTGAAAACAATGTTTTACCTAACACATTGAAAGAACGTGCATTTTCAGGTGAAGTCGTATTAAGCAAAGGATTTAACCATGCCGATACGCAAGGGATTCGCCTTGAAGTAAACGACCAAAAGCATTTTGCTGCCAGTGTGCTGTATTCGCAGCAACGCATGAAAGATTATCGCATTCCCAATCAGAGTAAAGCTGCTGCGTGCCAAACGGATTTATTTGCTAGCAATGCGTACGGCATTGGCGTAAATTCGCTACTTGCCGATTTATGCCAAAAAAATGCTCGTGTAGATACTGTGTTTAATATCAAATCACGCCCGTATTATTATCCCGATTATTACGACATCAACACCATGACATTAACGCAAAAAGCAGAAGATTATGGCATTGATGATTTGAAAGATATTTTCAAAAATAGCAAACCGATTTGGAATAAAAAATTGGTGGCTAATCCACTCTATGTGGCAGGCGAAACAGAAAATACGCAAGTCTATAGTAGCAATGATATTACCGAAAATTATGACAAAATCTTGGGCAATAGCGATGTACAACAGCAACATTTTGCCGTAGGTACAAGTTATATTTTTGATCAAGGTTATCTCGGTTTTGCCATAGACCATTACAAAAGTGATTATGGCTTACCAGGGTTTACCTTGAAGCCCATTAATCTTGACCAAAGTTATCGTGAAAATTTGCCTGTACGCATTGCCAATAGCCAAAGCAAATATATGCTTGCAGGACAATGGGCAACACCATTCAACTGGGCAAAACAAATCCAAAGCACACTAGCACACACGCAAAGCAAAGCCAGCGAAACTTTAGGACGAACTGCCGATATTGCCGAAAATGAATATGACATTGACTCACAGCAATTTGACCTTCGCACACAGCACCAATGGCATAAAAATCTCTCGGGTTGGTTCGGCATTTCCTATCAGCAACATCAACTTGATGGGCGTGGGCGTTTACGTTATTTACCGAATGTACAACAGCAACGTTATGCCGCATTTATTCAAGAGCAATGGCAAACGCCTTGGTTAGATGTAGATGTTGGCTATCGCAATGAACGTGTCAAATACAATGTACAAGAAACAGGCGTAACAGCGACTGCACACGCACATACGGCACACACCAGTAATCAAACACAATTTGTGCTCAATCGTAATAGCAAAAATTACCCACAATTAAGCGATCGCCAGTTTAATACGCAACATTACCACATGGGTACGCAGTTCAAATGGAAAGATTGGTTTGCTTTCAAATTACGTTATGCGGTGTCTGAACGTATCCCTGAAATCAATGAGTTATACGCCAGCAATGAGCATTATTCCATCTTAACGCAAGCAGAAGGCGATCAAAATCTCAAACCTGAACACGCCCAAACATGGGAAGCCACGGCAACATTACGCCATACCAAAGCAGACCTATCGGCAACAGCTTACCGTATGGATTTTAAAGATTACATCTATCTCGGTCATTCTGGCATTAGTTCGGCAAGCCATATGCCTGTGAAATATTGGAAACAAACCGACACGTTGGTGCAAGGCTTTGAAATTGATGCCAACTACCGTGTAGATTTAAAACAATGGGGCGAATTAAAACTCTCTGCATTTGCTGATTTGGTAAAAAACAAAGCCAAACAAGCCGATGATTTACGCAAACAAAATGATGGCGAATATTTACCCAATATGCCAACACATCGCTATGGTTATGGCTTATCATGGCAAAATGCGGGCTATCACATCGGTTTAGATCACACCTATTATGCCAAAGCAAAATATTTAGGTCGCCAAGTGCAAGCTGAAGTGCCGTTAGATGCTTATCATTTAATGAATATTCATCTTGCCAAAAGCCATGCGTGGAAAAATACGCAATTTAAATTCTTTATCAACGGTACAAATTTACTCAATGCCGATGCTCGCCAACACAATTCTCCTTTACGTTACATTGCACCCTTACCTGCAAGAGCTTGGCAATTGGGCGTGAATATGAATTTCTAACCTTGCACATTGCGATTTAGCATCGCAATTTCGCATCGTAATTCAACCATCAATAGGCGGAAAACAAAATGTTTTTCGCCTATTGTTTTATCGCCAATTTTGCGATGATGACTGTGATAAATAATCACTTGCATTTCATGGCGTTTATTGCGACTTTTCACAAAAAATTGCTGTTTTTTGTTTTGCTTTTATGTCATTTTCTTTTATAATTACAGATTACATCACATATTTTAAAAGGTTACTCGTGAAATATTTTCAACCTTCTGCATTTATGCTGAGTTTTGCATTGCTCGTATCTGGCTGTGCAGTTACGCCAGGTTTTCAAAGTTATGATTTACCTGCTGAAGGCGTGTTCCAAACCGAACAAGGCGTTGCAGTCAATGTTGTTCCTATTACACAAGATAATTTGCACCAAATCCGTGCCAATCGCTCAAGTTTTAATGCTCAACAGCAAGGCTCTCGTGATGTTGCTCATTTATTCAAATCAGCTTCAACGGTGCAATATAGCCTAAAACCTTATGATATTTTATCTATCCAATTGTGGGCATATCCTGAAATTACACCACCTGTGAGCAATGCCAATAGCGATACGGCAAAAGCTGCAGGCTATCAAATTGATGCCAATGGTTACATTCAACTACCTTTGGTAGGTCGTTACAAAGCGTCTGGCAAAAGCGTGGCTCAAGTTAATAAAGAATTACATGGTCAATTTGCACGCTATTTAAAACACCCTGATGTGATTGTGCGTGTGTTGTCTTATGAAGGTCAGCGTTATTCAGTACAAGGTTATGTCAATCGTGGTGGTCAATTTTATATTGATAACCAACCTGTCAGCGTATATACCGCTTTAGGTTTAGCTGGTGGTGTAACCAATCAAGGCGATAACACAGCAATCCAATTAATTCGTAATGGCATAACCTACTCGCTCAATCCATTAGAATTGGAAAAAGCAGGCTATTCGCTACACAAGTTATTATTAAAACCAAATGATACGCTGTATGTCGGCGAAAAAGCCAATCAAAAAGTTTATGTGATGGGCGAATCAGGCAAAAGCCAAGCCTTGCAATTGCGTGATCAAGGCATGACCTTGAGTGATGTGATTGGTGAAAGCCAAGGCATTAACGCTTATTCTGCAAGTGCCAAGCGTATTTATGTACTTCGTACCAATACGCAAACTCAAGAAACAACCATTTATGTCATGGACTTGAGTAGCTTGGGTAACTTTGGTTTAGCCAACCAATTTGCCATGAATCGTAATGATATTGTTTATGTAGATCAAACTGGTTTAACCCGTTGGCAGCGTGTAGTCAATCAAGTGATTCCATTCTCTAACGCTTTATATTCAATTAGTCAATTAGGAACGACAAACTAATGCAAAATATTTTAGTGGTCTGCGTAGGAAATATTTGCCGTAGTCCAATGGGTGAATATTTTTTCAAACACGCACGCCCAGATTTAAATATTAGCTCTGCAGGTATTGCAGGCATGGTGGGCCATAGTGCCGATGAAAAAGCCATTCATTGTATGGATCATTTAGGCATAGATATGCGTAGCCATAAAGCACAAAAGTTGGCAGCAGAGCATATCAAACAAGCTGATCTGATTTTGGTCATGAGTACTCGCCAACAACGCCATATAGAACAAACTTGGCCGTTTGCCAAAGGTAAAACTTTCCGCCTTGGTCATTGGCAAAAGACGGATATTGCTGACCCTTATCAGCACGACCAACAATTTTTTAATGATACTTGCCAACTCATTCAACGCTGTGTTGATGATTGGAAAAAACACATTTAATGCTGCGATGTTTTTGCTATGAGCCAAACCAAACCAACTGACGACACCATAGATCTCAAAGAGTTATTTTTCTCTTTAATCGCACAATGGAAACTCATTATCCTGTGCGTTATTTTAAGTTTAATTGCGGCTTTTCTTTATCTACGCATTACGCCAGACACTTATGCAGTGAATGCCATGGTGCAAGTAGAAGAGAAGAAAGGGGCTTCTGCTGCTTTATTGGGTGATTTATCAGATATGATTGATCAAAAATCACCTGCTCAAGCAGAAATTGAGATTTTAAAATCTCGCCTTGTACTTGGCCAAGTGGTGAATGACTTAAATCTTGATGTGGTGATTAATAATACTGAAAATACGCTCGTCAATCGCATTTTACATCAACCGCAATATTCAACCAAATATTCTGCAGACAGCATTATTTTTGAAGATAATGGTCAAACCTTAACCATTGTCAAATTCAACGTTCCTAAGCAATATTTAGATCAAGAATTATCGCTACAAATCCAAAATAAAAACTTCAGCATCATCAATCCTGAGGATGATAGCGTGCTGTACAAAGGCGTGATTAATCAAGCCGAAGCCTACAGCGAAGAAGAAAATGACAATCAGTGGTCAGTTGAAATTCAAAGTCCAAATGCCATTCATGGCAATTATGAAATTCGTAAACTTTCACTCGCCGCAGCAGTGGAAAATATTAGCCGTGTATATGGTGCAGCTGAAAAAGGCAAACTCACTGGCGTGATTGAGTTGAGTTACCAAGGGCAAAGTAAAGAACAAATCGTGCAAGTACTCAATCAAATTTTGAATGTTTATACTGCTCAAAATATTGAACGCCGTGCCGCTGAAACTACACAAACTTTAAAAGTATTGGACGAGCAATTACCAGAATTGCGTGCCCAATTAGACCAATCTGAACGTGCATTTAACGATTTCCGTTCAGAAAATAATACGGTAGATATTACCAAAGAATCGGAATTGTATTTAACACAAAGCATTGGTTTAGAAACCAAAAAAATTGAGTTAGAGCAAAAGCAAGCCGAACTTGCTGCCAAATACACCACCGAACATCCATTGATGCAAGAAGTAACTGCACAAAATAAAGCGTTGGAACAAAAAATTGGCGAGCTGAATGATACTTTGCAAACCTTACCTGATTTGCAACGTCAATATTTACAGCTGTATCGTGATGTACAAGTTAATACACAGCTTTATACTTCCCTGCTCAATACGTATCAACAATTAAAAGTATCACAAGCTGGTGAAATTGGTACGGTGCGTATTATTGATACTGCGGTAGAGCCTGTAAAACCAATTAAGCCGAAAAAATTAATGATTGCTGCCTTGGCTCTCATTGCTGGTGGCTTCCTTGGTGTGTTACTTGCATTGGCGAAAAATCTATTGCGTTCAGGTGTGCGTTCATCTGAAGAAATTGAAAATGCGTTGGGCTTGCCTGTGTATGCGACTGTACCACGTTCGCCTGTACAAGAAAGCCGTATTCGTATTTTGAAAAAGCGTAAAACCATTCCTGTGCTTGCCGTTACGCATAGCAATGATATTGCCATTGAGAGTTTGAGAAGTATTCGTACTGCCCTACACTTTAGTTTTGTAGAAGCTAAAAATACGATTATTAGTATTTCTGGCCCTGCACCAGAGTTAGGTAAATCGTTTATTTCTACCAACTTGGCTGCCATTTTTGCACAAGACAATAAAAAAACGCTGATTATTGATGCCGATTTACGTCGTGGTTATTTGCATAAGTATTTTAACCAAGATTTACACTCAGGTTTATCGCAATATTTAGCCAGCGAAAAAGAGTTAGATGAGATTATTCGTCCATCATCTGTGGAAAACTTGGATTTTATCCCACGTGGTAAATCGCCAAGCAATCCGTCTGAATTGCTAGGTTCTGCACGTTTTAGTGCCTTGCTTGAAGAATTAAGCCAGCGTTATGAGCGTATTATTATTGATACACCACCAACTTTGGCTGTTACCGATAGTATCGTCATCGCACAGCATAGTGGCATTAACTTAATTGTGGCACGTTATGCGAAAACACAATTGGGCGAGTTAGATTTAGTGGTTAATCGTTATCAACAAGCAGGAATTAAGATTAACGGCTTTATCTTAAATGACATTCTGCGTGAAGCAGGTGGCGGTAAGTATGGTTATGGCTACAACTATAATTATGCTTATACTTCACATAAAGATGATTAAAATCTCATCATCACCACAAAGGGCTTGCATTATGTAAGCCCTTTTTTATGCGTGTGTTTGTGGTTATATTCATCATTCAGCTTTTATTGACCTTTTCGCCCTTGCGATTTGTCAAAAAAGTCCTTGCACATTCTGCTGTTTTCTAACAAGATGGAAGCATCTATGATTTAAGGATATGTTTGGAGTACATTATGCCATTACAATACACAGCACCATTAAGAGATATGCACTTTGTATTACATGAAGTTTTAAATGCAGAGCAGCATTATGCCAATATTCCCCACTTTCAAGGCATGGTAAACCGTGATTTAATCAATCAGTATTTACAGGCCGCAGCAGATTTTTGTGAGCAAACACTTTCACCACTCAACCAAGTGGGCGACCGTGAAGGTTGTACTTGGCAAAATGGTGAAGTCAAAACGCCAACAGGGTTTAAAGAAGCCTATCAGCAATATGTAGAACTTGGCTTTCCATCATTGACCGCATCGGAGCAATTTGGTGGTCAGGCATTGCCGAATTTATTAGATACCGTGATTTCTGAAATGAAAGGCACGGCAAACTGGGCTTGGGCGATGTATCCAGGCTTATCGCACGGTGCAGTGCGTACCATTGAACACCACGGTTCAGATGAACAAAAAGCCTTATTTTTACCTAAACTTGTTTCTGGCGAGTGGACAGGAACAATGTGTCTGACTGAATCACACGCAGGGTCTGATTTGGGCTTAATTCGTACCAAAGCCGAGCCAAATGCTGATGGTAGCTATGCCATTACAGGCGAAAAAATCTTTATTTCTGCTGGTGAGCATGATATGGCGGACAATATTGTGCATATTGTTTTAGCACGCTTGCCAAACGCTCCTGCAGGTACGAAAGGCATTTCGCTGTTCATTGTGCCTAAATTCAACGTACAGGACAATGGGGAATTGGGCGAACGCAATCAAGTACAGTGCGGTGCGATTGAGCATAAAATGGGTATTCATGGTAATTCTACTTGTGTCATGCATTTTGATGGAGCAAAAGGCTACTTGATTGGCCCTGAAAATCGTGGCTTAAATTGTATGTTTACCTTTATGAATACGGCTCGTATTGGTACAGCTATTCAAGGTTTATCTGCAGCTGAAGGTTCATTCCAAGGGGCAATTCGCTATGCTCAAGAGCGTATTGCGATGCGTGCCTTGTCAGGAGCAAAAAATCCTGAACGTGCAGCCGATCCAATTTTGGTACACCCAGCAGTACGTCAGTTAATTTTAACGCAAAAAGCCTTTGCTGAAAGTGGTCGTGCGTTGGTTTATTTCTTATCGCAATGGGTAGATGTTGCCGAGCAAGCCGAAAGCGAACAAGAACGCCAATATGCTGATGATTTATTGTCTTTCCTTACGCCAATTGCCAAAGCCTTTTTGACCGAAACAGGCTATGAAGCTGCCAATAAAGGCGTGCAAGTATTTGGTGGACATGGCTTTATTGCCGAACATGGCATGGAACAAATCGTGCGTGATACACGCATTGCTTGCTTATATGAAGGTACAACTGAAATCCAAGCATTAGATTTACTTGGTCGTAAAGTATTGCAATCGCAAGGAAAATTATTGCAAAACTTCACGCAGTTGATTGTAGAATTTTGCCAAAAACATCAAGCACAACAGGAGCTTGCAGAATTTGTTCAACCATTGGCACATTATACACAGCAATGGGGACAAATCACACAAAACATTGCCCAACGTGCTACACAAAATGCGGATGAAGTCGGTGCAGCGGCTGTAGATTATTTATTCTATTCAGGTTATGTCTGCTTGGCTTATTTCTGGGCAAAAATGGCTGCCATCTCTCAACACGCCTTGCAAGCCAATAGCGAAGATGCAGCATTTTATCGTGCAAAAATCAAAACTGCCCAATTCTATTTTGCTAAAATTTTGCCACGTGCCAATGCTCATCAACAAATTTTAGCGACAGGGCTTGCACCATTACAAGCATTGCAAGATAACGAATGGTTATTTTAATCTTCAACCACATTTAAAATTAAGGACTTTACCATGCCAATTTATCAAGCTCCCTTAAAAGATATGCAATTTATTTTGCAAGATGTGTTTCATGCCAATCAATTTTGGCAACAACATGAAAATTTACACCATGTAGATGGCGATACAGCCAATGCCATTTTAGAAGAAATGGCGAAATTTTCACAAAATGTTTTGCTCGCACTCAACCGTAGTGGCGATGAACAAGGAGCAACCTTTCATCAAGGCGAAGTTAGCACGCCAGACGGCTTTAAAGAAGCCTTTCGCCAATATGCCGAAGGTGGTTGGATTGGTCTCGGTGCAGATGAGCAATGGGGCGGTGCTGCCATGCCGAAAATGCTCACAGTACTTGCCGATGAAATGATGTTCGCCACCAACCCATCATTCACGCTCTACCCTTTGCTAACTGTTGGTGCAGGCATGGCGTTATCTAGCTACGCATCAGACGAGCAAAAAGCCACCTATTTACCGAAAATGTATTCAGGCGAATGGTCAGGTACGATGTGTTTAACTGAGCCACACGCAGGCACGGACTTGGGCATTATCAAAAGTAAAGCCGAGCCACAAGCAGACGGTAGCTACAAAATCACAGGCACAAAAATTTTCATCACAGGGGGCGACCACGATTTAACCGAAAATATCATTCACTTGGTACTGGCTAAAACACCAAATGCACCTGCAGGTTCTCGTGGCATTTCGCTGTTTATCGTGCCTAAATTTTTAGTGAATGATGATGGCAGCTTAGGCGAACGCAATGCCGTGAATACAGGCTCTATTGAACATAAAATGGGCATTAAAGCATCAGCAACCTGTGTGATGAATTTTGACGGGGCAACAGGCTATCTCGTTGGTAAGGAAAATGAAGGCTTGGCAGCCATGTTTGTCATGATGAACTATGAGCGTTTATCTATGGGTATTCAAGGTTTAGGAGCGAGTGAGTTTGCCTACCAAAATGCTGCCCAATACGCCACCGACCGTCTACAAGGTCGCAGTGCTTCAGGGGTGCAATCGCCTGATAAAGCGGCTGATAGCATTTTAGTGCATGGCGATGTGCGTCGTATGCTCTTAAATGTGCGTGCCAATAATGAAGCCAGTCGTGCATTTGCCGTTTATGTGGGGCAACAGCTTGATATTACTAAATATTCTACCGATAGCGAAGCGGTTAAAAAAGCCAATCACCGTGTTGCACTTTTAACGCCAATTGCCAAAGCCTATCTCACCGATACTGCATTCCAAGCGACACTTGATGCTCAAATGTGTTTTGGTGGTCATGGTTATATCCGTGAATGGGGCATGGAACAATGCGTGCGTGATTTGCGTATTGCCCAAATTTACGAAGGAACCAATGGCGTACAATCGCAAGATTTGATTGGTCGTAAAACCATCAAATGCCAAGGGGCATATTTAGCTGAATATTTAAGTGATATTCGCCAAGATGTGCAAGCCTTACCGACTGAACTTAACTTCATTAAAGATGCGACGTTGAGAATGTGTGATGAAGCGGAATTAATTACTCGCTATATTTTAGAAGTAAGCAAAGAAAATGCTGATTTTAGCAATCATGTCGCTGTAGATTATTTGCACGTGATTGGTTTGCTCAGCTTTGGCTATATGTTTGCCAAAATCGCCCACGCTGCTCATGCTAAAAATGTTGCTCAAAATGATGATTTTTATCAAAATAAAATCCAATTGGCACGCTATTTTACCGCACGCATTGCACCTGATTTAAAAGCCCGTTTGCTAAAAATTCAATCGGAATACGATATGATTATGCAATTTGATGCCGACTATTTTACACAAGGTCGTGTGTAAAACGAGCATAAATCGCATAACAAAAACGCCCAATTTACTCTGAATTGGGCGTTTTTTATTGGAATGTATCATTTACACATCACGATAGCCATTTGGATTTTGCTGTTGCCAACGCCAACTATCACGCAGCATTTCACTTAAACCAAAACGAGCTTTCCAGCCCAGCTCCTGCTCTGCACGTTGTGGATTGGCAAAAGACGTCGCCACATCGCCTGCACGGCGTGGAGCAAATTCATACGGAACGGCAATATCATTGACCTGTTCAAAGGTATTTTTGATTTGCAACACCGAATAACCATTACCCGTACCGATATTCCACGCACGGCAACCTGTATGTTGCAAACGATAATTCAAAGCACACAAATGTGCATTTGCCAAATCCACTACATGAATATAATCACGCACGCCTGTGCCATCTTCCGTATCATAATCATTGCCATAAATAGACAATTTTTCACGGCGACCAACTGCCACTTGCGTTACATAAGGCATTAAATTATTAGGAATACCTTGTGGATCTTCGCCAATCAAGCCACTTTCATGTGCCCCAACAGGATTAAAATAACGCAATAATGCCACCGACCAACGCTCATCGGTCGCTGCCGTTTTTTGCAAAATCTGCTCACAAATCAGCTTAGTATAA
Source organism: Acinetobacter sp. (assembly GCA_030523805.1). Lineage (GTDB taxonomy): Bacteria > Pseudomonadota > Gammaproteobacteria > Pseudomonadales > Moraxellaceae > Acinetobacter. The sequence continues at coordinate 16,512 of JAUNHS010000014.1, forward strand.
CCGTAATTATTGTTCGGCATTCCTGTTGGCATATCTTCATTGAGTGGCGAAACATTAGCCGCATCATACACCGTTGCCGATGAGCTAAACACAATGGTATAAATGCCCGCACGTTGCATCGCTTGTACCAATTGCACCGTCCCTGCAATATTATTTTCAAAATAAATCAACGGCTTTTCTTGACTTTCGCCCACCGCTTTTAAGCCTGCAAAATGAATCACCGCATCAATATGATGTTGCTGAAAAATGCTGTCCAACACTTGAGCATCTAAAATATCGCCTTTGATAAAGGTCAATGTTTTCCCTGTAATTTGCTGAACTCGTTGCAATGATAACTCACAACTATTGGATAAATTATCCAACACAACAACTTGATGCCCTGCATTTAATAATTCTACACAGGTATGCGAACCGATATAACCTGCCCCACCTGTAACTAAAATATTAGCCATGACCATTCTCCAAAAAGAGCTTCAATAGACCCTGTGTTGAACTATCCAATGCTGATAAATCATGCTGTGTACGGTTTAAAATCGGTAAAATTTGATTGGCAATTTCTTTACCTTTTTCCACGCCCCACTGGTCAAATGGATTGATATTCCACATCACCGATTGCACAAAAACTTTGTGTTCATACAAAGCAATCAACATTCCCAAACTATACGGATTGAGTTCTTGCAATAAAATCGTGGTACTCGGCTGATTGCCTGCATATTGTTTGTACAAGGGTAAATTCGCCAATTCATTCGCACTCAAGGCTTGATTGCCAAATGCCAATAAACGAGATTGAGCCAAGCAATTTGAAATCGCTAAATGATGTTGCTCGGTCAAGGCTTCGGCATTTTCGGCATAGGTAAATTGCTGTGCATTATAACGCTGAATCGGTGCAATAAAATCACAACTCACTGCCTGCGTGCCTTGGTGCAATAACTGATAAAAAGCGTGCTGAGCATTTGGCCCAACATCGCCCCACAAAATCGGACAAGTGGCAAAATCTACTTTTTCATCGTTACGTTGCACCGATTTACCATTAGATTCCATTTCTAACTGCTGTAAATAAGCAGCAAAATATTTTAAACGACCATCATACGGTAAAATGGCATGGGTCTGAATATTTAAAAAATTACTATTCCAAATGCCTAGTAACCCCATCAACACAGGAATGTTGTGCTTAAAATCGGTTTGACGGAAGTGCGTATCCACCGCATACGCCCCAGCCAAAAATTGCTTAAATCCCGCCACGCCAATGGTCAGCATAATCGGCAAACCAATGCACGACCATAACGAATAACGACCACCTACCCAATCCCACAGCAGGAATTGATTTTGTGGTGCAATGCCCCATTCGGTCATTTTATCGCTGCGTGTAGAAATGCCAATAAAATGGTTATTTAACACGGCGGCACGTTGCCCAAGCGATTTTTCTAGCCACAAACGCACGGTTTGAGCATTAGACAAGGTATCAATCGTACCGAACGATTTTGATGAAATAATAAACAATGTCGTTTCTGGACGTAATTGGTGCAACAAATCCGATAATTGACTGCCGTCCATAGTAGAAACGAAATGGACATTGAACGGTTTTGCCGTTTGCTGTTTAAAATCTGACAAGGCGTGCGATGCCATCAGCGGCCCTAAATCCGAACCACCGACTCCAATATTGACCACATCTTGAATAACTTCGCCTGTTACGCCACGATATTGCCCTGCGTGAATTTTTTCCACCAATGTATATAGGCGATTAAATTGCTCGTGAATAGGCTGTGCCACATCGGCAAATTCGCTATCTTGCTCAGGCAAACGCAATGCCCAGTGCATAGCGGCACGTTGCTCGGTATAGTTTACTTGCTCGTTGGAAAATAGGCGTTTAATCCATGTAGATAATTGTTGTTTTTCAGCAAAATCAATCAGTTGCTGTAAAATCACATCATCAACACGTTGCTTGCTATAATCAAACGTGAGTTGATTGAGCTGCACCGAATAGTGCTGAAAACGCTGGGATTGTTCTGCAAAAAAATCCACCAAATGCTTGTGCTGATATTGCTTAGCAAGCTGACTTAATGGCGACATTTCTTGACTGATTAAGCTCTTATTGTTGCTATTCATATTCACTTACTCTCGCCCTACGCCCATATAGACAAAACCTTGCGATTTAATAAATGCAGGGTCATAAATATTACGCCCATCAAGCAATAACGGGTGGTGCATTTGCTGTTTT
>JAUNHS010000014.1:18829-23465 GCA_030523805.1 Acinetobacter sp.
AGGGTCATAAATATTACGCCCATCAAGCAATAACGGGTGGTGCATTTGCTGTTTTAATCGTACAAAATCTGGGCTAAAATACTGTTTCCATGCGGTCATCAAGCATAAAGCATGAGCATTTTGCGTGGCGGCATACGCATCATCACACAAAATTAAACGTGCTTGATGAGCATAACGTTTACGAATTTCATCTAAGGCTTGTGGATCGTGCAATTGCACCGTTGCCCCTTGTGCCAATAACGCATCAATCATCGCCAACGTTGGAGAATATTCAATACGAGACGTATTTTCCTTAAATGCCGCCCCCCACAATGCAATGGTTTTATCGGCTAAATTACCGTGATAATAATTCCACAATTTACGGAATAAAATCTCTTTTTGCGACTCGTTAATCTGCCACACTTGCTCCAATAAACGGCTTTTCACGCCTGTATTGAGTACGGTATTGGCAAGCGTCAAAATATCATTGGAAAAGTTTTCGCCACCAAAGCCCACGCCTGCCGACAAATACACCGAACCAATACGTCCATCAGATGCCAGACCTTGACGTACATTTAAAATATCAATGCCCAATTTTTCTGCCACTTGCGACAAATCATTCATATAACTAATGCGTGTCGCCAACATACCTGAAATGCTTAATTTGGTAAATTCTGCATCTAAAATCGGCATGGTTAAAAATTGCTGCTTTAACGGGAAAAATGGACGCAAAATTTCCTGTGTCAGCTGTAGGGCATAATCCTGCTCAGCCCCGACAACGACTTGTTTTAATTGTAAAAAACTTTGAATGGCGTTGCCTTCTTGAATTACATCTGGCAAATATGCCCATACATCTTTGGCTGCAAATTGCTTTAATTTTTCTGTGCCGTGTAAACCAAAAGTACAACCATTGAGCATTAATTTTGGCCGTACTTCGGCACGCTCTGCCAACTGCTGCACCATACGGCTAACGATTGCTTCATCAGACGCATTGAGTGCAAAAAAATAGGCTTGCACATCGGTTGGAATTTCATCAAAAGCAACATTTTGCAATGTGCCAAGCTGTTGCTGCTGTTGAATCAGACGGTTTAAGGATTCATCAAAAGAATAGGCAATTTCTTGCTCACTATTGGTATGCCAATAGACTTGATGCCCTGTCTCCGCCCATAAGCCTGCCATCACGCCTGCATAAAGCGTTTGACCAAATACTGCAATTTTCATTACCTGTTCTCTTTTAAAATCATGTCAGTTCAAGTGATTAAACTTTCATAAGGAATGTTTAAACCATGATGTAAATTTTTAATCATGGTTAGACTTAAAGTCCGCTTACCGTTCAGCACTTCTGATATTTTACTTTTCGCACCTAAATAAGGAGCTAAATCTTCACGCTTTAAATTTGCCTGTTCCATTGCAAACTCAATCGCAGCAATTGGATTGGCATGATGAATTGGATAATGTTTAGCTTCATAGGCTTCAATCAATGTAAGTAAAATATCACGCTCATCTGCCTGTGGCGTACCATTCTCTGCCTGAAAAACTCGCTCTAAAGCAATGAATGCTTGTGTTAAATCATCGTCATTACGGATAGGTCTAATATTCATTGATTGTCTCCACATCAATACGGTCATAGGCTGTATGTGTTCCAATAAACTTCACCCAAACCACCAATGAACATTCGCCTTACAAATCCAACGCCTGAATCATTTGCTTAAACTCAGCACCCAAAGTCGGATGCTCCACACCATAATGCAACACCGCCTTTAAATAACCCAATTTACTGCCACAGTCAAACGTTTGCCCCATCATACGATAGGCTTCCACCGTATCCGTCTGTTGCAGCATGGCAATCGCATCTGTAAGCTGAATTTCATTGCCTGCCCCTTTTGGCGTTTGCTCAAGCAACTGCATAATTTTTGCTGGCAACACATAACGTCCCACCACCGATAAATTAGACGGAGCATCGGCAACTTTTGGCTTTTCCACAATACCTTGCATCACTTGGCTTTGCCCTTCGGCTGGAATGCTTGCCACATCCACGATACCGTACTGATCCACCAAATGCTCAGGCACAGCTTCTACCATAATCTGTGCTGCATTCGCCTGTTGATAACGCTCAATCATCAAGGCTAAATCATTCTTTTCATTGGTGTTTTTAACCAACACATCAGGCAATAACACAGCAAAATCATCATCACCCACAATGCTTTTAGCACACAACACAGCATGACCTAAACCCAAAGGCTGTGGCTGACGCACACTCACTACACTCACATGAGCAGGAATAATCTCGTTAATGCTTGCCAATAAATCGTATTTTTTCTTTTGTTCAAGCGTAGTTTCCAACTCAAAATTGCGATCAAAATAATTTTCAATCGCTGCTTTTGATGAATGCGTAACCAAAATAATTTGCTCAATACCTGCTTGTACCGCTTCACGCACCACGTATTCAATCGCTGGGCGATCCACCACCGTTACCATTTCTTTCGGAATAGATTTGCTTGCAGGTAAAAAACGTGTACCCAGTCCTGCAACTGGGAGAATGGCTTTTTTAATCATAATTTCTAAATTCTCAATTTACTTTCACTTGTTTACTACGTTGATAACCATCAACATAATGCTCTAATTGTGTTAATGCCCAATCAATATCAGTATCAACGGCTTTTAACACATTGATTTTATGAAAAACTTGTTGCATTTCAGCTAAAGGATAAAATTTTTCATATGAACGTAAAATACGACTATGTTGCGTAATCTCCGTATCTTCTTGGTCAATCAATAACTCTTCATACAGTTTTTCACCTGGACGTAAACCTGCATAATGAATTTCTATATCGCCTTGTGGATTATGCTCATCTCGCACAGTTAAGCCACTCAATGCAACCATTTGACGTGCCAAATCCTGAATTCGCACAGGCTCACCCATGTCTAACAAAAATACATCACCACCTTCACCCATCGCCCCTGCTTGGATCACCAATTGAGATGCTTCAGGAATAGTCATAAAATAGCGTGTAACTTCAGGGTGTGTAACTGTAATAGGCCCACCTTGAGCAATTTGTTGTTTAAATAATGGCACAACCGAACCAGATGAGCCTAACACATTACCAAAACGCACAATGCTAATTTGTGTCGCTTGCTGTTGCTCTGCCATCGCTTGACAATACAGCTCTGCCATACGTTTTGATGCCCCCATGACATTGGTTGGACGCACGGCTTTATCAGTAGAAATCAAAACAAATGTTTCCACGCCTTGAGCCACTGCCGCATTCACACTCCATGCCGTACCAACAGCATTATTTTTTAAGCCAGCAATCGGATTACATTCCACCAAAGGCACATGCTTATACGCCGCAGCGTGATACACAGTCTGCACTTGATATTGGGCAATAATACGTTCTAATTTTTCTTGATCTAGCACCGTCCCTAAAATCGGAATAATTTGACAAGTCGCACTGGCACTCAACTCTTGCTCTATACGATACAATGCAAACTCTGTAATCTCAAATAAAATGAGTATTTTCGGTTGATTTTTCACAATCTGACGACATAACTCTGAACCGATGCTCCCCCCTGCACCTGTTACCATGACAACTTTATGATGAATATTCTTTAATAATAAATGATCAATCGGTGGTACAGGATCACGGCCAAGCAAATCCATAATATCCACTTCACGAATATCGGATAATTTAATTTTGCCATCGACAAGCTGTGTCAAACTTGGTACTTCACTAATTTTCAGTGCCGTAGGCTCTAAAAATTTAACAATTTCCGCTTTACGTTGCTTATTGATAGACGGTAAGGCGATCAACACTTCATCAATATGCTTTTTATCTAATAATTTAATCGCTTGCGATGCAGAATAAACTTTTAAACCGCCTAACATCTGCCCTGATAAAGACGAATTATCATCTATAAAAAATATTGCTTCATGGTCTGGTGAACGTCTTAATGTTGCCACAATTTGCTGCCCTGCTGCCCCCGCACCATAAACAGCAATACGCTTTTTAATCACATCAGGTTGTAAATAACCACGGATTAATGTTCGAATCAGACCACGACTTAACCACACCCATGCAAACATCATAAATCCAAACATCAACGGAATAGACATTGGAATAAAGGCCTGCGTGCTATATGCCATAAAATACAACGCAGCAATGGTTAGAAATGTTGCAATCGCTAAACGGACAATAAAAATTTCATTAAAATTACGGACAATAAATTGATAAACCCCACAAATTCCCAAACTAACGACAGCACAAAGCGACACCCATATCGCACCGAATGCAACATTAGGCACAACTTCAGCACCCAAATCAAACTCACGCAAGGCATAGCTTAACCAAATTAATATTGGAAAAACTAAAAAATCTACAACAATGAGAAATCCTTGTTTGAGCCAACGATGGCTAGATGCGAGAGAGAGAATAAATGATTTCATAATAAATGCAGGGATTTGATGATTGCGAAAAATTATAGCAAATTAAACCACTATTTTTAAGCCTTAATTGTGACTTAATTTGCTTTTTTCATTATCAATCCAATTTATTTTTTAAGGTTTCAATTGCAGTTAAAGTCTGCTGTAAATCTTGCTCACTCAAAGTCGGATGCACCAAAAACATCAAACTGGTTTCACCCAATTGTTTTGCATTCG
>JAUNHS010000158.1 GCA_030523805.1 Acinetobacter sp.
GCGGTGTAGTTATTCAAAATACCTTACTCGCAAGATTATTAGCACTCGGTGCAAGCCCTGCTCAAGCAGGCGAATTTTCCATGCGAGCCTTTGAAAATGGCAAAATGGATTTGGTACAAGCCGAAGCTATTGCCGATTTGATTGATGCCACTTCACAAGCTGCTGCACGTTCGGCAGTGCGTTCATTACAGGGAGCATTTTCGCAGCGTGTTAATGATGTATTGGAAAAACTCATTCATTTACGGCTCAATGTCGAAGCAGCGATTGATTTTCCAGAAGAAGAAATTGACTTTTTAGCAGACGGAAAAATTTTAGCTTTGCTTGATGATGTGCAAAATGCCGTTAAAAGCGTGCAACAATCGGCACGACAAGGGCAATTATTGCGAGAAGGTTTGCAAGTGGTCATTGCAGGTAAGCCCAATGCAGGCAAATCAAGCCTATTAAACGCATTAGCAGGCGTGGATCGTGCCATTGTTACTGATATTGCAGGTACAACCCGAGATGTGTTGCACGAGAAAATTACGCTCAATGGCTTACCGATTACACTGACCGATACTGCAGGTTTGCGTGAAACAGGCGATGTGGTGGAGCAGGAAGGCATTCGCCGTGCCATGAAAGAAATTGAACAAGCTGATTTATTGCTGTTTGTGTATGATATAAGCCAAGAGCAACAGCCTTTGGCAGTGGCAGAGCAATTTTTTGCCCATCATTTGAATGCGAAACGCTGTTTGATGATTGCCAATAAATGCGATTTAACATCGCACCCTGCTCAAGTTGATGAATATCAAGGCTATAAACGTGCTATAGTGTCGGCACAGCAACAGCAAGGCATTCAACAGCTGATTGATGTGATTACGCAATTTGCAGGCTTTCAACCTGAAGAAGATACTTTTATTGCTCGTACACGCCATTTAGATGCCATGCAACGCACGCAATATTATCTTGCAGAAGCTCGTGAGCAGTTGGTGGATTATCACGCAGGGGAATTGGTGGCGGAGTCGTTACGCTTGGCCCAAAATGCGTTAAGCGAAATTACAGGCGAATTTAGTGCCGATGATTTACTCGGTAAGATTTTTAGTTCATTTTGTATTGGAAAATAAGCAATATGAATTTGTAAAATTAAAAAAATCCTTGATGTTTATCAAGGATTTTTGATTTAAATGCTTGTTTTATTTAATTAAATAGAGAATGATGAACCACAACCACACGTTGTTGTTGCATTTGGATTGTGTACCACAAAGCGTGAACCTTCCAATCCTTCAATATAATCTACCGTTGAACCCACCAAATATTGATAACTTAACGCATCTACCAGCATTTTCACATCGCCATTTTCAAAGGTGGCATCGTCTTCATTGATGCTTTCAGCAAAGTTAAAACCATAAGAAAAACCAGAACAGCCACCACCTGTAACATATACACGGAGCATAAGTTCTTGATTTCCTTCGCTTTCACGCAATTGGCGTAATTTATTTGCGGCATTGTCGGTTAGGATTAACGCAGGTTCAGTCATGCAACATCATCTCAAATTTAGTGTTCGGGCAAGTATTATAGCATAGCTTTTAAGCAGGATATTTGTAAATTAAACATAAAAACAATGATAAATTACATTCTGTTGGATTAAAATAGCCATTTTTATGATGAAAATGGTGAAAAAATGAAACAATGGCAACCTATTGCAATCGCAATGCTGGCAACGACGATGGCGAGTGTAAGCCATGCCGATGTGATTGGTGTAAAAGCGAGTGCAGACTATTGGCACGTGCAAGGCGATGTAAACCAAGCGGCAAGCAATAGCAATTTTAATACAGCAAATGAGCAATCTTTAGAGAAAAAAGGCACGGCTCAATTGGCATTGTCGGTAGAACACCCTGTACCGTTGATTCCAAATGCAGCAATTCGCCATACGAGCATCAAGCAAAATGCTGAATTGAACAATACGGCTGTGAATGAAATCAAATTGGATAATACCGATTATATTTTGTATTATGAAATTTTAGACAATATCGTGAGTGCTGATGTCGGGATTGCGGCAAAGCGTTTAGATGGTCATGTAGCGAATTTAAGCACAGGGGCGAAAGCAGAAATTAGCGAAACTTTGCCAATGTTATATGCGGCTGCTGGAGCGAAATTACCATTTACAGGCTGGCGTGTGAATGCTCAAGCATTGGCAACCAAGTATAATGATGTGAAAGCGACTGATGCTTTAGCCGAAGTGAAATATAATTTTGTGGATAATGCGATTGTAGATATTGGTGCAAAAGCAGGTTATCGTATTTTAGATGTGCAGTTAGACAAAGAAAATGGTACACAGCATAAAATGAAATTTCATGGGCCATTTGTAGGTTTTGAAGCACATTTTTAATGTTGGGTTCGTCCTAAAAATAGGCTAATGGATATTAGCCTATTTTTTATGGCTTTATTTTTGGATTAAATTTTGTACATTATATTCAGCTTTAATTCAATCTACCAAATCTACGTCTAAAGCGTCAGCAATTAGTTGGTTTTTATATCATTAATGATTAATATATTTATATCTTAGTATAAATTGGAGCGAAACAATGTCAGTATGTACTCGTTGTGGTTCACATCGTATTGAACATTTGCATAAAGATAAAAAGGTTGTAAGTACTATGAGTACTGGCGTGGGTGTCGGTGTGGTCGTGGGGGCGATTATTGCTTTACTTGTGCCTGGTGTGGGAGCAATCATTGGTGGTGCATTTGGTGGATTTTTGGGAGCTGTGATTGGTTTTACAGTAGGAACAATATTAGATAACACAGTGGATAATCGTAAATGCCATGACTGTGATCATGAATGGCATGATTAATACATAAAAAAGATTAGTGTTTTCAAGCACTAATCTTTTTTGATTGAGATAAAACGATTAATCTGCTAAATTCGCAAATAACGCTGTAGATAAATAACGCTCTGCATAATCAGGCACAACTACAACGATTAATTTACCTGCATTTTCAGGCTTTTTCGCTACTTGCAATGCTGACCAAACCGCAGCACCTGCTGAAATTCCGACTAAAATACCTTCCTGTGTTGCCATCGCACGAGCTGTATTTAATGCTGCTTCATTCGGCACTTGTACGATTTCATCATACACTTGCGTATTTAACACATCAGGCACAAAACCTGCACCAATGCCCTGAATTGGGTGTGGGCCTTTTTGACCACCACTTAACACAGGCGATGCTTCAGGCTCAACAGCAACAACTTTTACATTTGGCTTTTTAGCTTTTAAAACTTCGCCCACGCCTGTAATTGTGCCGCCTGTTCCGACACCTGCCACAAAAATATCCACTTCGCCATCGGTATCACGCCAAATTTCTTCCGCTGTGGTGT